>NZ_CP038512.1:1442500-1742500 GCF_004758605.1 Deinococcus metallilatus
CAGGTGCCGGGCCGTGTCCGCCGCTTCCACAAAAAGCCCCCCGTGCTGCCTGGAAGCAGCCTCCAGCGAGCGAAACCACCGCTCCAGCGGTGCCAGCTCGGGCAGCGGCCGGGCGCGCGGAAGATGCAGCCGGGCCGCCACTCCGCAGAGGACACGGGAAGCCTCATCATCCTGTCCTTCGCGGACCATCCGCACCAGGGAGCGCGGCCCCGTCACCCGTTCCAGCAGCAGCGCCCCGGTCTGCTCTTCGTGTGCTAGCACCCGCGCGGCGCCCTCGCCGTCCCACCACCGCATCAGCAGGCCGCCGCGCCGCTCCTCGGCCTCACGCGGCAGCTTCAGCATGGCGGCCTCGCCCCGCCAGCGCACCGGCAACAGGTCACTGCTATGCGTGTGAATCGGCTCGCCGTCCGGCACGAGTTGCCAGCGTTCCAGAAACGGGGCAAACGGCACAGGTCCGGCTACAGGCCTCCCCATCTCAGTGCGTCTTGATCCAGTTCGCCGCGTCTCGCATCGGCCCCGCCGCGATGGGCCGGAAGTCGTCGTCGATGGGGCTGGCGGCAGGTCCCAGCGAGTGCCCCAGACCGGGGTAGACCTTGATCGTCGCGTCTCTTCCCGCCGCCTTGAACGCCTGCTCCAGCGTGCCCAGATACTTCGCGGGCGTGTTGGCATCGTTCGCGCCTTGCAGCACCAGCACCGGAACCTTGAGGTTGGGCACCTGCTCGGTCACGGTGGGCAGGGCGCGGCCCGGCGCGTAGATGCTGAAAAAGCCCTGCGGGGTAAAGGCGTAATCCAGCACAGCCTGAAACCCCGGCACGACCTCGCTATCCACCTCCAGCTTGCCGTCCTTGTTGGTGTCGAGCAGCGGGTTGATGACGAACTTGCCCTGCTGCGCCTGCACCCGGTCCGTGAAGTAAGACGCTGCGTTTTTGGCGACCAGGCCAGCCTTTCCGGCCAGCAGCTTTGCGAAGTCGGCATTGGTGAGCGCCCCGCCCACCACCGAGCGCAGGTAAGGCAGTTGCACGTTATTGAACTGCGCCTCGAAGAGCTGCCGCCAGGGCAGCACCACCGGCCCCTGCACGATCAGGCCCGCGACCTCCGGGTGCCTCGCCACCAGCGCGGCGGCGACAGTGGACCCCTCGCTCCAGCCGTAGACGAAGATCTTCTTCGGGTCCACGCGCGGGTTTTGCTCCACCCCACGCAAGGCGACCTCGGCGTCCTTCAGGAAGAGATTCAGGTCGGCCTTGGTGTAGAAGCTCTGGTAATCCACCTGGCCGGGGCCGCTGACGTAGTGCTTGTTGTAACGCAACGTGGCGATGCCCTGGGCGGCGAAGGCGTCCGCCAGGTCCTTGAAGATGGCGGACTTGACCTTGCCGTCCTGGCCGAGCATCGTGAAGTTCATATCGGCGGGGGTGGAGCCGTGGATCAGCAGGACGGCGGGCAGCTTCCCGCTCTTGCCCTGGGGATAGGTCCACTCGGCCTTGCTCTGGAAGTCACCGAAATTCAGGGTGGTGGTCACACGTTCCGCCTGTCCCTGTCCGGCCTGGCCCCCCTCGGCGCCGCCCGCGTGGGCGAGAGAGGACAGCAGCAGTGCGGAGAGCAGAAAACTTTTTCGCATGTCTCAACCTAACCCGTTTCGTGAGAGGCGTTACAGGAACAGGCCAAACGGCAGACCTGGCCTGGACCGCCTGCGTCCCCTCCGCCTTTGGCCTGAGGCCCACCTTCGGCCCGAGGTGCTAGCCTCCCCCGGACATGGATTGGTTTTACGCCATTATTTACGGGATCGTCGAGGGCATCACCGAATTTTTGCCGGTCAGCTCCACGGGGCACCTGATCGTCGCCGGGAACCTGATGGGCGTGCCCTGGCCCAAGGAGATCAAGGACACCTTCGAGGTGGTGATTCAGGGCGGCGCGATCCTGGCCGTGCTTGTCTTCTACTGGCGCGACTTCGTGCAGCAGGCGCGCGTGATCGGGCATGATCAGCCCACGCAGCGGCTGTGGCTGGGGGTGGTGGTGGCGTGTATTCCGGCGCTGATCCTCGGCGTGCTGTTCGCGGACGCGATCAAGGCGAACCTGTTCCGGCCCAGCGTGGTCGCCTGGGCGCTGATCGTGGGCGGCGTGCTGATGTGGGTGATCGAGAGCCGCAAGGCCCCGCCCGTCATCCACAGCCTCAAGGGGATCGGCGTGGGCCGGGCCTTTTTGATCGGCGCGGCGCAGTGCCTCGCGCTGCTGTGGCCGGGCTTCTCGCGCAGCGCCAGCTCCATCCTGGGCGGGATGATCATGGGCCTCGACCGCCCGACCGCCACCCAGTTCAGCTTCTACCTGGGGATTCCGACGCTGGGCGGCGCGGCGCTGATCGACTTCATCCAGAGCCGTGCCCTCCTCGCGCAGATCGGCCTCCTGAACGTGGTGCTGGGCGCGGCGGTCAGCTTCGTGGTGGCGTATCTCGCCATAGGCTGGCTGCTGCGCTTCGTGTCCCACAACAGTTTCAAGGGCTTCGCCGTGTACCGCGTCGTGGTCGGCGTGCTGATCCTGCTGCTGGTGGCGAGCGGCAGGCTGGCGAACGGGGGCCTGTAGGGGAGGAAGGCTCCGGCACTCTGCCAGAATGGCCCTGTGTTCGCCCAGTCCCCGGTCCTTTACCGTCCCTTCCTGAGCGGCCGATACGCCGTCTCGGCAGGCCTGTACCGCCTCGGCGTGCAGCCGGTGCCGTGGGTGGGGGAGGGCGTGGTGGAGACGCACACCTTCGCCCTCGACCGCGAGTATCCGCGCTTCGTGGCGAGCAAGGTGGCCGCCCACCGCCGCGCGCTGCACGAGTACGCGGGTGAGGCGGGGTTGACGCCCGACCTGCGGGAAGAGGCCCTCACCTTCATCGCCCGCACCCTCGCCGCCGAGAGTGACGGTGGGATGACCTGGGACGGGCGGACGTTCCGGAATGCCGCCCTCGGCTGGGCCGCCGACCTCGACCCCCGGCGCGGGAGTGTGGAGGCGCTGGCCCGCTTCGCCGCGCCGCTGGCCGACCTCGTGATGGAGGTGACGCCCGTGAACGCGCTGGATTTCCTGGGCTTGAATGCGCCGGAAGACCTGGCCCTGGTCGCGCGCGACCCCCGGACCGGCCAGGACTGGCTGGCCGCCGCGCATGTGCTGTCGCCGCAGCACTGGGACCCGCGGGACAAGCTGGGGCGGGACTTCGTGGCGGTTCATACGCCGGTCGCGGGCAGCGGCCCGATGAACGCCACGGCGCCCCGATTGGTGGACGCGGTGATCACGCGCGGCCCCTTCGTGCGCTTTGCCTGGGGAGTGGCGATGAGTGACCGGCTGGACCACCACCCCGCCGCCCCGCCGGATGCCGACCGCGCTGGCTCCACCCGCTTCGATCCGGACGGCGCGTTCCTGCGGGTGGAGCGGCAGACCCTGACCGGTTTTCCTGCCGCGCACGGGGCACTGTTCACCATCCGGCCCTCTACGTCTCCGCTGCGTGAGGCCGTGGCGAATCCCGCCCACGCTGCCGCGCTCGCCGCCGCCCTCCGGACCATGACGCCCGAGCAGGTGACGTACAAGGGCCTGGACGGGCTGCTGCCGGACCTGCTGGCCTGGCTGGACACGCGGGCGGAAAGGGAAAGTCAAGGTCAGGGCTGCGGCTGCGCCGTAGACTTCGGGACGTGAGCCGCCGTCACCGCCTGCCCCTTGCTGCCGTCCTGCTCGCGGGGCTGCTGGCCGCCTGCGACTTCTCTGGGGGCGGCCAGCAGGCGCGGCAGACCACGACGACTTCCACCACCACCCGCCTGACCCGTGACCCGGTCAGCGGTCTGCCCTTCGTCGCCGTCCGCGACCTTCCGCCCGAGGGCCAGCGCACGCTGCGGCTGATCCGGGCGGGCGGCCCCTTCCCGTACCGCAAGGACGGCAGCGTCTTTGGCAACCGCGAGGGTGTGCTGCCCGGGCGGCCCAGCGGCAGCTACCGCGAGTACACCGTGCCCACCCCGGGCGAGGGGGACCGGGGCGCGCGGCGGATCATCTGCGTGACGGAGAGGCCCCAGGCGCCCCCCGCTGCCGAGTGCTACTACAGCGCCGACCACTACACCACCTTCCGGAGAATCCAGCCGTGATGAACGTCTTCAATGAGGCCCCGCAGGGCATCCAGGCCGCGCCCCACGACCCGCGTATCGTGGCCGCCGGGTATCAGGTGGCGGTGCGCGAGGTCGATCTTTCCCGGGTGCGCGACAAGGAGAGCCTGATGCTGGCTTTTTTGCGCGGCCTGGCCCTGACCGAGAGCTTCGGGCGCAACTGGGACGCCCTCTACGACGTGCTGACCGACCCCGACGCGCGCCCGGCCCGCTTCGCGCTGGTGCTGTGCGACTACGAACACTTCCGCAGGCGGCACAAGCATCTGGGAGCCGAACTGGAGCGCGTGCTGCTCGACGCCCAGCGCGACGCCGCCGCGCAGGGCCGCTGCCTGTGGCTGCTGGCCGAGGAACCCGCTTCTGATCCGAGGCACTGGTGAGGCGGGCCTCCGCCACCCATCGCCTCCGGCACCCCTGCTACACTCCCCCGCGATGAGTTCCCCGCTGTACATCCTCGGCATCGACACCTCCTGCGACGACACCGGGGTGGGCGTGGTGGAACTGACGCCGGACGGGTCGGTGCGGGTGCGGGCCAACCGCGTCTGGTCGCAGACCGTCCACGCCCAGTACGGCGGCGTGATGCCGGAGATGGCGAGCCGCGAACACGTGGAGCGCATTGATGCCGTACTGGGGGACGCGCTGGCCGAGGCAGGCCTGACGGTGGGGGACATCGGCGCGGTCGCGGCGACCTCCGGCCCCGGCCTGGTCGGTGCGCTGCTGGTGGGGCTGATGTACGGCAAGGGCCTCGCGCAGGCGCTGGACGTGCCCTTCTATGCCGCCCATCACCTCGAAGGCCACATCTTCGCGGCGGCGAGCGAGGCGGAGCTTCAGGCGCCCTACCTCGCGCTGGTCGTGAGCGGCGGGCACACCCACCTCTTCGACGTGCCCCGGGAGGGCGAATACGTGCTGGTCGGGGCCACCCGCGACGACGCGGCGGGCGAGGCCTTCGACAAGATCGCGCGGCTGGCGGGCCTGGGTTACCCCGGCGGTCCCGCCATCAGCGAGGCGGCCCGGCGTGGCGACCCGGACGCGGTGCCCTTCAAGGAACCGCTCCAGGGGCAGAAAGGCTTCGACTTCTCCTTCAGCGGCCTGAAGACGGCGGCGTTGCTGGCCCACCGGGCCGGTGCCAAACCGGAAGACCTGGCGGCGGGCTTCGAGCGGGCCGCAGTGCGTTTCCTCGTCAAAACCACGCTGCGGGCCGCGCAGGTGTACGGGCGGGAGACGGTGGTGGTGTCGGGTGGCGTGGCGGCCAACCGCGCGCTGCGGGAAGCCTTCGCCGCCAGCCCGGTCCGGGCCGTGTTCCCCGGCAAGGGCCTGAACACCGACAACGGCGCGATGATCGCGCTGGCGGGGGCCGCCGCCATCCGCGCAGGACGCGAACCCAGCCCGCTCAGCGAGGGTGCGGTGGCGTATGCGCCGCTGGCGAACGCCTGAGCCTCAAGTCTCCCAGGGATTGAGGAGCGGGACGCCGAGTGCCTCAAAGTCGGCGGTGTTGCAAGTGACCAGGGTGAGGCCGTGGTGGAGGGCGGTGGCGGCCAGAAGCGAGTCCATTCTGGGAAGCTGGCCCGGCGTTTTCCCACTGCGGAGAACGAGCTGCGCCCAGGTTGCCATCACTTCCTTGGTGACGGGGAGGACGCGGCCCCGGTACTCCTGATCCAGTAAACGGTTTGCCCACACGCGGAGCTGGGCCCGGCGTACCGGGTCACTGAGGCGTTCCACCCCGTACTCGATCTCTCCAGCCGTCACGGCGCTGAGGTACGTCTCGCTCAGCGGGACTGAAGAGAGGAAGGCCATCAAACCCGGATTGGAACGGAGTTTGGCTGTCTCACTCACCGTGTGGGTATCCAGCAGATACGGCATCAGTCAAAATCCAGCTCGATGTCGCCCCAGGGTGTGCGGTCACGCTCAAATTCCAGGTCCTCGATCTTGGGAATGTCGCGCAATGCCTCAATCGCCATCCGAACCGGCCCGCTCTGCCCTTCAGGCTCAACCGCCACCAGACGCGCCGCAGGCTTGCCATGCCGCGTCACGATCACCGTTTCCCCCGCCTCCACCTCGCGGATCAGTTGGCTGAGCTTGGCCTTGGCATCCTGAAGCTTCACGGTTTTCGTCATCCCGCCCCTTTTCTGGTCGCTCTGACCAGATTCTAACCGATTTGCCCTGAGCCCCCCCCGCTCAACTTCCTTTCGCCCGCTCTGCTGAAATCCGGCGATGGTGGCCCCGCCCACGCGCTATACTCATGTGTCATGTTCCGTGTCCTGAACAAAGTGTTCGATAACAACCAGCGCGACGTGCAGCGCATCATCAAGACGGTGGTGCAGCCCGTGAACGCGCTGGAAGAAGAGACGATGAAAATCGAGAACCTCGCCGAGGCGTTCATGGCCCTGCGAAAGCGGGTCCAGGAGGGCGGGGAGTCGCTGGACGACGTGCTGGTGCCCGCCTTCGCCCTGATCCGCGAGGCGGGCCGCCGGTCCATCGGCAAGCGCCACTACGACGTGCAGTTGATCGGCGGGACGGCGCTCCACCAGGGCCGCATCGCCGAGATGCGCACCGGCGAGGGCAAGACGCTGGTCGCCACGCTGGCCCTCGCGCTGAATGCCCTGGAAGGCAAGGGGGCTCACCTCGTCACCGTGAACGATTACCTCGCCCGCGTCGGGGCCGAGGAGATGGGCCTGCTGTACCGCACGCTGGGCCTGACGGTGGGCCTCGCCAGCCGTGACCTCCAGCCGCACGAGCGTCAGGCCGCCTACGCCTGCGACATCACCTACGTCACCAACAGTGAGCTGGGCTTCGACTACCTGCGCGACAATATGGCCCAGAGCCGCGAGCAACTGGTGCTGCGCGCCGATCACCCCCTCCACTACGCCATCGTGGACGAGGTGGATTCCATCCTGATCGATGAGGCCCGTACACCGCTGATCATCTCGGGCGCGGCGGAAAAGGCGACCGACCTGTACTACGTGTACGCCAAGCTGATCCGCCGTCTCCAGAAGGGCGAACCCGCCGAACCCGGCAAGCGCGCGGAGCCGACCGGCGACTACACCATCGACGAGAAGGGCAAGCAGGTTCACCTGACCGAAGGCGGCATCGCCAAGATCGAGCGCCTGCTCTCGCTGACCGATCTCTACAGCCCCGAGAATATGGACAAGGCGCACATGATCACCCAGGCGATCCGCGCCCGCGAGCTGTACCACCGCGAGAAGGACTACATCGTGAACGCCGAGGGTGAGGTCATCATCATCGACGAGTTCACCGGACGCTCGATGCCGGGCCGCCGCTACGGCGAAGGGCTGCACCAGGCCATCGAGGCCAAGGAAGGCGTGAAGATCGAGAACGAGAACCAGACCCTCGCCACGATCACCTACCAGAACTTCTTCCGCCTGTACGACAAGTTCGCGGGCATGACCGGCACCGCCAAGACCGAGGAAAAGGAATTCCTCGACATCTACGGCTCCGACGTGCTGGTGATCCCCACCAACAAGCCGGTGATCCGCCAGGACGCCGACGACCTGGTGTACCGCACCCGCATGGGCAAGTACCAGGCTGTCGTGGGGGAAGTGCAGGAGATGCACGCCACCGGCCGCCCGATCCTGATCGGCACCGCCAGCATCGACACCTCCGAGCAGCTCAGCGCCTTGCTCACGCAGGCGGGCATCCGGCACTCGGTCCTGAACGCCAAGTACGAGGCGCAGGAGGCCAGCATCATCGCGCAGGCGGGCCGTTCGGGGACCGTCACCATCGCCACCAACATGGCCGGGCGCGGCACCGACATCATGCTGGGCGGCAACGCCGAATTCATTCTGGGCGAGGCCATCGAGCAGAATTTCGGGATCAGCCGCTTCGCCCCCGAGGCCGAGGCCTTTATCAAGGCGATCAGCCGTCAGGACCCGGAAGCCGAACAGTTGGGGATGCAGATTCCCGGCATGACCGCCGACTTTATCCGGCAGGCGCGGCAGCTCCAGACGGACACCGTGGCGGACCGGGCCCGCGTGCAGGAACTGGGCGGCCTGCACATCATCGGCACCGAGCGCCACGAGTCCCGGCGCATCGACAACCAGCTTCGCGGGCGCGCGGGCCGTCAGGGCGACCCCGGCTCCAGCCGCTTCTACGTGTCCTTCGAGGACGACCTGATGCGCCTCTTTGCCAACGACCGGGTGGTCGCCATGATGGACCGCCTGGGCATGGACGACACGCAGCCCATCGAGGCCAAGATGGTCACCGGGGCCATCGAGCGCGCGCAGGCCCGGGTGGAGGACCGCAACTTCGGCATCCGCAAGCAACTGCTGGAGTTCGACAACGTGATGAGCAAGCAGCGCGACACCATCTATGCCCAGCGCCGCGAGGTGCTGCTCGGCGCCGACGAGGACGTGGAGGAATCCACCGAGGGCATGATCGCGGACTTCACCGAGATGCAGCTCGCCTACTACGCCCCGATTGACCAGGCCCCGGAAACCTGGGACCTGGAGACGCTCCGCACCAATCTGATCGACGCGGTGCCCCAGCTCGAAAGCTACGACTTCGAGGCCCTGCGGACCATGACGCCGGGGGACGCCCACGCGCACGTGATCGAGGCCGTGGCCGACACCTTCGACGCGCGCAAGGAGGAACTCAGCCCGACCATGCTGAACAGCCTCTCGCGCTACGTGCTGCTTCAGGTGGTGGACCAGCACTGGAAGGAACACCTGCACGGCATGGACGTGCTGAGGCAGGGCATCGGCCTGCGCGGCTACGGCCAGCGCGACCCCTTCACCGAGTACAAGTTCGAGGCGACGAACATGTTCAACGACATGATCGACAACCTCAAGGGTGAGGTCACCAAGTTCGTGTTCCGGATGCAGTTCGGGCAGGCGAGCTGAGGCAGGGCGTAAAAGACCCCTCACCCAACCCTCCGCAAGCGGCTGTACCAGTCTCCCCACGGGAGAGGGCTTTTCTGACCCCTCTACCAAGGGGAGACTTGCAAAGCTGCGAAGCAGAGGGGCCTGGCGAAGCCAGGGGGTGAGGGGTCTTTGACACGCTCCCTGCGGCGCCACACCGTTTTCCCATTCTCCCGGACATGGTAAACTCCCCCCGTCAGCCAAGCGTCAGCGTTCACCCTGGGATTCTCGTTTGCGTACCCCGGTTGCCCGACCTCTCTGTCAAAGGAGACATTCACGGGCAAGAGATGGGGCGAAAGGTAGGCTCATCATGGCGGAAGTCGTTCTGGAGCACATCCACAAGTACTACGGCACCAAGCAGCATGCGGTGAAGGACTTCAACCTGGACATCGCCGACCGCGAGTTCATGGTCTTCGTCGGGCCTTCGGGCTGTGGCAAGTCCACCACCCTGCGGATGATCGCAGGCCTGGAGGATATCTCCGACGGCGTGTTACGGATCGGGGACCGCGTTGTGAACGACGTGCCGCCCAAGGACCGCGACATCGCGATGGTCTTCCAGAACTACGCGCTGTACCCGCACATGAATGTCTACGAGAACATGGCCTTCGGCCTGAAGCTCCGCAAGACGCCCAAGGCCGAGATCGACAAGCGCGTGCGGGACGCGGCGCGCATTCTCCAGATCGAGCACCTGCTGGGCCGCAAGCCCAAGGAACTCTCCGGCGGTCAGCGTCAGCGCGTGGCGATGGGCCGCGCCATCGTGCGCGAGCCGAAGGTCTTTTTGATGGACGAGCCGCTCTCCAACCTCGACGCGAAGCTGCGCGTGGAGATGCGCTCGCAGATTTCTCAACTTCACCGCCGCCTGGGCGCCACCATCATCTACGTGACGCACGACCAGGTCGAGGCGATGACGCTGGGCGACCGCATCGTGGTGATGCGCGACGGCGTGATCATGCAGGTGGACACGCCGATGAACCTCTACGACTTCCCGCAGAACAAGTTCGTGGCGGGCTTTATCGGCAGCCCCTCCATGAACTTCCTGACCGCCCGCGTGCAGAACGGCGAATTCGTGGTCGGCGGCAGCCGCGTCGCGCCGATGGGCCGCCTCGCGCAGAGCCTCAGGGCCTACGAGGGCAAGGAGGTCTACCTGGGTATCCGCCCCGAGCATATCGGCGTGGTGGGCCAGAGTGACATCCCGCAGGGCGTGAACGTGCTGCGCGGCAAGATCGTGGTGGTCGAGCCGCTGGGCGCGCAGACCGACCTGATCATCGACGTGGACGGGCAGGATATCACGGCCAAGGTCGAGGGGCAGGCCGCCGTGGACCCGGGCGACGACATCGAGCTGCTGATCGACCAGACGCGCCTGCACGCCTTCGACCACGAAACCGAGATGGCCATCGACCGGGGCACGCCGACCGGCAAGCGCGGCCAGGCGGACACGCTCGGCCTGGGGTACGAGTACGGCACGCCCGCAACCAGCCAGGCCCCCGGCACCGTCACCGTCATCTCCGCCGACGACTGAACCCGCTCGTCCTGCCCCGCGCCGCCTTCTTCCGGGAGGCGGCGCTTTTGTGACCCGCTTCTGACCTACCCCCCCCAGTTCCTCATGCTCTCCTCCTTTACCTGCTCTTCACCCGGCGCTAGAGTGGCCCATCACTTCAACCCGCCGGTCCCCAGGCGCCAGCCAGGCGGCCGGAACGGCCAGAACGAGGAGCCTGCATGATCAAGAAAGCACTGCTGACCCTGACCGCCCTGAGCCTGCTCGCCAGCGCCGCCGAGGCGCGCACCTGGGACGAGATCAAGAAGAGCGGCACCATCAGGATCGCCACCGAGGGGGCCTTTCCGCCCTTCAACCTGATGAAGGGCAACCAGCTCACCGGCTTCGAGGTGGACCTCGCCAATGCCCTGGCCCAGCAGCTCGGCCTCAAGGTGCAGTGGGTGACGCAGCCCTTCGACAACCTGCTGATCGGCCTCAATCAGGACCGCTACGACTTCGTGATCGCCAGCCACGGCATCACCCCCGAGCGGCAGAAGGCCGTGGACTTCGCCAACCCGCACTACTGCACGGGCGGCGCGATTGTCACGCATCCCGGCGGCCCCATGACGGCGGCGGCGCTGAAGGGCAAGACGGTGGCGGTGCAGGTCGGCACCACCTACCTGCAAAACGTCAGCAAGGTGCCCGGCGTGGGCGACGTGAAGACCTTCCCTAAGGACACCGACGCGCAGGCCGCGCTGCTGGCGGGCCGGGTGGACGCCTGGGTGGGCGACAAGTTCACCGGCCTCGATCTGGTGAAGGCCCAGAAAGGCAAGCTGGTGCAGGGGGACCTGCTGTTCAATGAACGCATCGGCATGGCCGTGAAGAAGGGCAACAGCAGCCTGCTGAAGGAACTGAACGCCGCGCTCGCCAAGGTCATGAACAACGGCACCTACGCCAAGATCAGTGGGGAGTACTTCGGCCAGGACATCCGCTGCCGCTGAGGCCAGCCGGAAGGGGGGGAGTGGGGGAAGCGTGTGGGAGAGCTTCCCCCACCCTCTTTGCGGGGTCTGCGTGCGCGCCTTGCGGCTACCCTGTGGCCGCGTATCTGTGCCATCATCGGCGCAATGAAAATCGAGCGTGACTCACGGTTCACGGCCCTCCCCGGGAGGCGGGCGTGACCGTCCCGAAAGCGGCGCCG
Source organism: Deinococcus metallilatus (assembly GCF_004758605.1). NCBI lineage: Bacteria > Thermotogati > Deinococcota > Deinococci > Deinococcales > Deinococcaceae > Deinococcus > Deinococcus metallilatus. The sequence continues at coordinate 1,454,162 of NZ_CP038512.1, forward strand.
CGCCAGCCGCTGGGCGGCTTCGCCCTGCTGGCCTGGGTGGTGGCCGCCGCCGCCGCGTTCTTCCTGCTGTTCTTCCTGATCACCGCCGTGCTGCGGCAGATACCCGACCCCATCGGCCCGCGCGCCGACCTGTTCGTGGAGGGCGCCCGGATGACCCTCCAGCTCACGGTGGTGAGCGGCTTGATCGGCCTGCTGGTCGGCATCGTCGCGGGCATCATGCGGACCAGCGCCGTGTGGCTCGTCCGCGCCCCGGCCAGCCTGTTCATCTGGCTGATTCGCGGCACGCCGCTGCTGGTGCAGATCCTGTTCGTGTACAACGCCCTCCCGCCCATCCTGCAAGCCATCGGCCTGAAGGTCGAGCTGAACGAGTTCTGGTCGGCGGTGATCGCGCTGGCCCTCAACGTCGGCGCGTACAACGCCGAGGTGATCCGCGCGGGCATCCTGGCCGTACCGCGCGGCCAGACCGAGGCGGCCCGCAGCCTGGGCCTCAGCGGCGCGCAGACCATGCGGACGGTGGTGCTGCCGCAAGCCCTGCGGATCGTGGTCCCGCCCCTGGTGAACAACCTGGTCGCGCTGCTCAAGGACTCCTCGCTGGCCTCCTCCATCGCCCTGCTCGAACTCACGCTGGCGGGGTCGCGCGTCTCCAGCGAAACCTTCCAGCCGGTCCCCGTCCTGACCACCGTGGCCTGCGTCTACCTCGCCCTCACCACCGTGATGACGCTCTTCACGGACCAGCTCGAAAAGCGGGTGAAGATCGCGACGCGGTAAGCGGTCAGCCGTCAGCAAGAACAGGCCCCCAGCGCGCTCGGCTGGGGGTTTTGCTGATCACTGATGGCTGAGAGCTGACGGCTCCTACACCGCAGGCACCACCGGCGGCCCCTCCTTCCGGCTCCCCGCCTTCTGCCAGAAGTACACGGCCGCGATCAGCCCCAGGGCAGCGAGGTTCCACAGGATGTGTGTGGGGATGATCAGGATGAAGGACGCGACCAGCAGCAGCAGCATCTGGAAGACGTTGGTGCGGCGGTGCAGGAAGCGCAGCGTGGCGGCGCTGAAGGCCACCAGGCCGAGGAACGCGAACAGGATCATCGGGATGGCCTCGGCCCAGGGCAGGCCGCCCAGGCGACCGTTGGCGATCAGGAGCAGCGACGGGTTGAAGAACATCATGTAGGCCAGCAGCGCCGTCCGCAGCTCGTACTGGAACGCCTGAATGCCCGTGGCGACCGGATTCCCGCCCGAGATCGCGGCGGCGGCGAAGGCGGCCAGCGCGACCGGCGGCGTGGAGTCGGCCATGATCCCGAAGTAGAAGACGAACATGTGGACCGGGAGCATCTGCGCCGGGTTGGTCGCGTCCAGCCCGGCAATCTTGGCGACGATGGGCACGATCAGCGCGCTCATCAGGATGTAGTTCGCGGTGGTGGGCAGGCCCATCCCCAGGATCAGCGCGATCAGTTGCGCCATTAGCAGCACGACCAGCATCGCGCCGAACGTGGCGACGGCGGTGGCATCCACGCCCGGCAGCAGGCCCGCCACGCCTGCCAGGAAGGACCGGAAGCCCTCGCTGACCAGTTGCACAATGTCCGCCAGCCCGAAACCCAGCCCGGTGATCGTCACGATCCCCACGATGATCCCGGCGGCCGCGGTGGCGATGGCGATGCCGATCATGCTCCTGGCTCCAGCCTCGAACGCCTCGATCAGCATCCGTGCGGCGTCGAGCAGCCCGCGTCCGACGGTGCGCCCGTCGCGGCTGGCCCGCCACGCCTCCTGCACGAACATCATGGCGATCATCAGGAAGATGGTGTTCAGGGCGATGCGCTCGGGCGTGGCGTCGGGGTTGACTGTCAGCGTGCCGATCAGGTAGACCAGCGGAATCAGGTAGTACCAGCCCGAGAGCAGCGTCCGCCGTACACGCGGGAGTTCGCTGCGGGGCAGGCCGCGCAACCCCAGTTTCAGCGCCTCGATGTGCGTGACCACCAGCAGCGCCGCGTAGCACAGGAAGGCGGGCACGGCGGCGGCCAGGATCAGGCTGCGGTACTCGATGTTGAGGTTCTGCGCCATGATGAAGGCGGCGGCCCCCATCACCGGGGGCATCAGTTGCCCGTTGGAACTGCTGGCGACCTCGATGGCCCCGGCCTTCTCCGCCGAGTAGCCGACCCGCTTCATCGTCCCGATGGTGATGTTCCCGCCGGTCACGACGTTGGACACCGCCGAGCCGCTGATGATGCCGTTGAGCGCGCTGCTCAGGACGCTGGCCTTGGCCGGGCCGCCCCGGAAGCCGCCCAGCAGCCCCTGCGCCACGTTCATGAACCACTCGCCCGCGCCCAGCTTGTCGAACACCGAGCCGAACAGCACGAACAGAAAGACGATCTGCGCGCTGACGCCGATGGCCGTGCCAAAGATGCCCTCGGTGTTGGCGAACAGTTGCCCGACCACCTGCGGCCAGGTCTGCCCGGCGTGGAGCTGAAGCTGCGGCCCCAGGTCGCCCCGGATCAGCCCGCGCGGTCCGGTGAGGGCGTACAGCATGAACACCCCCGCCACGATGGGCATCGCGATCCCGATGGTGCGCCACGCGGCCAGCAGCAGCAGCACGACCATCGCGCTGCCCACCCACACGTCCGTGTTGTTCAGCACGCCGCCCTGCACGTTGGCAATGGTGGGGTACTGGGTGATCAGGTAGACGGCGGTGCCGACCGCCGCGGTGCCCAGAATCCAGTCGTACCACGGCACGCCCACCTGCGGCTCTCCCGGCGTCTTGCGGAAGGGGAAGACCAGATAGGCCAGGGCAAACGCGAAGGCCAGGTGCGTGGCGCGCAGCAGCAGGGTGTCGATGGTGCCCACCTGCGCCGCGTACATCTGAAAGAGGCACCAGGCGATGGCGATAACTGTCACCAGGCTCTTTTGCCAGCCGTACAGCTTGCGCCCGCCCGTCTCGGCCGCCTCGACCATTTCCAGGGCGCGTCTCTCGCCCTCGGTCATGCCGCTGTGGTCGAGGGCCGGGTCGCTGGAGACGGGTCTTGTCGGATCACTCATAGCTGACTCATTCCTTCTCTCGAAAAAAGGAGCCAGCCGCCGTGATGCGCGCGGGCTGGCCCCTCCTGGCAGGCCTGGGGCCGATTACTTGACGTTGATGCCCTTTTCCTTGAAGAACTTCAGGGCGCCGGGGTGCAGCGGGGCGGGCAGGCCCTTGACCGCCTTCTCGTAGCTGAAGCTGGCGAGGCTGGGGTTCAGGGCTTTCAGTTCCGCCTCGTTGCTGAAAATGGCCTTCATGGCCTTGTAGACGGTGTCGTCGGGGACATTGGTGGTCGTCACCAGCGTGGCCTGCACCGCCACGCTGGGCACGGTGGCGCCGATGCCCTTGTAGCTGTTGGCGGGGATGTTGTGGCGCACGTAGAAGGGGTACTTCTTGATGAGCGCGGAGGCCTGGTTGCCGCTGACCGGCACCAGCTTCACGTCCACCGTCTGCGCGATCTGGCTGATGGCGCTGGCCCCCACGCCGACCGTGTAGAAGAGGGCGTCAGCGCGCTTGTCCTGCATCAGCGAGATGCCCTGGGCAGGGGAGACACGCAGCGCCTGCCCCAGGTCGCCCTCATTCAGGCCGTAGGCTTCCAGCACCTGCTTGGCGGTCTGTTCGGTGCCCGACCCCAGGTCACCGATCACCACGCGCTTGCCCTTCAGGTCAGCCATCGAGTTGATTCCCGCGTCCTTGCGCGCCACCACGTGCAGTACTTCCGGATACAGCACGGCCATCGTGCGGAGCTTGCTGTTCGCCTTGCCCTGGAAGGCCTGGAGGCCAGTGCCCTTGTAGGCGTAGTACACGATGTCGTTTTGGGCGATGGCCGCGTCGAGTTCGCCGGTGGCGAGCGCGTTCACGTTGAAGACGCTCCCGCCCGTGCTGCGGGCATTGGCGCGCACGCCTCCCCCGGCGTCGTTGATCATCTTGGCCATGCCGGTCGCAACCGGAAAGTACACCCCGGTGGTGCTGCCCGACCCGATGGTCAGAAAGGCGGTGCCCTGCGCGAGGGCGACGGCGGCGGTACCGAGCAGCAAAACAGTGGTGATTCTTTTCATGCAGTCTCCTTCTGGCAACGGCGGAGCGTCGCCGGGTCGTGGCTGTGTGTGGTTCTGAAGCTTAGCATAGCCTCATCTTTGACTGCGCTTTCCGTCGTCCCTGCCTGGGCCGCAGGCCGCGCCAGAGCGTGTACACTCCGCGCATGACGCAAGCGGGACCGATCATCGTGGCGAAGGACGTGGAGAAGCATTTCGGGAGCTTCCAGGCCCTGCGGGGAGTGAGCCTCACCGTCCAGCCCCGCGAAGTCGTCGTCATCATCGGCCCCTCCGGCAGCGGCAAGAGCACCTTCATCCGCACCCTCAACGCCCTCGATCCCCACGACCACGGCTCCATCACCGTCGACGGTATCCCCCTCGACGGGCAGCGGCACCTCGACGAAATCCGCCGCGAGGTCGGCATGGTCTTCCAGTCCTTCAACCTCTTCCCCCATCTCACCGTCCTCGAAAACATCACCCTCGCCCCCACCCGTGTCCGCAAAACCAGCCCCGCTGAAGCCGAACAGCGTGCCCTGGAACTCCTGAGGCGGGTGGGGATTGAGGAACAGGCGCACAAGTATCCGGCGCAGCTCTCAGGGGGGCAACAGCAACGGGTGGCGATTGCCCGGGCGTTGGCGATGGACCCGAAGGTGATGCTGTTTGATGAGCCGACCTCGGCGCTGGATCCGGAGATGATCAAGGAAGTGCTGGATGTGATGAAGGAGCTGGCGCGGTCGGGGATGACGATGCTGGTGGTGACACATGAGATGGGGTTTGCGCGGGAGGTGGCGGACCGGATTTTGTTTTTTGACCGGGGACAGATCGTGGAGGATACGACGCCGGAAGCGTTCTACAACCATCCCCAGCACGAACGCGCCCAGGCCTTTTTAAGCAAAATCCTCGGCCATTAAGGGCAGGAGTGAGGGGTTAGGCGTCAGGAATTAGGGAAGTCCGAAATCCTAACGCCTAATCCCTCTTACGCATCCCGCCGCAACTTCCCGCACTGCCACCAGGCGGCGGCGAACAGCACCGCGCTCAGGACGAACACCACGCGGTAACCGGCGGCGTCAGCCAGCAGGCCACCCAGGACCGGGGCGAACAGCGCCGCGCCGACCAGGGTATTCAGCGTGCCGATGTAGCGGCTGCGGGCGTCCGCCGGGGCGAGATTCAACAGGTGGTTGGTGTGGCCCAGGTTGAAGCCTTGCAGGGCCACGCTGGACAGGATGAAGACCAGCAGGTACGCGCCCGGCGGCAGGTGCAGAGTCCCTACCGTCAGGGCCAGCAGCGGGGCCAGGCCCGCGAAAAAGGCCGCGTAGCGGATGATGCGCCGCGACCCCTTCCGCTCGGCCACACGCTGCCACAGGATGTTCGAGAGGGGCGCCGCCCCGGTCAGCGCCATCACGAACGTGCCCAGGGTGGCGGCCGGGTAGTGCAGGTCGCGCAGCGCGTAGACGGCGTAGAAGGGATCGCCCATGCTGGCGGCGGCCAGCAGCAGCCGCACGATCAGGAAGGCCCGGAAGTGCCGGTCCGCCAGCGTTTGCGGGATGGCCCGGACCTCCTCGCGCACCTTTCCGGGTGGGAGGGGCGGATCGGCGGGTTCCGTCACCCGCCCGAACACGCCGTAGCCGACCGTATAGGCGACGGTGCCCAGCAGGAAGATCAGCGCGTAGTTCAGCGGAAAGCTCAACCCCGACGCCAGAATCCAGCGCACCACCAGCCCGGCCCCGAAGGCCAGCAGCCCGCCGTAGAGGTTGCGGGTGCCAAAGAACCAGGCGCGCCGCCCCGGGGGCACGATCTTGCTCACGACCTCCAGAAACGGCAGCCCCGACACGCCCGAGGCCAGCGCGTTCAGCAGCATCGCCAGCACGAAGAGGGTCAGGCACAGCGCGGGTTGTCCGGCCAGCGTCGCTGCGATCACCACCATCGCCAGATACGTCAGCATCCGCACCAGCGCCGCCGAGCGGTACACCGGCAATTTGTAGGGCAGCGAGCGGACCCGCGCCGCCACCAGCAATTGCGGCAGCATCCATCCCCCTGCCGAGATGGCGGGCAGCAGCCCGATGATGGCATTGGGGGCTCCCAGCCGCGCCGCGAAGCCTGCCACCACCACAGACACACTCAGAAAGCCGTCCCCCAGGAAGACCAGCCACCCGTTCAGAATCCCCAGGCGTTCGTTGGGATTCCATCTGAGGCGGGCAGGACGGGCAACAGACACCCGAGCATTATGGGGAGTGTTGGCCGGGCCTGTTCAGGATGGAGAGACGGGTGGGGCAGAGGACAGAGGGCGCATGAAAGCCCTCAGCGCGGCCTGAATGCCTGCCCCCTCGCTACCCCGGCAACCGCAGCACGCCTTCCAGCGCGGCGTAGGCGTCGGGCCGCGCGAGGAAGACCAGCTCGTCGTCGGCGGTGAGGCGCAGTTCGGGGCGGGGGAGACGAACGGCGCCGTCGCGGACGATGCCCACGACCTCCACGCCCGGTGGCAGCGCCAGGACCGACAGGCGCGCGCCAAGCCAGCCGGGCGGCACGGCGCGGCGGTACAGTTCCTGTTCGGAGGCGAGCGGGGCGGGGCCGCCCTCCTCGGCGGGGGAAGGCGCGTGCAGGGGCGTGGCGGGCACTGCCGGGGCGCGGCGGGGGACGAAGCGCACGCCGTCGGGCAGCAGCGGCACACCTGCGTGAACGGCACTGGCAGCGCGTGAGCGGGCCTGTCCCGGCAGCAGCCCCGACTCCCCGCTCAGCACGTGCGCGAGGCCCGCCGTGAGCAGCGCGGCAGGCAGCAGGGCGTCCCCCCCCCAGGCAACGGCCAGCAGCGCCGCCGCGACCGGGGCATTCAGCGTGACAGTCAGGAAGGCGACGGCACCGATCAGGGTGGCGACGGTCGGGTCCACGCCCAGCAGGGCGCCCAGCCCCGCCCCGAGCAGGCCCCCCACACCGACCGAAGGCAGCACGCCCCCCCCAAACGCCAGCCGCGCGCCGAGGGCCAGCAGCAGCCAGCGCCACGCACCCGCCCCCAGGGCTTCCGGCCCCAGAAACCCCGACAGGCCCAGTTGCACCCAGCCTGACCCGTCCCCCAGCACGGCGGGAGTACTCCACACCGCGAGCGCCGCCGTGAGCAGCCCGAACGCCCCGCCCGCCACGGGCCGCCAGGAGCCGCTCGTCCACGTCTCCGGAATCACCCGGCAGGCGAGGAGAGAGGCCCACCCGGCCAGCGTGACCGCCAGCGCCACGCCCAGGAAGGCCGGGGCCTGCGCGAGGGCGGGCACGGGCAGCGCCTCCACGCTGAACAGCGGCATGAACCCGAAGGCCGCGCCATAGACGGCGTACCCGGTGACTGCGGCCAGCACGCAGGGCATCAGCACCTCGAACTCGAACTCGAAGCGTCGGTACAGCACCTCCGCAATTAGGACGGCGGCGGCGAGCGGCGCGTGCAGCACCGCCCCCAGTCCCGCCGCGGCCCCCGCCAGCGTGAGCGTGCGGCTTTCCACCGCGTCCAGCCGCGTCGCCTGACGCAAGAGCCGCGTGCCCAGTTGCCCGACCAGTGTGAAGGGCGCGTCCCGGCCCACCAGAAGGCCCGAGCCGTAGCCGAGCAGCGTGGCCGCCAGCGTCCGCCCCTGCACCGCCATGCCCGGCCACTGCCCCCGCGCGTGGTAGCCGCCCACCAGTTGGGCGAGCGGGTCGCCAGCTTCCCTCGGCACCAGCCAGGCATACGCCGCCCCGACCACCGGCAGCGCCAGCAGGCCCCAGGGCAGCGCCGTGCCAAAGGCCATCAGCAGGCCGCCCTCACCCGGCGTGCCGGGGGGCGAGTATCCAGTCACCTGCGCGCCCAGCTCCAGCAGCAGGTCCAGCCCCAGCCGCAGCAGGATGCAGAGGCCTCCCACCAGCGCTCCCAGCAGCACGCTCAGCACCACCAGTCGTCCGGTTTCCAGGCGAGTCAGGACAGCGCGGGGCAGCGGAGAACGCATCGGGGAGCATGGTAGCAGGGAGGGGGGAGGGATTAGGCGCTAGGGCTTTTGGGAAGGAGAGCGGAGGTGCTTACTGGCTTGAACAAAAGCCCAGAGGATTGACCGGACGCAAGGGCGGACTCACAGAACTGCTGGCAGAGGCGCAAGAAGTCGTGTGAAAGATTTGGGCGGTCGTACTCGTCAGGCAGGCTGGGTCAGGGAGTTTACGGCACACCGGTTCTTCGGCAGGAGTCCAGGTAGGGGTATTGCGCGACGTAGCGCTCTGGTGTGGAGTTCGCGGTGAGGACGTGCCGACGAGGATCAAGGGTGACTCGAACGGCCAGGCGTGGAGCCACGTCGAGGAGTGGCACGAGGTCCCGCCTGACGTTATGGGCGAGCGGCGGTTGATTCGTGAACACGGCCGCCCAGCCGCTTTGCGCCCCACCACTGGCATAGACCGCCTTGCCCGTGAAGTCCAGTCGTATGCAGTCGGCAAAATCAATGATGTTGTGGTCTGGATCGAACTGAGGGTACCAGAAGAGCTTGGCACTGTCGTTCACCCCGATGTAGGGCACCCCGTCGAACCAGCGGAGGGTGACCTGACCGTTGGGGTGCCCATTGACCTGCACCGTGTAAGCCGTCGTGATGTTGGCAGCGGGTGCCGTGGACAGGAGCAGGAAGCCAATGAGGGCTATGCCTTTTGATCGCCTCATTTTCAACGCTGTCCTTTTCCGCATCGCGTAAGTCCTCACCGCGCTCCTACTTCAAACGCCGCCGCGTCCTCTCCCGGCAAACTGAGGTGCAGCCACCCCCCGCTCACGCTGAGCTTGGCGTCCTGTCCCGTGAAGAGACTGCGGGTGACGGCCTGCGGGTCAGCCTTCAGGTCCAGGGCACTCAGGCGGACGCTGTAGGTCTTTCTGGCCTTGCCGTTATGCCAGGCGACCAGCACGCGCTCGCCCCCAGCCTCGCGGGTGAAGAGCAGCAGGTCGTCTTCCAGGCGGGTGGGCGTGGGCAGCAGTTTCTGGGTGCCGACACTGAGGGCGCGGCTGGCCTTGCGGACGGCGATGGCGTCACGGGCCGTCTCGAAGACCTGGCGCTCGGCGGGGGTCCACTCGTTCTCGAAGCGCATGTCGCGGCGGTTGTCGGGGTCGGGGCCGCCGCGCAGGGCGATCTCGGTGCCCTGCCAGATCACCGGCACGCCCCTGAGGGTCATCAAGGCGCGCAAGCCGTAGCGGGTGCGGGTTTGGGCCTGATCTTCGAACAGGCTGCCCTGGGCAAAGCGCGGAATGTCGTGGTTGTCCAGAAAGAGCGCCACCTCGCCGGGTCGGGGCAGTTCGTCCTGGCGGGCCAGCACGCTCGCCACCCGGCCCAGGCCCTGCCCGCCCATGATGCTCTGCTGCATAGCTGCTTGCAGACTGAAGAGGAAGAGGCTGTCGAGTCCCGCCCGCTGCCAGTCGGCCACCGTGCCCGTATCCGCCCCGTACCACTCGCCCAGTGTCCACGTCCCGGCGGCGCGGTCGCGGGCCAGCAGCTCTTTCAGGAACGGTGCCTCCACGTGCTTGATCGCGTCGTAGCGGAAACCGTCCACCCCCTGCTGCCGCCAGAAGTCGGCGTTGCCGCGCAGCAGCGTCCGCACCTCCGGATTCGACTGCTTCAGGTCCGGCAGGCCCGCCAGTGGACAGTCCACGTCCTTGTTTTTCTTGGCGTCACATTCGGCTTTTCCGTTGAACCACGCCGGATGTTCCTTCACCGCCGCCGCCTCGTAGCCGTAATGGTTGATGACCTGATCCAGCACGACGCGCATCTTTGCCCCGTGCGCTGCCTTCACGAAGCCGTCAAAGTCCGCCAGCGTCCCGAAGTGCGGGTCCACGTCGCGGAAGTCGGCGGGCCAGTAGCCGTGATAGGGCGCGGTGTCAAAACTGTTCGCCGCCTGCTGCCGGTAGATCGGCGTGAGCCAGACCGCTGTCGCCCCAAGTTTCTGAATGTAGGGCAGCTTGGCGGTCAGCCCCGCCAGGTCGCCGCCGTGCCAGGCGCGCGGATCGGCCCGGTTCACGCCCGCGTCGTTCGCCGCATTTCCGTCCGCGAACCGGTCGGGCATCACCTGATAGAGCACCTGGCCCTCGAAGGAGGGGAGGGCCGGTGAAGCCTGCGCGCCCGCCAGCGAGGCGAGCAGCGCGGCGAGGAGGGGGAGGCGGCGCATGGGGGACATGGTAGGGGGAGAGAACTTCTTGCGCTTCAGCTTAAGCTTTCCTTCTGCTCCCCGCTCCCTGCCCTCCGCTACCATCCGGTATGTCTGACCTCACCCGGCTTCCTCACCGCCTCGACCCGGCAAAACAGAGCTGCCGGGCGATCATTGAGACGCCCAAGGGTAGACGCAGCAAATTCGACTACGACCCGGAGTCCGGGCTGTTCGAGCTGGGCGGCCTGCTGGCCGAGGGGATGACCTTTCCGCTGGATTTCGGCTTCGTGCCCTCGACGCTGGGCGGCGACGGCGACCCGCTGGACGTGCTGGTTCTCACGGACGAGCCGACCTTTCCGGGCTGCCTGCTGACCGTGCGCCTGCTGGGTGTGATCGAGGCCGAGCAGACCGAGGAGGGCAAGACCGAGCGCAATGACCGCCTGCTCGCGTTGGCCGAGTCGTCTTTCCTGTACGAGAAGGTCAGGGATGTGGAGGGGCTGCCGGGCCGCGTGGTGGAGCAGCTCCAGCAGTTTTTCGTCAACTACAACGCCGCCAAGGGCAAGCAGTTCAAGGTGCTGGCCGTGCGCGGCCCCGAGCGGGCGGCGGAACTCGTACAGGAAGGCAGCGAGGCGCTCCGCCGCAAGCAGGCCGGGCAGTAGTCAGCCGGTATTTCTCACCCCCGCCGCGATCCCCTGGAGGCTGAGCAGCAGGGGTCGCTCGTACTCGTCCAGGCCGCCTTCGGCGCTGCGGGCGCGGTGCAGCAGTTCGACCTGAATACGGTGGATCGGGTCGATGTAGGGATTGCGGAGCTTGATGCTCTCGCGCAGGCGGGGTTCGTTTGCCAGCAGTTCCGCGCCGACCGCCTCCTGCACCAGCCGCACCGTCTCGTCGTAGGCCGCCCGGAGCTGCCCGGCCAGGCGGTGTTCGCCCGAGAGGCGCAGGTACTCCGCGAAGATCAGGAAGTCACTCTTGGCGAGGCTCATCTGCGCGTTGTCCAGCACCGTGCGGAAAAAGGGCCACTGGGCGTACATCTGCCGCGCGAGGTCGGGGCCGATTTCGCGCAGGCCTTCCGCGAGGCCGTACCAGCCGGGCAGATTGGCGCGGTTCTGGGTCCAGCTCATCACCCAGGGAATCGCGCGCAGGTTGCCCAGGGAGGGCGCCCCCGGACGGCGGACGGGCCGCGAGGCGATGTTCAGGCGGGCGATCTCGTGGATGGGCGTGACCGCCTCGAAGAAGGGCAGGAAGTCGGGGTCGTGGACCAGGGCGCGGTAGGCGGCAGCACTCGCCTCTGCGGCGCGGGTCATGGCTGAAGTCCACTCGGCGGGCGGATTCCCGGCGGGGCGGGCGGCGGCCAGCAGCAGGCCGTAGAGCGCCTGTTCCAGATTGCGCCGCGCCAGGACCGGGTGACTGTACTTGTCTGCCAGTGCCTCGCCCTGTTCGGTGATGCGGAGGCCCGCGTCAATCGTCCCGGCAGGTTGTCCCAGGATCGCCCGCGACGCCGGGCCGCCCCCCCGCCCGATGGAGGTGCCGCGCCCGTGGAAGAAGCGCCAGGGGATGCCCGCGCGGCGGCACACGTCGCTGATCTTGCGCTGGGCCTCATGGAGCGCCCAGTTGGCGGCCAGAAAGCCCGCGTCCTTGTTGGAGTCGCTGTAGCCCAGCATGATCTCCTGCACGTCGCCGCCCAGCACCGCGCGGTATTCGGGCACGCTCAGCAGCTCCCACACGATCTGCGGCGCGCGTTCGAGGTCGTCCAGCGTCTCGAAGAGGGGCACCGGCAGAATGCGGAAGCCGACCTCGCGCGCCAGCAGCAGCGGCTCCAGCACGTCGGAGACGCTCTCGCTCATGCTGATGATGTACCGCCCGAAGGCGCGCGGCCCGCTGACCCGGGTGGCCGCCTGCACCTCGCGGATGGGGCCGATAGCCGCTTCCAGCTCCTCCGGCAGCGCCTCCCCGGCGGGCCACAGCGGGCGGCGGGAGCGCAGTTCGCGGGTCAGCACGTCCAGCTTGGCGTGTTCGGGGAGGTTCAGGTAATCCGGCTCCACGCCCGCCTCGGCCAGCAGCCGCGCGACCGCCGCGCCCGTCTGCGCGCTGTGTTCGCGGAGGTCCAGGCTGACGAGGTGCTGCCCGAACACCCGCGCGAACGTCAGCAGCGGCGTGAGCAGCAGGTCCGCGCTGCGGTGCTGGCCGTCGGCGTACAGGCGGGTCTTCAGGGCCTCCAGCCGGGGAACGAGGTCCACCGGCTCGCCGTCGCGGATGGCGTTGTGGAGTTCGCGCAGTTCCAGCCGGTAAGCTTCCTGCCCGTCCTCCCCCGGCTGGCCCTCCTCCTGGCTGAGGTCGGTGTAGGCCTGCCGCACCGCCGCCAGCAGCAGCTCGCGCGCCCGTTCGCGGTGCAGGGCCAGCGTCTCGCGGGTCGCTTCCGGTGTCACGAAGGGGTTGCCGTCGCGGTCCCCGCCCATCCATGAACTGAAGGAGAGGGGCAGCCTTGAGTCCGTCTCGCGCCCATACACCTGCTGGAAGGCCCGCGCGAGGTCGCGTTGCAGCTCCGGTAAGGCCTGCGCGATGGAGGCGATATAGGTCAGCCCGCCCTTCACCTCGTCCAGCACCGTGGGCTTGAGGCGGCGCAGCTCGGGCGTGCTCCACATCGCCTCGACGTGCGCGGCCACCCGCTCCAGCCCTTCGCCGTCCAGATCGGGAATGTCCCGCGCGACCTCCACCAGATGATTCCGGACGGTGCGGCGGCGCATCTCGGTCGGGTGCGCGGTGAAGGTGAGGCCCAGGTCCAGCCGGGCGAGCAGGGCCTCGGCCTCCTCGGCGCTCACGCCCTGCGCCCTGAGCTCGCTGAGGGCCTGCTCGATGCTCTGCGGGCGCACCCCGCGCGTCTGTGACAGCACCCGCACCCGCTCGTACTCCTCGGCCAGGTTCACCAGTTGGAAGTACCAGGTAAAGGCCCGCACCAGATTCTCGGCGGTCCGCTCGTCCAGGTCGGAGAGCAGGCGCCGCAGCTCCGTGTCGTCCCCCCCGGCGCGCACCTCGCGCACCAGCGCCCGCGTGCGCTCCACCAGATCGAAGAAGCACTCGCCCTCCTGCTCCCTGAGCACCTGCCCCAGCGTGCGCCCCAGCACGTTCACGTCACTGCTCAGCCCCATGTCTCTAGGCCTCCTCGGCGTAACGGTAGCGCTCCACGCTCAAGGCGCGGTTGCCCTCTATCTGGACAATCACCCCGTTCAACTCCGCCGGACCGCCCGCCACCGTGAAGCGGTGAGGCCGCTCGGTCAGGAATTTCTGGATGGGACCCTCCGGCGCCGCCCCGATGATGCTGTTCACCGGGCCGGTGAAGCCCACGTCGGTCTGGAAGGCGGTCCCACCCGGCAGAATCCGGGTGTCGGCGGTCGGGACGTGCGTGTGCGTGCCGATCACGGCGGCCACCCGCCCGTCCACGTGCCACGCCAGCGCCGCCTTCTCGCTGGTCGCCTCGGCGTGGAAGTCCACGAAGACGTTTCCCAGGTCGGGGCGGCCCAGCAGGTCGTCCAGCGTCAGAAAGGGATTGGCGACCGGCTCCATGAAGACGCGGCCCAGCAGGTTCACGACGGTCAGCCTTTCCCCCTTCAACGTGAAGGTCCGCCAGCCCACGCCGGGCGTGCCGGGGTCACTGGAGTTCAGGGGCCGCACGATGGGATACCTTTCCTCGTCCAGCATCAGCGCGTACACGTCCTTGTGGTGCCAGGCGTGGTTCCCCAGGGTGATGCAGTCGGCGCCTGCTCGCAAGATCGCTTCGGCGGCTTCCCGGTGCAGGCCGAAGCCCCCGGCGGCGTTCTCGCCGTTCACGATCACGAAGTCGAACTGGGGACGGAGGGTCGGCAGATGGGCGCTCAGCACCCGGCGGCCCGGTTGCCCGTACACGTCTCCCACAAACAGCACGCGAAGCATGCCCCCACCTTAACGTGAGGAAATGTGAGGGCCACACCCAGTCCCGGAACCGTACAGCCGGAAAGGGAAGAGAACCTGCGCGTCTTTACGCGCGGCGGGCGGTCCTCATCCCCATCACGCTCTGCTCACAGGCTGCCGGTTACGCTGTGGCCCATGTTCTCTGGCTCCCCTGTGTCCCGGTGCGCCTCTTCCCCTGACGGGTCGGCTCTCTGGTGGACACGTGGCTGAGGAGCCGGACCAGCTCGCCACGCCGCCCGCCCGGCCCGGTCCTGGCCCCAGCCGTCTGCTGGCCGAGGTGATGTGCACTGCGGGAGAGCGGCGCCAGACCACGCCTGCGGGCTGGGAAGCGGAACTCGGGTCGCCCGCTGCCCTGGAGACGCTCGTTCACCTGCTGGCGGTCAGCCAGGAGGGCTGGCAGGCAGGGCACATCAACCGCGTCGAGTACCTCGCCGTGCGCCTGGCCGCGGCGGCGGGCCTCCCGCCCGAGGAGGTGGAGGCGGTCCGCTGGGGGGCCGCGCTGCATGACATCGGCAAGGCGCGGGTGCCCCGGGAAATCCTCCAGAAACCCGGTCCCCTCGATCCGCCCGAGTACGCGGTGATCCTCCAGCATCCGGTGTGGGGCGTGGAACTGCTGGCCGACCTGCCGTGCCTGCCCCTGCCGACGGTGGACGCCGTCTGCTGTCACCACGAACGCTGGGACGGCGCGGGCTATCCGCTGGGCCTCCAGCAGCAGGCCATCCCGCTGAGTGCCCGCATCGTCAGCGTCGCGGACGTGTTTGACGCGCTCACCAGCACCCGGCCCTACAAGGCGGCCTGGAGTTGCGAGAAAGCGGCCCTGTACCTGCTCGAACAGGGCGGGCAGCAGTTCGACCCCCACCTGACGCACCTCTTTGTCGTCGAGGTGCTGGGTCTGGGACAACTGGCGGGCCACGGAGGCGACCCGGCCCGCCAGTAGGGCTGCCTCCCTGCCCGGCACCCCGGACAGGAGGCTCCACTCAGGTACTCAGGGAGAGGTCACTTCAGATAGGGGGCGAAGCGGGCGAGGGTGGCCGCGTCGGGCTTCGGGTTGGCCCGCAACAGGCGGTTGCCGCTGAAGGTCAGCAGCAGGGACTCGCCCGCCCTGCCCTGGATGGCGGGTTGCGGCGGCAACTGGTACTGGTAAGGGCCGCTCAGGACGGCCTGCGCCGTGGTGGCGTCGAAGGCCAGCGCCGCCCCGCTCAGGGCGGGGGCCTGGGCCTTCACGCCGCCGAGCGCACTCACGAAGCCGGTCTTCAGGTGCAGCACGAGGCGGCTCGCCCGGAGGTCCTTCAGCCGCGCGTCCGTGTAGGTCACGCCGCCCGAGGCCGTGACGGTGCCCCGCTTCAGGTCGTAGGTGACGTTCGACGCGCGCAGGCTGCCGCCCTGGCGGGTGGTCAGGGTCGCGTCCTGTGCGTTCAGGAGGTCGCCGGGCTTGAGCTGGATGTGCGCGGCGCTGAGCCGCAGCCCGGTGCGCGCGTCGGTGGCGGTGCCGCCCTGGGGGAGATCGGTCGTCCCCGTCTCCAGGTTCAGGTTCTGGGGACCCCGGGGCGTCACGTTCAGCCCGCCAAAGGTCACGGCGCTCCCCGCCCCCAGCGTCAGCGAGGCGAGCAGCGAGAGGAGCAGACGGTGCATGTGCCCCACCCTAGCGCCCGTCCGCTGAGGGGCGTGAGCGCCGCCGTCAGGTCCACTTCAGCTCGGGCGTGTCACCCTCTCAGGGCGTGTCATCCGCCTGACGGGGCCGGAGCGGTACACTTCGGCGCAGTGAAGCGCCTCCTTCTCCTCCTGCTGCTCGCGGCCTCCACGGCGACGGCCGCCCCCCGCGTCGGCACGCACGACGGCTACACACGGGTCGTGTTCGACCTGCCGCGCCCCGCTTCCGCCAGCACCCGGGTCACCGGCCAGAGCGTGACCGTCAAGCTGGGCCTGACCCTTCCCGCCGAGCAGGGACGGCTGAGCGCGCCCGGCGTCACCGCCTACGCGGTCGCGGGCGGCACGGTGACCGTCACGCTGGCCCGGGGGCATGCGGGGGCCCGGGTGCAGGTGATCCCCCCCAAAGACGGCCAGTCCGCCCGGCTGGTGATCGACGTGCCCACCAGTGCCGCCGCTGCGCGCGTGCCCGCCACACCGGTCCGCAGCCCGGCTCCCCCGGCCGCCGTGACCCGGCCCGCCAGCACGGCCAACCTGGCCCGCCCGCGCGTGGTGCTGGACCCCGGCCACGGCGGCGTGGACCCCGGGATGCAGAGCCGCTGGGTGCAGGAACATGCGGTGACGCTCGACGTGGCCCTGCGCGTCCGCGATGTGCTCCGTCAGCACGGCGTGGACGTGGTGATGACCCGCGAAACGAACACCGACCTCAGCGCGGACAAGGCGACCGACCTCGACCTGCGCTCCAAGATGGCCACGAACGACAAGACCAGCGCCTACGTCAGCATCCACGTGAATGCCTCGACCGACCCCGCCGGGCAGGGGATCGAGACGTACTACTTCGGGCAGCCGCTGGGGGGCGGGAGCCGCAGCGTCGCCGTCACCGAGAACGGCGGTGGCAGCATCGGCCAGGAACTCACGCGCCGCGCCGCCGACCGGGCGCAGAGCCAGCTCGGTGACCTGCTCGCCCAGGCCAAGCTTGCCTTCTCGCGCCAGCTCGCGCAGAAGGTCCAGGCCCACCTGGTCAGCGCCACCGGCGCGTTCAACCGCGGTGTCCAGACCGACGCCTTCTACGTGATCCGCTATCCCACCACCCCTGCCATCCTGATCGAGATCGGCTTCGGCTCCAGCCCGGTCGAGGGTCCCAAGCTCGCCCAGCCCGCCTACCGTGACCGGGTCGCTCAGGCGATTGCCCGGGCGATTCTGGAGTTTCTGAACAGGGAGTAAGCCTGTGGCTCGTGGCTTGTAGAGCGGAAGCAAACGCTTGAGCATCCGCTTGCTACAGGCGACAGGCCACAAGCGACAAGCCTATCGCCTCTTCTTCACCGTCCACGCCTGCTCGCTCACGCCTGCCTGCTGGTTCGCGGCGCGGGCCATCACGAACAGCAGGTCCGAGACGCGGTTGAGGTAGACCTGCACGTGGGGATTGATCTCCTCCTCCTGCGCCAGCCGGATCACCTCGCGTTCGGCGCGGCGGGCGACCGTGCGGGCGAGTTGCAGGGCGGCGGCGGTGGGCGTACCGCCGGGATGTACGAAGCCGGTAAAGGGCGGGGCGTGCTCCTGGTAGCGGTCGATCATCGCCTCCAGAAAGGCGCTGTCCTCGGCGTCGATGCGGCTGAGATTCTTCGCGTAGGGGCTGTCCTGCCGGGTGGCGAGGTCGGCCCCCAGGTCGAAGAGCGCGTTCTGGAGGTACTCCAGGTCGGCGTCCAGCGCGGTGTCCGGCTGGCCGCCCTGCGCGTTGTGCGCCCGCGCGAGGCCGATCACGCTGTTCAGTTCGTCCACCGTGCCGTATGCCTCGACGCGCGGATGCGCCTTGCTGACCCGGTCCGCGCCGTACAGGCCCGTCGAGCCTTTGTCTCCCGTTCGGGTGTAGAGCTTCATAGGGGAAGGATAGTGCGTGGGAGGCGGGGCGCGGTCCGCGGGAAAAGATGAGCCTTTCCTGCGGACCGCGTATCGCTTCCCTACACCCGACCCGTCCGCTCCGTCAGTTCCCGCAGCCGGGCGGCGAGGTCGGGGCGCAGGTCTGCCGCCGGGTAACGCCAGGTCCAGTTGTGGGGGCCGGTGGTGCCGGGGAAGTTCATGCGGGCCTCGCTGCCGAGGTTCAGGAGGTCCTGGAGGGGCACGACGGCCAGGTTGGCGCGGCTCCCCAGGGCCATCTCGGTGAGCTGCCAGGCGAAGGTTTCCTCGGTGGGGTCGCTGTGGGTGTACAGGCGGAAGTTGCGCCGTTCCTGCTCGTCGGCGTGCTGCCACCAGCCGCGGGAGGTGTCGTTGTCGTGCGTGCCGGTGTACACGACCTGATTCGCCCGCAGGTTGTGGGGCAAGAAGTCGTTCACGCTGAAGTCGCCGCCGCCGAAGGCGAATTGCAGCACGGCCATTCCCGGCAGCCCGAAGTCGTCGCGCAGCTTCTCCACGTCCGGCGTGATGACGCCCAGGTCCTCCGCGATGATCGGCATGTCGCCCAGCGCCCGCTGCACAGCCTCCAGCAGCGCGTGGCCCGGCGCGGGCACCCAGCGGCCATGAATCGCCGTCTCGGCGGGAAAGGGAATTTCCCAGTAGGCCGCGAAGCCCCGGAAGTGGTCGATGCGGATGATGTCGTACAGCTTCAGGCTGCCCCGGAACCGCTCGATCCACCAGCGGAAGCCGTCCTGCTCCATCACGTCCCAGCGGTAAAGGGGATTGCCCCAGAGCTGCCCGGTCGCGCTGAAGTAGTCCGGCGGCACGCCCGCGACCACGGTCGGCTGGCCCTGGTCGTCGAAGAAGAACTGCTCGCGGTTGGCCCAGGCGTCGCTGGAATCCATCGCCACGAAAATCGGGATGTCCCCGATCACCTGCACGCCCCGCTCACGGGCATACTCGCGCAGCGCCCGCCACTGCCGGAAGAAGAGGAACTGGATGAACTTCACGCGCTCGGTGGTGGGCGCGAGCTGCTCACGCGCCCTCGCCAGCGCCTCCGGCTCCCGGTCGCGGGTGCCCGGTTCCCAGGCGTTCCAGGGCAGGCCGCCGTGCGCGTCCTTGAGCGCCATGAAGAGGGCGTAATCGTCCAGCCAGTCGGCCTCGTCCGCCTGGAACGCCTCGAAGTTGGCCTTCAGGTGCGCCCCCGCCCCGGCCGCGAAATGGGCGTAGGCGCGGTTCAGCATCTGCGTGCGCCACACATACTGCAACCCGAAGTCCACCCGCCCGGCCTCGAAGACCGGGACGGCGTCGAAGTCGCTGTCTTGCAGCAGCCCCTCTTCCCGCAGTGTGGTCAGGTCGATCAGATAAGGGTTGCCCGCGAAGGCGCTGAACGCCTGATAGGGGCTGTCGCCGTACCCGGTCGGGCCGAGCGGCATGACCTGCCACGACTGCTGCCCGGCCTGGGCCAGCCAGTCCACAAAGTGCCGGGCGTGCGCCCCGAGTTCCCCGATGCCGTAGGGACCCGGAAGGCTGGTGGGATGCAGCAGCACGCCGCTGGAACGCTGGGTGATCATCTGGGAAGCCTCCGTTGTTGGGCGAGAGATGGGCTGGAAGTGTTTCCAGTTTGTGGCCTGCATTGTAACGGGGGAGGGATTAGGAGTTAGGCGTTAGGGAAAGGCTCGATCCCCTTCTCATACCTTGGGATTGACGCGAAACCTCTGTTTTTGGTGGAGTTGGAGAGGACGGGTTTCTGGGACGTGGTGAGGGCAAGCTGCGTTTGCCACCCCTCTGCAAGAAGCTCTACGAGTCCCAGCCTCTCGCGGTGCGAGCTGTACCAGTCCCCCGGAAGGGGCTGGGTGATGCAGATAAGTCTCTCATGGGGGTTGCTGTTTCGTTCGGGCCGCGCTGGGACGGCGATGCCGTCCACTCCCCGCCCAGCCTCCCCCCCAAGGGGGGAGGGGCAAAACAGCCCCATACGCTCTCGTCTTCTGAATCGCGTCCGTCCTGTCCTAACTCCTAAAAAAGGCGGAGCTTCCACCCCGCCCTCTTCATCCAACCGCGCTCAGTCGTACTTGACTTCCAGCACCTCGAACCGGGCCGTGCCCTTGGGGAGCTGGACCATCACGGTTTCGCCGGGGCGTTTGCCGCTGAGGGCCTGGCCGATGGGGCTGGCGTCACTGATCTTGCCCTTCAGCACGTCCACCTCGTAGGTGCCGACCAGTTCGAAGCGGTGTTCCTTGCCCTTCTCGTCGCGGACCAGTATTCGTGCGCCCAGGCCCGCCGCGCCGGAGGTGTCCTCGGCGACGATCACGGCGCGTTCCAGTTGGTCTTCCAGCTCGATGATGCGCGCCTCGTTCTCGCTCTGCTGCATCCGGGCCTCGTCGTAGGCGGCGCTCTCGCGCAGGTCGCCGTCAGCGATGGCGGAGCCCATGTAGGCGCTGATCTGCTCGCGGCGTTCGTTCTTCAGGTAATCCAGCGTTTCGCGCAGCTTGTCATGGCCGCGTTGCGTCATGGGAATGCGTGCCTTCGTCATGGCGGCCCAGTATAGGGCAGCGGGGCAGGCCGCGGTTCAGGAGAGGAAGCCCGCGCGGGTGATCATCAGCCGCAGTTCGTGTGGGCTGGTGGCGTGGTCCAGCGCCTCCTCCAGCGTGATCAGGTGGTGGCGGTAGAGCTGGACGAGGTGCTGGTCGAAGGTCTGCATCCCGCGAATGTTGTCCTCGATCAGCGCGTCCTTGATCAGCGGGGTCTTTTCCTCGTCCCGGATGTAGTCCTGCACCAGCGGCGTGTTCAGCAGCACCTCGGTGCCCAGCACCCGGCCCACCCCGTCCGCCCGGCGCAGCAGGCGCTGGCTGAGGATGCCGACCAGCGACTCGGCGAGTTGCAGACGAATCTGGGGGCGCTCGTAGGGCGGGAAGAAGTCGATGATGCGGTTCACGCTGCGGACCGCGTCCTGGGTGTGCAGCGTACTCAGCACCAGATGCCCGGTCTGCGCGGCGGAGAGGGCCGCCTCGACCGTTTCCTTGTCGCGCATCTCCCCGATCATGATCACGTCGGGGTCCTGGCGCAGGGCGTATTTGAGGGCCGTGCGAAAGTCGCGGGTGTCCGAGCCGACCTCGCGCTGCACGACCAGGCTCTTGCCGTTCTTGTGCAGGAACTCGATGGGGTCTTCGATGGTGATGATGTTGTGCGCGTAGGTCCGGTTGATGTGGTCGATCAGGGCCGCGAGCGTGGTGCTCTTGCCGGAGCCGGTGGGGCCGGAGATCAGCACCAGCCCGCGTGAGGCCGCCGCGAAGCCGCGCAGAACGTCGGTGGGCAGGCCGAGCGTCTCGAAACTGGGGATGCCGTCCGCCACGGCCCGCATCACGATCCCGACCGCGCCGCGCTGCCGGAAGACATTGCAGCGGAAGCGCCCCAGGCCGGGCACGCTGTAGGCGAGGTCCAGTTCGTTGCGGTACTCGAAGTCTTCCCACTGCTCCGGGCTCAGGAGCGCCCGCGCCAGCGCGACCGTATCGGACGGCGTCAGCGCCTGGGTTCCGAAGGGCAGCAGGCTGCCGTCCACCCGGCCCATCGGCGGACTCCCCACCTGGAGATGCACGTCTGATGCGCGGCGGGTGATGACCTCGCGCAGCAGCTCGTCGAGGGTCAAGCGTCCTCTCCCCCCGTCCACCGTTCCTCGGCCCACAGGGGCACGTTGTCGATCAGCCGGACGCCGAACATCCGGGCGGCCACCAGCACGCGCGTCATGGGATCATTCTCCACGCGCTCTCTTTCGCGCATGTCACTGTCCACGACCGTCAGGTAGTCGGGCCGGACCTCCGGGTCCCGCGCCAGCACCTCCAGGCCCGCCTGGACAAGCCGCGCCGTGTCGCGTTCGCCCGCGGCGGCCGCCTCCTGCACCGCCCACAGCGCGCGGGAGAGGACCACCGCCCGCTCCTGCTGCTCCGGCGTCAGGTAGCTGTTGCGGCTGCTGAGGGCCAGCCCCGACGCCGCGCGCACGGTGGGCACGCCCACGACCCGCACCGGCACGTTCAGGTCGCGCACCATCCGCCGCACCACCGCGAGCTGCTGCCAGTCCTTCTCCCCGAAGTACGCCCGCTCCGGCTGCACGATGTTCAGCAGCTTCAGCACCACCGTCGAGACACCGTCGAAGTGGCCGGGGCGCGCGTGGCCCTCGGGGGGGCCGGAAACGCCGCTCACCGTGACGGTCGTGGCGTAGCCATCCGGATACATCGTGGTCACCTCGGGATGAAACAGCAGGTCCGCGCCTGCCGCCCCCGCCACCGCCAGATCGCGGTCCAGGTCGCGTGGGTAGCGGCCGAGGTCCTCGTTCACGCCGAACTGCCTGGGGTTCACGAACACGCTGACCACGACCACATCGCACGCCGCCCGTGCCTGCCGGATCAGCGCGGCGTGCCCATCGTGCAGGTAGCCCATCGTGGGGACCAGGCCCACCCGGCCCGGCCCGGCCAGCGCCTCACGGACCTCCTCGGTGGTGGTGAGCACCCGCGGCGTCACGGCGACCTTCAACCGCGTCCCCCGTCCAGCCCCAGCGCGCCCACAATGGCGTCCAGCAGCCAACTGATGATGGTCAGGATCAGCGCGCCCACGATGGCCGCCCCGAAGCCCGCCACGTTCAGCGACGTCACGCTCGCCACCAGCCACAGCACCACGCCGTTCACCACCAGCGTGAAGAGGCCGAGCGTGAGCAGGTTGATCGGCAGGCTCAGCAGCAGCAGCACCGGCCGGATCAGCGCATTCACGATGCCCAGCACCAGCGCCGCGAGGATCACGCTCAGCGCGTCGGTGCCCGGCGCGAAGGACACGCCCGCGTACACCCGCGTCAGCAGGTACAGCGCCAGTGCGTTCACCAGGAGCCGAATCAGGAAGCCCATGTGCTGAGAATAAGCCTCCTGACCCGGAATGGGGGGGGTTAGCGGCCCAGGACGATCCGCGCCTCGTTCGGCCGCAGGGGAGAGGCGGCGGGCGGCGCGTCGTTCAGGCTGCTCAGCAGTGTTTCGCCCCCCGCGAGGTCCCCCACTTCCCGCGTTTCCCCGCCGAAGTTCAGCAGCACGACCAGGCGCTCCCCCTCAAGCGTCCGCTCGAAGGCGAAGACGTCGGTGTGTTGCGTGTCCAGCGAACGGTACTCGCCGCCCAGCAGGGCCGGGTGCTCGCGCCGCAGCGCCGTCAACGCGCGGAAGTAGTTCAGGTCGCTGTGCGGTTCGCCCTCTTCCACCTGCACGTTCACGCGGTCCGCGTCGTCCGCGATGGGCAGCCAGGGGGTAACGCCCGCCGGGGCGAAGCCCGCGTTGGGGCCCGTGTCCCACTGCATCGGCGTGCGCTCGGGGTCGCGGCTGGCGGTGGGCACGTCGGGTTCCTGAAGGCCCGCCGGGTCCACCATCCGCTCAGGAGGAATCGGGACGTCGTGCATACCGATCTCGTCGCCGTAGTAGGCGGTGGGGGTGCCGCGCAGGGTGAGCAGCAGGGTCTGCGCGACCCGGTACTGATCCGCGCCCACCCTGGACTTGAAGCGCGGCTTGTCATGGTTGCCCAGCACCCAGTTGGGCCAACTGTGGGTGGCCCGGCACGCCACGTCGTAGTCGTCCACGAAGGCGCGAATCTCCCGGGCGTCCCAGGGCAGCAGGATCAGGTGGAAGTTGAAGGGCAGGTGCGCCAGCGGCGCCTCCGGCGTGCCCGCGTAGCGCAGCAGCCGCTCGACGGTCAGGTAAATCTCGCCCACCATCATGCGGTCATCGAACTCGTCCAGCACCCCGCGCATCATCCGCACGTAGTCCAGGGTGGCGGGCTGGTCGTTGGTGTAGATGTGCAGCGTCTGCGCGTACTCGTTCATGCCGGGCCGCCAGTCGGGATTCTCCGGCTCGTCCAGAAAACGCTCGTCCTCCGCGAGCAGGTTCATCACGTCCACCCGGAAGCCGTCCACCCCCCGCCGCAACCAGAAGCGCAGCGCGTCCAGCATCGCGGCCTGCACCTCCGGGTTGCTCCAGTTGAGATCCGGCTGTCCCGGCAGGAACTGGTGCAGGTAGTACTGCCCGCTCGCCTCGTCCAGCGTCCACGCCGGGCCCCCGAAGTGTGATTTCCAGTTGTTCGGCGGCCCGCCGTCCGGGGCCGGGTCGCGCCATACATACCAGTCCCGTTTCGGGCTGTCCTTGCCCGAGAGTGCCTCCTGAAACCAGGCGTGGTCGGAGGAGGTGTGGTTGGGCACGTAGTCCAGCATCACCTTCAGCCCCAGCCGGTGCGCCTCCGCCACCAGCGCGTCGAAATCTGCGAGCGTCCCGAAGAGGGGATCGATGTCGCAGTAGTCGGCCACGTCATACCCGAAGTCACGCATGGGCGAGACGAAGATGGGGGAGAGCCACACCGCCTCCACGCCCAGCGAGGCCACGTAGGGCAGCCTGGAGGTGATGCCGCGCAGGTCGCCCACGCCGTCGCCCGAGGCGTCCTGAAACGACCGGGGGTAAATCTGGTAGATGATCCCGCGTTGCCACCACTTCAGTTCGCTGGGCTGCGTCATGGGTCAAGCGTAGCAGGAAAAGGGGGAGGACTGAAACGATTCAGAAAAGGGTACAGGACAGCCACGAAGTCCGGTTTTGGGTAGGCTCGGGCGGGTTGACCCCTCAGTCAGCTCCGCTCAAGGGGAGCCAGGAACGCGAGTTGCCCTCTTGTTGCCTCCCCTTGAGGGGAGGTGGCCCGCAGGGCCGGACTCGCAGAGCTGTGCAGCAGAGGGGTTCCACCGGGGCCGAGCGAACCTCAGCCCAGCGGTTCGAGGTGAACCTGACGGGCGCCGCTGGCTCGCCAGGTGTTCAGGTCGTGCAGGCCCTCTTCACTCAGGTCGGCGGTGGCCGCGCCGTTTGCCTGGACTATCCAACCGCGCCGGTTCGCCTCGGCGGGCAGGCCGCGCAGGTGGTAGCGGCCCGGCGCGACGTTCCCGGCCAGTTTCAGGGTGACGAGGTGCGGGTAATACTCGCGCTCGAAGCGGCGCTGCAAGCGTTCGGCCCGGCCGCTGTCGATGCCTGAAATCCCGAAAAACAGGAAAAAGGCCCCGAAGTCCACCGGCAAGCCGCGTCGCTTGCGTCTGACAATCAGGCCCGTGATCTCGGTCGGCGTCATGCCCTCAGGGTAGATGCCGGAGGGCGGGCGTTGGTCCCTTATACGGCTTCCGCTCCATACCGCTTCGGCCCGTATTCTCCCTGCTCGCTCTGCTGTGCAGTTCTACGGGCCCGCTCGGATTTCCAGGTTGACAAGTCACCTTTCCACCGGAGTCCGTATTACCGGTGCGGCTCGATCACGATCATCCCGCCCTGCAAGCGGGCCAGTTCCGCGTCCCCCGGCCCTTCGAGCTTCCGCATGGTGCTGAGGCTGCTCCCTTCCGGGGCGCGGGCGACGGCGTCCCCGATGCGAATCTGCGCGCTGGCGATGGGCCGCGCCCAGACAATCGCGTCGGCATTGCCCCCGTAGCCCGCATGGACCACGCCGCGCAGGGCGCCCATCACGATCACGTCGCCGCCCGCCACGATCTCCGCGCCGGGGTTCACGTCGCCCAGGATCACCACGCTGCCCCGGTACTCGCCCCGGAAGCCCGCGCGCACGCCGTGCGGCAGGATCACGGTGCGGGCGCTGCCTTCCTCGCCCTCGCTGCCGGGGCCGGTGACGGTGACTCGCGGCGCACGGATGCGGCCTGGCGTGCCACCCGCGGCGCGAATGGCCGTGAGGGCGACCTCCAGCGCGCCGGGGTCGGCGTCGCCCTGCACTTCGAGGGTTACGCTGGAGCCGAGCAGTTCCGTGCGGGACGCAAGGGTCTGTGAGACGCTGTCCGCCGTATCGCCCGGTTCGAGGAGGAGGTTCATGCCGCCGAGCGTGCCGCGAAGCTTCATCCTCTTCACTTTACCTTCCGCAACTTCGTGCATGGCAGGAGGGGCGGGCGTGGTATAGAATGTGATTTATGCTGATTCAGGAGGGCACCCTTGGTGCAGCTTGACCCCGGCGCGGTCGTTGAGGGCCGCGTCACGCGCGTCACCGACTTCGGTGCGTTTGTCCAGTTTGAGAACGGCGAGACTGGCCTCGTGCATATCTCGCAGATCGCGCACTCCTTTGTGCGGAACATCCACGACCACGTCCGCGAAGGCGAGACGGTGGAGGTCAAGGTGCTGGGCCGCGACGAGCGGGGCCGCCTCGACCTCTCCATCAAGGAGCTGCTGGAAGAACCCGAGGAAGTGCCGCGCCCCCGCGCCATCGGTCGCCAGAGTCCGCAGTTCGAGGCCAAGCTCCGCTCCTTCATGCGCGACGCCAAGGAGCGCACTGGCGGCGGCGGCAGCAAGAAAGGCCCCGCCACCACGAAGCGCAAGAAGTAATACCGATTCCGAGAATTTCCGTATCAAGTACGGGAATTCTCCGAGCGGACTTGCTGCGCAGCAGAGGACTTTCCCGCGCTTTCCCGGAAAGTTCGGATGGGAAGCGGAATCCGTCTAAGCCTCACCCAAAATTCAACCCAGCATCCGGCCCCTGCCTTTCCCGGCGGGGGTCATGTCCTGCGCCGCACGATTTTCCCTGTACTGTTTCCCCATGCCCAACCCTGCTACGCATAGCCCCGCTACGGACGTGATCGTCGTTGGCGCCGGTCTGGCCGGACTGGTCGCCGCCGCGGAGATCGCCGACGCCGGAAAGCGCGTCCTGCTGCTCGATCAGGAAGGCGAACAGAACCTGGGCGGGCAGGCGTACTGGTCCTTCGGCGGCCTCTTCTTCGTGGACTCGCCCGAGCAGCGCAGGCTGGGCATCCGCGATTCACATGAGCTGGCCTGGAGCGACTGGCAGAACAACGCGGGCTTCGACCGCCCGGACGATCACTGGCCCCGCCGCTGGGCCGAAGCCTACGTGGACTTCGCAGCGGGCGAGAAGCGGGCGTGGCTGCACGGCCTGGGCGTGCGCTGGTTCCCGGCGGTCGGCTGGGCCGAGCGGGGCGGTCAGGGCGCGGGCGGGCCGGGCAACAGCGTGCCGCGCTTTCACATCACCTGGGGGACCGGCCCCGGCGTGGTGGAGCCGTTCGAGCGGCGCGTGCGCGAACACGTGGCGGCGGGCCGGATCGCCTTCCGCTTCCGGCACCGCGTCCGGGGGCTGAACATCACGAACGGGGTGGTCCACGGCGTTCACGGGCACGTGCTGGAGCCTTCCGACACGCCGCGCGGCGAGGCGAGTTCGCGCGTGGTGGTGGGCGACTTCGACCTGAACGCGGGCGCGGTGGTAGTCACTTCCGGCGGGATCGGCGGCAACCTCGACCTGGTGCGGCGCAACTGGCCGACCGAGCGAATGGGGCCGCCTCCGGCCTTCATGGTCGCGGGCGTGCCGAAATACGTGGACGGCGAGCTTCAGGGCCTCGTGCAGGCGGCGGGCGCCAGTCTGATCAACCCCGACCGGATGTGGCACTACACCGAGGGGCTGCGGAACTGGAATCCGATCTGGCCGAATCACGGCATCCGCGTGCTGCCCGGCCCCAGCAGCCTGTGGCTGGACCCGACCGGGCGGCGCCTGCCCTTCCCGAACTACCCCGGCTTCGACACCCTCGCCACCCTGACGCACATCACGCGGCATGAGTACCCCTACACCTGGTTCCTGCTCAACCGCCAGATCATCAAGAAGGAATTCGGGCTGTCGGGCAGCGAGCAGAACCCCGACCTGACCGGCCGTGACCCCCGGCTGACGCTGCGGCGGGCGACGGGGAAAGTGCCGGGACCCGTGCAGGCCTTTATGGATTACGGCGCCGACTTCGTGGTGCGGGACAACCTGCGCGACCTGGTGGCGGGCATGAACGAACGGGCCGGGAATGACCTGCTGGACCTCGCCACCGTCGAACGCGAGGTGCGCGAACGGGACATGCAGCTCGCCAACGTGGCCGGGAAGGATACGCAACTCGCCCTCGCCCGCAACGCCCGCGCCCTGCTCAGCGAGCGGCTGATCCGGGTCGCCAAACCCGCCCCGATCCTCGACCCGGCGAACGGCCCGCTGATCGCCGTGAAGCTCAACATCCTGACCCGCAAGACGCTGGGCGGCCTGGAAACCGACCTCCAGGGCCGCGTCCTGCGTCCCGGCGGCGAGGTGATGCCGGGTCTGTACGCGGCGGGCGAGGTCGCGGGCTTCGGCGGAGGCGGAATGCACGGCTACCGCGCGCTGGAGGGAACCTTCCTGGGCGGCTGCCTCTTCAGCGGGCGGATCGCGGGCCGGGCGAGCGCGGCGGCGCTGTGAGGGGAAGACGGAGGACTTACGCGAAACGTGTTCCTTGCAGGGCCGAGGAAAAACGCGATTTCTTGCGTTGAGACGGCTTCGCCGTCCACCCCCTCCCAACCTCTGCGAGTCTCGCAGGGCGAGCTGAACCATTCCCCGCAAGGGGCTGAGCGATGTACTCATCTAAGAGAAGCGCGATGGGGACGCCATCTCTCTCCCTCAGAGGGTCGGGGAGAGGGGTGGCAGCCGCCAGGCTGACCTCAAGACAGACCAGGCATTCGGTCATCCAGTGGCCTCTCTACGCTGGGCCCGTTCACCCCCTCCCAACCTCCCCCCTCTCCTGCGGAGCTGTGCCAGTCAAGGGGGAGGAGACTTTTTATCGCCCCACACGTCATTTCTTCTCTAAGAGAGTTAGATGCATCACTCGGCCAGCAAGGGGGAGGAGTAAAAAGCTGCTCTACGCGCGCGCTCTGAAGCCCGGAAGTCCTGAGCAGTGAGGCGTGGAACCTTCACGGCCCCACTTACCACTGTCCACTCACGCCTAACCCCTGACCGCTTTTTTTAACCGCCGCGTAACAGGCGCGCTGCAAACTCCGCGCATGAACAGGAATCTCTCCCTGCTGGCTCTGTCCGGTACGCTCGCGCTCGGCGCGTTTGCGGGCTTTGAATTGTCGGAGCGGTCCAGCGCGCAGGTGACCAACACCCTGCCCGCTGCGACGGCCCAGGCCACCCCTTCCACCGCCAACGTCTTCGACTCGGGCCGTGCCCGCACCGAGTCGGAGGCGAACACCGTGCAGGTCGTCAAGGACCGTCAGGACGGCCTGGTGTACGTCAGCGTGACCGAGAGCGGGCAGGGCGGCCCGCAGGTGCAGCAACAGCAGTTTCAGGACCCCTTCGGCTTCGGGATCCCCGGTATGCCGGGCGGTGGCGGCAACGGCGGCATGCAGAAAGCGACCGGCAGCGGCTTTTTCGTGGACGCGCAGGGCGACATCATCACGAACAACCACGTGGTCGAGGGCGCCAGCGAGATCACGATCCGCCTGCACGGCAACAAGCAGACCTACAAGGCGAAGGTGATCGGCCGCGCCCCCGACTTCGACCTGGCCCTGATCCGGCCCGAGGGCCTGCCCCAGGGGGCCATCAAGCCCATCCCGCTCGGTGACTCCTCGCAACTCGACGTGGGCCTCAAGGCAATTGCGATGGGCGCGCCCTTCGGCCTGGACTTCAGCGTTTCCGAGGGCATCATCAGCAGTCTGGACCGCACGGTGCCGGTCGGTGCGAAGGAGGTCGATCAGCAGGTCATCCAGACCGACGCGGCCATCAACCCCGGCAACAGCGGTGGGCCGCTGCTCAACAGCGCCGGGCAGGTGATCGGCGTGAACACCCAGATTCTGACCGGTGGCAGCGAGCAGAGCGCGGGCGTGGGCTTCGCCATCCCCGTGAACACCGTCAAGCGGCTGCTCCCGCAACTCCAGGCGGGCGGCGAACTCCGGACGCCCACCCTGGGGATCCAGTTCACCGACCTGAGCGCCCTGCCGCAGGACGAACGCCAGAAGCTGAACCTCCCCGCCACCGGCGCCCTCGTGCAGCAGGTCTACCCCGGCAGCCCCGCCGCCCAGGCTGGACTCAGGGGCAGCGCCCAGGCCGCCGCGCAGGACCAGAACGGGCAGATGCAGAACGGGCAGCCGCAGATCGCCACGGACGGCGACATCATCGTGGCCGTGGACGGCCAGCCCATCACCGAGGGAGCGGACCTGAGCCGCGCCGTGATCGGCAAGCGCATCGGGGATACCCTGCGCCTCACCGTCCAGCGGAACGGGCAGACCCGCGACGTGACCGTCAACCTCCAGGCCTTCACGATTCCGGGCACGCAGCAGTAAGAACAGGAATGAGGGGGGCCGGGCACGTGACTGTGTCCGGCCCCTCGCTGGTCAGCCGAAGAGGGGTCCCAGGTCCGTGAGCACGCCCGTCGCCTGCGCGTCCCTGAACTCGTACCCGCCGAACACGTCCAGAAACGTCTCCCGCGACAGCCGCCGCGTCTGCCCGCTCGGTCCGGCCGCCTGCACCTCGTCGCCACGGACGGTCAGGCGGTAGACACCGACTTCATGCAGCCGCAGCTTCTTGCCGCGACCCTGCCGGGTGCAGGCGGTCACGGCGAACTCGCGCCCACCCCGCGCGGCGAGAAAGGCGAGCAGGTCGGCGGCGGTCATCGGGTGGGGAGGATAGCGCATCCGGTCACGGCTGGCGGACCGCTTCTGTTAGAGGTTGGGAAACGCGAACAGGACTGTCAACACGAGGCCTGCCCCAAAGCCCAGCATAAGCTCCCAGTCGAACTGCCTGAGATAGGGGCGGGTTGCGGGCAAGAACCGGAAGAAGAGTGGGAGGATGAGAAGGACTGCGAGCACGAACAGGTTTGGCCACGGAAAACCCAGTGAACTGGAAAACGGTAATGACAGCTTGAGGAGGTAACCCAGCAAAGCCGTTGCGTAGCCCCAGCCCAGAGCGGCGAAGAGCATGACGAGCCGCCTCCACCACTCCGGCCCATGCTGTTCCCAGTGCCGCAGCATGGCCGCCTGTGCCCTTTGCTGAGCGGCCAGCAGTTCCTGCCGGGCCTTCTCGCGGTCTTTCACCCCGTCAGTGTAGCCAGGGGAGGCGGGTAAGGCTCAACTCACCACCGTCCCCGCCCCCGCCAGTGCCGCGCTGACCGGCTGACCGGCCCGTGCGTCCCCGAAGATCACCCGCTTCACACCGCCCTGCACGGCCTCAGCGGCCCCCAGTACTTTCTTCTTCATGCGGTCCTGCGCGAAGTCCAGGTAGCTCTCGACATCGTTCGCAGGAATGGCCGGAATCAGGCTGGCCTCGTCGGGGTAGGCGCGCAGCAGGCCGGGCACGTTGGAGAGCAGCAAGAGCGCGTCGGCGCTCAGGGCGACCGCCAGGGCAGCGGCAGCCCGGTCGCCGTCCACGTTGATCGCAATACCCTCGTAGCTGACGGCGGGGGGCGTCAGCACCGGCAGGTAGCCCGCGCCCAGCAGCAAATTCACCAGCTCCACGTTCACGCGCTCGACGGTGCCGGTGTGGTCGCCGCGCAGGACCTTGACCTTCCCGTTCTCCACGGCCCGCACGCTGTCCTTGTGCTTGCCCTCGAAGATGCGACCGTCCAGCCCCGACAGGCCGACCGCGTTCACGCCGAGGCGCTGGAGCCGCTCCACGATGCCCTTGTTCATCTTGCCGCAGTACACCATCTCGAAGATTTCCAGCGTCTCGCGGTCGGTAAACCGCGACGTGTACCCGCTGGGGCTGGTCACGAAACGCGGCGGGTGCCCCAGCGCCTCCGCCACCCGGTTCGTCTCGCCGCTGCCCCCATGCACCAGCACGAACCGCTGCCCCTGTTGCCACAGCGCGGCCAGGTCGGCGCACACCGCGTCGTAATCGATTCCGGCGCTCCCGCCCACCTTCACGACAATCATGGGAAGGAAGGTAGCATCTGAAAAGCGGCTGGGGCAAATGGGTGGCAACTGTAAAGGGGGCGGTATCAGCAGAAGGCTGTCTCTGGGCCATTCAGTCGGCGGCCGCCGCCCGCTGCGTGGTCAGCCTCCACCCCAGCACCAGCAGGCCCGCCCCCACCAGCACCGCGAAGACCGCCGCGGCCGCGAAGGTCTGGCTCACGTCCGCGCCGTGCACGAAGGGCCTCGCCAGCAGCGGCGACAGGAATTGCCCCAGAAAGATGCTGGCCGACAGGCCGCTCATCACCCGCCCGCGCGCATGGGCCGGGGCGAGGGCCGCCAGGAAGGTGTTCAGGTTGGGCGTGACCAGACCCGCGCCCGCCCCCCCGATGATCAATCCGGGGACCACCCACCCGGCCCCCGGGGCGAGGCTTACCACCGTCCACCCGACCGCCAGCGCCACCAGGCTGAAGCCCGCCGTGAGGACCGGCGTCCGGGTCCCGCCCCGCCGTGAGAACCACAGTGCCGCGAGTGCCCCCGAAAGCGTGCTGACCCCCATCACGAAGCCCACCAGCGCCGGGGCCACGCCCAGGCCTTCCAGCCGGTACGGAAGCTGGGTCGGCATCAGGTAGAAGACCAGCATGTAGGCCAGCGCCACCGCGTAGGCCAGCAGGACCGGCCGCCACGGGACGCGCTCTACTGCCGCCTCCGCCAGGCGCTCCCCCGCCGTTTCCCCGCGCGGCAGCCGCAGCGCCAGCGGCACCAGCAGGAGGGCCGCCAGGTACACCGCGAAGGGCAGGCGCCAGCCGATCCCCGCCAGCAGCCCGCCCAGCGGCAGGAAGATCACGCCGCCCAGGCTGGTGAAGGCGCTCTGCAACCCCAGAAAGCGCGCCCGTTCCTGCCCGGCGAACAGGTCCGCCACCAGCGCCGAGCCCGCCGTCATGGTCGCGCCCACCGCCAAGCCCAGCAGCACCCGCCCCAGCATCAGACTTCCCAGTGTGGGCGCATACAGGCCGCTCGACCCGGCCAGGGCATAGAGCAGCATCGCCACCACCAGCACCGGCCTCCGCCCGATCCGGTCGGTGAGGTACCCGCTGAGCGGCGCGCTGACCGCGATGGCGAGGCCCACCACCGTCACCGTCAGCCGCACCAGCACGTCGGCATTGGGCAGGCCCGCGAAGTGCGCCTGCATGGCGGGCAGCGAGGGGGCGATGGTCGCCCCGCTCATGATGGTGAGGGTCGCCGTCAGCAGCAGCGTGACGCGCGTGAGCCAGGGGACCGGCCGGAGAGGAGAGGTGGGAACCGTCATCCCTCCGAGCCTGCGCCCGGAACAGTCCGGAACGCAACTGTCTGTTTCCGGGCCAGGGACGCTCCGGAGCTGGTGAGGCCTTACCGCTCCTGCGGCACGAGGTCGGCGTATTCGGGGTGTTCCTGAATAAAGGCCGCGACGAACTGGCAGGCGGGCACGACCTGGAGGCCCTGCGAGCGCGCGTCGTCGAGGGCCGCCTGGATCAGCTCCGAGCCGAGGCCCTGGCCCTCGTGGCCTTCCTCGACCTCGGTGTGGGTGAAGATCAGGGTGTCGCCTTCCGGCTGATAGTCGGCCATGCCCACCACCTGCCCGTTCAGCTTGATCTCGTAGCGGTTCTCAGCCTCGTTGTTGGTTACCTGTGCGCCCGGGGTCATGCTTCAGCGTAGAGCAATGCGCCACCGGGCAGGCCGTCTCTTAAGGGAGTCGCAGCCAGGGCCACCGCCTGCCGCCACACGTCCGCTCGGGTGATCAGGCCCCCGGTCAGCGCACCCACGCTCCCCACCCCGCGCTTGAGGTCGGTCAGGCCCAGCACGTGGTCCATCACCGGCCCCAGTTCCTCGCCTGCCCGCACGCGCGCGGCGACCAGCGGAGGCAGGCGCAGCTCGGCGGTGCGCGACACCTCCACCCTGACCTGACCTTCCCGGGCGTGTGCGACCGCCACCACGCCGAACAGCCACCCGTCCGCCCCCTGAAATGCCACGCCGCCCTCCAGCCCCACGCCCCAGCCTTCACGCTGCCCGATCAGAGCGAGGGCCGCCCGCGCCCGGTTCACCGCCCCCTCGCGCGTCTGCGCCTCACCGATGGGCTGGTCGGGCACGCCGCTGACGACCGCCACCCCCTCCACGCTCACTTCCGGCCACCACGCGCGGAACACGTCGCGGACCGGCTGCACCTTCGCGGGGTTCAGGCTGCCCACCCGCACGAGTGGGCCGGTGCTTCCGCTCACTGCGGCCACTCGCCCAGCACCCGGCGCAGCAGGGCCACCTGTCCCCAGTGGTAGGCGCTGTGGGCGGCGAGGTCCGTCAGCACCTCGCGTGCCCGCTCGGAGGGACTCCCGGCCAGGGCGCGCGCCTCGGCCAGCCCCAGGCGCAGGTCCGTCAGGTAAGCCCCGAAGCCTGCGGCGTCCGCCACCCCCGGCCAGATGTCCAGCCCCTCCGGCCAGGTTTCGGTTTTCCCCGAGGCGAGGTCCAGGCTCGCCCGCTGCGTGACCGCGAGGTGTGCCAGCAGGTCCGCGAGCGTGTAGGGCACGCCCAGCACCGTCCGGGTCGCCGTTTCAAAGGTCAGGCCGTCCAGCAGCGTCTCCGGGGCGGGAAAGATCGCGCCGCCTCCCAGGGCCGATTGCAGCATGTTCATGCCCGGCAGCCTAGGGTCTGTCTGGCTGAAGAATCAAAGCCAAAGAAGGATGCAAGCGAGGTGGACACCGGCTAAAAACTGGTGTCCACGCTTCTCGTACCGGGTGGCAATCGCCCGAAAATCCTTGAGGCGATTGATCCCCCGTTCGACGACCTGGCGGCCTTTGTAGGCTTCTGCGTCAAATTTTGGGGGGCGTCCCCCCCGCTTGCCCTTCCGCAGCCGGGCCTTGCGCGCATCCTGGCGCTCGGGACAGACACACCTGATCTTGCGTGCCCGCAAAGCACGCCGGTATTTCCTCGCCCCATACGCCCGATCCATCCGAAGGGTCGGGGGACGCTTGCGCGGGCGTCCCGGACCGGGACGCCCCACCCGCACGGCCTCCAGAAGCGGCACGAGGTAGGTCGGGTCGCTCGCCTGCCCAGCAGAGATCAGCACACTGAGGGGCCGACACTTCCCATCCATCAGGACGTGGATTTTGGTGGTGCGTCCCCCACGACTGATCCCGAGCCACTCGTCTTCGAGCGCCCCCTTTTTTCCAGCTTGGCTGGCTCTTTTCGTGCGCCCACCGCAGCGCGGTGGGCTTTGACGTGCGTGCTGTCCGCCGCCGCGCCTTCCCAATCAATCTTTCCCTCAGCATCCGCTTTCAGGTGCAGGGCGGCCAGAATCTCGGCCCAGACCCCGCTGCGCGACCAGCGGGTGAAGCGGTCATGACACGTCTTCCACGACCCATACCGCTCGGGAATGTCTCGCCACGTTGCCCCGGTCTTCTGACGCCAGATAATGCCGTTCAGCACCGGCTTATGGTCCTTGTAGGCGTGTCCCTTCTTGGGGTTTTTGGGGAGCAGTGGGGCCAGAATGGCCCACTGCTGCTCCGTCAAATCCGTCCGTCCCATCCCCCTATCCTGCCAAATTCAGCCAGACAGACCCTAGCCCGTAGAGCGGTGCCGTGATAGGTCGCCGAACCTTTCTGGGCCGAAGGAATGAGCGGGCCGTGCTGGGGCGGCGCGCAGTGGAGTGGCCGCCCAGGACACGCGGCAACGGCTGGGGTGCGCCGCCCATAAGACGGCGGGAAGGAATGGGGAAGGCGCCTGGGGCGGAAAAAAAGCCCAAGAGAAGCTCAAGGGACCGTTGCGGGCGTCTGAAGTGCCGGTTCAGCCACCTCCCAGACCGCTACGCCACACTGCGGGCAGCAGGACGGGAGGGACGACCGATGTTCATGCCTGATGCCACCCCCATCGAGATCCTGCTCGTTGAGGACAGCGAACCCGACATCCTCCTGACCGAGGAAGCTTTTGCCGCCGCTGGTGTCACCAACCGGCTGCACATCACCCGTGACGGCGTGGAGGCCCTGGCCTTCTTGCGCCGGGACGACGTGTACGCCGGTGCCCCCCGCCCGGACGTGATCCTGCTCGACATCAACATGCCGCGCATGAACGGCCTGGAAGTGCTGGCCGAACTCAAACGCGACCCCCAGCTCATGACCATTCCCGTGATCGTCCTGACTACCAGCGAGGCCGACGAGGACATCCTGCGCTCCTACCAGGCGCACGCGGCGAGCTACGTGGTCAAGCCCATCGACTTTGAACACTTCTACCAGGCGATTCAGGCGTTCGGGCGCTACATGCTGAGCATCGTGCGTCTGCCGCCGCCCACCTCATAAGACCTTCAGGTGAGTCGAAGCCGAGGGGCGAGCAGAGCGAGCATAAGAAAATACCGACTGGTAGCGATGGACTATGAGCGAGTGAGCCTACGTTGCTCGCTGCCGTTGCTCGCTGCAAGACAGGCGAAGGGCCGTACCTGAGCCTCTGAGAACATCCGGGAAAGCGCCGGATATTCTGGAATCAGGGCAAGTGGGTATGACCCCTTCGGCCCTGGGCCGGCTCAGGCCGGGTGCAGCCCCGCGAAGTCCAGCCCCGCCCTTTCCGGCCACCCGTGCGCGATGTTCAGGCTCTGGACGGCGTGCCCCGCCGTGCCCTTGACCAGATTATCAATCGCGCTCATCAGCACCACGCGGCCGGTGTCCACGTCCATCTCGAAGCCCAGGTCACAGTAGTTGGTGCCGTCGAGCAGCATGGGGTCGGGATAGCGGTGGATGCCCCGGGCCACCTTCACGATGCGGATGAACGGTTCAGAGGCGTACACCTCGCGGTAGGCCGCCCATACGTCGCGGTCGCTGTAGCCGTCGGGGATCCACGCCTGGATGGTGGTGAGGATGCCCCGCACACGCGGCGTGCTGATCGCGGTCAGGTGCAGGGGAAAGCGCCCCGGCAGTTCCTGAATCGCCTCGGCGGTGTGGCGGTGGCCGACCGGCTTGTACACGCGCAGGCTCCCCGCGCGTTCCGGGTGGTGGCTGGCCTCCGTGGGACTCGCGCCCGCCGCGCTGGAGCCGACCAGCCCGGTGGCGATGATGTCTTTCGGCAGCAGCACACCCAGCTTGAGCAGCGGGTACAGCGGCAGAATCACGCTGGTCGCGAAGCAGCCCGCGCAGGCGATGCGGGTCGCCCCGCGCAGTTCCTCGCGGTGCAGTTCGGGGTTGCCGTACACCCATTCGTTCAGCCGCTCCGGCGTGGGGTGGTCCTCGCCGTAGTACTGCCGGTAAAGCTCCGGGTCCTTGATCCGGAAGTCGGCGGACAGGTCCACGATCACGCGAGCCTTGCCCTCGAACTCCGCGATGCGCTTCGCGGCGCTCCCGTGCGGCAGGGCCAGCACCAGGATATCGGCCTCCTCCAGCTCGGCGGCCTTGCGGAACTTCAGGTTCGTGCGCCCGCGCAGGTTGGGATGCACGAGCGCCACCGGCTGCCCGGCGCTGCGCTCGCTGGTCACCTGCGTGACGTTCAGGTAAGGGTGCCCCAGCGCCAGCCGCAGGAACTCCCCGCCCGCGTAGCCCGAGCCGCCCACGATGGCGACGCTGTGCTGCTGAGAATTGGATTGCTCAGAACCAGTCATGCGGCCCAGTACATCACAAATTGTAGGTGAGGGGGCGGAGAAGTTTACACATGACAACCGAACAGTGCTACTGCTTGCCGTACACTCGCCAAATCACCTCCATCAGATCGCCCTTGACTGCTTCGCCGGAGGCGACCCGCGTCAGCACCTCACCCGGCGTGAGCCATTCGCCGCCGCTGAAGTCCTCCGGGTTAAGGTCGGGTCGCCCCTCGAACGGCACCTCGTACACCCGCATGAAACTGCTCAGGGTCGTGTCCAGCGGGCTGAAATTCGCCGTGACCTGCCAGCCCAGCGTGTCCACATTGAGATTCAGTTCCTCCCGCGCCTCCCGCTTGAAGGCTTCGTTGAAGGATTCACCCGCTACGACCTGCCCGCCCACGCTGAAATCCAGTGCCCCCGGCCAGCGGGTCTTGTGAGCCGCGCGGCGTGGGATGAACAGTTCACCGGCAGCATTCCGCAGGAAGGCATTCACTCCGCGCACGTACGGTACCTCCTCCGACGCCGCGCGCCACACCACGCCGATCACCTCCCCAGCGTTGTTCAACAAGTCGAGGAGTTCGTCACTGTCCGGCCCCACCGCGCGCTCCAGCAACGTGCTGTGGTATGTCACGCGCAGGTCGGGCCGCGCCGCCCGCAGCGCCCGCCAGAGCGTGTGGCCCTCGCGCTCGAAGCTGTCCCACTCGCTCTCGGTGTCCCGCAGGAAGGCCGCGCGCATCGGGAGGGGAGAGGCGGGGTCGGCCCGGTTCAGCGTCGAGTCGTAGGCGTCCGCCCAGGCCAGGAGCCGTACGGTCAATTCGGACGACAGCAGCAGCGTCAGCGGGTCCAGGTTTTCCCCGCGCGACCACAGGGGGAAGCAGCCATAGTCCGCCATCAACCGCAGCGGGCGGATTATTTCCCCCCTCCGATCAGCGTCAGGCCGAGCAAAGTCGGATTCGCCCCCTTGCCCTCGCTGACCAGGGTCACGCTCTGAATCACCACCCCTGGTTTCGGATTCGTCCACTCCAGCACGGGCACATTTATATCCAGCCCGTCGCGCGTCTTGCCGACCCAGCCCGGCGCAGAAATCATGCTGCTCGGTAGGGTGTCCGTCCACGCCCGGATGTGGCGTCCATATTCGAGCGGCTGATTCAGCACGCTGCCGTCGGCGTACCGGATTTCATAGCGCCCGATCACCTCGCGGTTGGTGGGGGCGGGCCAGCCGGTGGTGTGCAGGAAGGCGAGGGCGTCCGCCTTGCGCCCCAGTTCGAGGGTGACGCGCTCCGGCAGTTCCTTCGCCGCCGCCCGGTTGCCGCGCAGCATCACCGCGCCGCGCACGTCGAAGCGGTAGTTCCCGATCCGCACAGTTCCGCTGCCCAGGTTTCGCAGGTCGGTGTCCGGCCCCTTCCCAATCCAGCCCGTGCCGTCCTCGTCGGTCAGCTTGCGGGTCACCAGCGGCGCGAGGTTGACGAGGCTGCCCGCCGTCTGCCGGTAAGGGTTCGGCGCATAGAGGTCGCGGTACAGCGCGTCCGCCCCCTTCACTGCCTGGCCCGCCGGGTTCCAGAAGCTCGCGCCCGCGCGCACCAGCGCGACGCCCTGCTCGGCCATGCCGTCCCAGATGCTCGGATTCCCGAAGTAGCCCGACCAGCGCGTCTGGATCATGCCGACCGCCCCGGCCTGCACGGCGGCCCGGCTCAGGCCCTCGGCGTTGCCGACCTCGGCCCAGGACGCCCCCAGCACCGGGAAGCCCAGGGCCTTGATGCGGCGCATGGTGTCCGTGTTCGTGTCCGCCGTGTAGTTCCAGTACGCGACCTGGATGTCCTTGGGGAGTTTGGCGGGCAGGGTGGCAATCACGCTGTCCGAGAAGGCGGCGTCGTGCCAGATCATCGTCCCAACGTTCTGCGCCTTCAGGAAGTCGTGCAGCTTCAGCGTGTCGTCCACGAACAGCTTCTCGAAGCCCGCCGCCTTCCCGTTCTCGCGGGCCGGGAAGCGGTCACGGTTGCGGACCTCGTCGTGACCGATATGAATGACCTTCGGCTGAAAGACCTCAATGGCCTCGCGCAGCACGGGGAAGACGACGCGGTCATACGTCTGTGGATTGAGCGTGTCATAGGCAAAGGGATTCTGCGAGTCGGGATCCTGCACCAGATCGAGGTTCTTGCCGCCCTGGAACATCCAGCTCGTGTGCCCCAGCGTCTCGATCAGTGGGATCACCTCCAGCCCATGCTCGCGGGCGAGTTTCGCCACCCGGGCCGCCTCCGCCTTCGTCACGCCGCCGGGATGCGCCCAGCCCCCCGCTCGCGCCACGTCCCACTGCACGTAGTCGCTCATCACCAGCACGGCGTTGTACTTGAGCTGGGCCAGCAGCGGAATCAGCCGGTCATTCACGCTCTGGCTGCTCCCGTCGAGGTACAGCATCGCCACCCGCTGTGCGAGGGCGGGCGCGTCCTGAATGCGGGCGAAGCGGAGGCCATCCGGCGTGAGCAGTTGCCGTAAGGTCTGGGCGCCGGAGTAGGCCCCTCTGGCGTCCGCCCCGACCACATAGGCGCCCGTGCCATCCACCCACAGCGCGTAGCCCTCTGGTGTTTCGGTGTACAGGCCCGCCGCCTTTGCTTTCGCCGCCAGACCAGCGTCGGCCCGCGTGCCGATCACGATGGGGGTCTTGCCGCCGTCGGGCAGCGTGGCCCCCAGCCGCGTCTGCCACTGCTCGCGCAGGTCACGGACGGCCCAGCCCAGTTCGGGGGTGTTGCCCACGACCTTCACGCCCAGGCCCGTGAGCGGCAGCGTCCCCGCCGGGAACTCCGCCTTTTGCGGCTGCGGCACGAGGTCCGGGCGTGGTGCGGTGACGCGGGCATCCGGGACCGGGGTGACGGGGAGGGGGGCGGCGAGGGCGGGGGAGAGGAGGAGGGCGGCGGAAAGGAGAAGGGGGGTGGTCAGGCGCATGGATGGACCTCGTGGGAGGGAGGACAGGCGTTGCCTGCCACCCCCCTCCCCGGCCCTCTCCTGCGGAGCTGTACCAGTCCCCCGCAGGGGGAGGGAGAAAAAATCGTTGCCGTGGGGCTGTTCCGGCGTGAAGGTGGTGGGCAAAAGACGAGGCGGCACGCGGGGCCTGCTATGACAGGCCCCGCGTGCCGCTCCTCGCGCGCCGCTTACAGGCTCGCGTTCCACGCCTTCACGATGTCGTCGAGCGCCTGTTTCGCGCTCTTCTGTCCGGCCATCGCGGCCTCAATGTTGTCCTTGAAGACCTTGTTGAGCTTGCTGGCGTCCGGGTAGACCAGCGTGAGGTCCTTGGCCTTCTTCAGCTCCGTGGAGCTGACCAGCTTGCCCTGGTCGATGGCGTTGTTCCCGCCCTGCTTGAAGAACTTGTCGGTGCTGGCCTTGACGGTGCTGGGGAAGGTGGTCTTGGTGACCTTGCTGAACTGGAGCTGGTTCACGTCGTTGGTGAGGAACAGCGCGAGCTTCTGCGCCAGCGCCTTGTCCTTCACGCCCTTGGGCACGACGAAGCCCATCAGCGGGGTGTGGATCACGTTCCCGGCAATGTTGATCGGGTACGGCGCGACCTTCGTGACGTTGTAGATGTCCTTGTTGTCGTTCGCCACGCGCAGGATGAACTGCGGGCCGGTGATCAGCATGCCCAGCTTGCCCGCTGAGTACAGTTCGGTGGCGGCGGTGAAGCCCCGGCGCATGGTGTCTTCCGGGATGTAGCCCTGCTTGTACAGGTCCACGTAGCTCTGGAGCAGTTTCACGTGCTCGGGGCTGTTGAAGACGGCCTTGCCGCCGGTCTTGTCGAAGATGGGCAGGCCCGCTTCCTGGAACAGCACCAGCATGTTCAGGTTGTTGATGTTCGGCATGAAGCCGTACAGGCCGGTCTTGTCCTTGATCTGCCTGGCGGCGGCGATCAGCGTCTGGATCGTGCGGGGCGGGTTGTTGGGGTCCAGGCCCGCCTTGCGGAAGATGTCGGTGTTGTAGGCCACGACCTTCGGTGCCCAGTACCACGGCACGCCCATCACCTTGTCGCCAAAGGTGAAGGTGTTCAGCGGCGAGGCGAAGTACACCTTCTTCTGCGCGTCGGTCAGCGTCAGGGGTTCCAGCGCCCCCTGGTCCACCATCTTCACGACCATGTCCGAGGCCAGGTTGACGGCGGCGGGCGGACGGCCCGAGGCGATGGCCGCCAGCAGCTTCTGCTCGATGGCGGAGGCGGGCACGTCCACCCACTTGAGTTCCACGTTCGGGTTTTCCTTCTCGAACTGCGCCACCAGCCGGTTCATCTCGTCGTTGAAGAGGGGCGCGAGCGCGATGGTCCAGAACTCCACTTGCGTCTTCTGTGCGCTGGCGCTGCCGAGGGCCAGCAGGGCGGCGGTCATCAGGAACTTCTTCATGGGAACTCCTTGAGGCGGAATGTGAGGTACAGGGCAAACTCTAGCGTGAGCAACCTGAAGCCGTCTGAGAGGATGAGGGCTCAGTCTCATGCACCGGCCCGGCGCTCATAGCCCGAAGCGCGCGTAGATGTCCCCCACGTGCCGCAGATACCACTGCAAATCGAAGGCGGCGTCCAGTTCGGCCTCGCTCAGTGGGTTGTCCGCGTCGGCGCGCAGCAGGTCGCGCAGGCCCTCACCCGTCTCCCAGCTCCGCAGGGCGTTGCGCTGCACGAGATCGTAGGCGGCCTCGCGGCTCAGCCCCTTCTCGTCGATCAATGCGTGCAGGACCCGCTGGCTGAAGACCAGCCCGCCCAGGTCGTTGAGGTTTCGCAGCATCCGCTCGGGGAAGACCACCAGGTCACGCAGCACGCCCGTCAGACGGCGGGTGGCGTAACTCGCCGCCGAGGTCGCGTCGGGCAGGATCACCCGCTCGGCGCTGGAGTGGCTGATGTCGCGCTCGTGCCACAGCGCCACGTTTTCCAGCCCGGTCACCAGATACCCGCGCAGCAGCCGCGCAAAGCCGGTCACGTTCTCCGTCAGGATCGGATTCTTCTTGTGCGGCATGGAGGAACTGCCCGTCTGCCCCTTCTGAAAAGGCTCCATCGCCTCACGGACCTCGCTGCGCTGGAGGTGGCGGATTTCCACCGCGATCTTTTCCAGCGTCGTCCCCAGGATGGCGAGCGCCGAGAGCACCTCCGCGTGACGGTCGCGGGCGAGCGTCTGGTTGGTGACCGGCGCCGCCTC
Source organism: Deinococcus metallilatus (assembly GCF_004758605.1). Classification (NCBI taxonomy): domain Bacteria; kingdom Thermotogati; phylum Deinococcota; class Deinococci; order Deinococcales; family Deinococcaceae; genus Deinococcus; species Deinococcus metallilatus. The sequence goes on from NZ_CP038512.1 coordinate 1,496,221, forward strand.
CCAGCCCCAGGCGGCGGCGACCTCCTCCTCAATGCGGGGCGAAACGTGGGCGTAGGTGCCGACCGACCCCGACAGCATCACCACCCGGATACGCTGGCGGGCGGCAGCCAGACGCTCCAGATCGCGGTCCAGCGTCGCCATCCAGTTCAGGAACTTCAGGCCGAAGGTCATCGGCTCGGCGTGGATGCCGTGGGTGCGGCCCACGGTCGGCGTGTGCTTGTGGGTGACGGCCTGCACCCGGCACACTTCCCGCAGCGCACGCACGTCCTCCTGAATGATGTTCAGCGCCTCGTCCAGCAGCAGGTTCTGGGCGGTGTCCACCACATCGGTGCTCGTCAGGCCGTGGTGAATGAAGCGGGCCTCCTCGCCGTAGCGTTCGGTCAGGGCGCGGGTAAAGGCCACGATGTCGTGCCGGGTGACCGCCTCGATCTCGGCCACCTTCCGGGCAAAGGCCTCGTCGAGCGGATCGGCCTTCCCGCGCTCGGTCAGCGTGTCGAAGGCTTCCCGGGGTACCTCGCCGTGCCGGGACTGCGCCTCCATCGCGGCGAGTTCCACCTTGAGCCACGCGCGGTACTTGCTGGCCTCGCTCCACAGTGCCTTCATCTCGGGAGTCAGGTAACGGTCAATCACGGCGGGCAGCTTATCCTGTTTGCCATGCTGGGGGACGTATGGCAGGCCATCGACGAGGGACGTTACGCCGATGCGCGGGCGCGGCTGGAGGCCGATCCGGCCCTGCTCGCCTCCGACCCCGGCCAGATGGCGCTGGGGTACGCCCTGGCGCATGACAGGCGCTTTGACGAGGCCCGCGAGGTCTACGGCAGGTTGCGCGCCGCCCACGCGGGCCAGCCCTGGGAACACGTCCCGCTGCACCAGCTCGGCACGGTGGAGCGTCTGGCCGGAAATCCTGGCGCCGCCCTGCGCCTTTTCGAGGAAGAGCGGGCCCTGATCGAGCGGCTCCCCGAGGACGAACGCGCCTTCAAACGGGCCGTGAACGGGTACGAGGTCGGCGTGAACCGGCTGGCTCTCGGGGAGGCGGAGGAGGCGCGGGCCGCCCTGACTGCCGCGCTGGCCGACGCCCAGGCGGCCGACGATCCGATGACGCTCGGCTGCGTTCACCGGGCCCTGGGCAATCTGGCCGCCCGCGCGGGTGACCGCGACACGGCCCTTACGGAATACAGGCAGGCGCAGGCGGCTTTTCAGGAAGCGGACGACGAGCGGGCGGCGGCTGAAACGCAGGCCCTCGGGGACGCCCTCTAGCCGCCGCGCACGCCCACCCACAGCACCCGCGCGCCGGGCATCTTCAGCGCGTCCTGCGGGAGATAGAGGTTCCACAGGGAGTTGAACGGCACGGCGTCCGGCAGGCCCAGCGCCCGCTGCAAGGCGTTCTGGTAGGTGGCGCAGTCCAGCCCGCCGTCCCGGTCGAGGAGGCCCGCCACCCGGTACGGCGTGCCGCTCAGCCGCGCGGCCTCGGCGCGCAGGGCCGGGAGCTGGTCCTCACGCACGCCCACATCCAGCACGATCACCACGTCCCGCTTTTCCAGGCGGGTTTCGGGCACGGTCTGCACGCCGCCGTTCAGCAGGCCGCCCCCGAAGATGCCCGGCGCTTCCGTGAGGAGGCCCGGGGCGAGCTTGCGGGAGAGGTGGCTGCACAGGCCCCAGGGCCGCGAGAGCTGCCAGCGCGCGCCGCACACCACGAGCAGGCTGCCCGCTGGCGCGCGGGCCACGGCCTCCTTCACGCTCAGCAGGCGGCCTTCGGGTACCCGCTGTTCGGTCAGGAGCCGCGCCGCTACCGGCTCGCTCCCCGCTGGCTCCGGGCGGAAATGCAGCTCACGGACCCCACCCGGCGCGCAGGCACACAGGGTCACGGCGAGCAGCAGGGAAACCAGGGCAGGCCGGGGCATGGCTCCATTGTGCGCCCGCCTTCGCCGCTCCACTACACTCGCCGCATGATCGATCTCCAGCAGGCATGGACGGTGGCGGTAGAGGCGGCCCGGACCGCCGGAGAGATTCACCTCGCCCACCTGGGGAAGGCCCTCAACATCCGCAGCAAGACCACCCCCAGCGACCTCGTGACCGAGGTGGACGCTCTGGCCGAGGCCGCCATCCGTACTGTGATCGCCCGCACTTACCCCGACCACGCGGTGCTGGGCGAGGAGGAGGGGCTGGGCCGCGGTCCGGCTGATGTCCCCTGCCGCTGGATCGTGGACCCGCTGGACGGTACGGTGAACTACGCCCACGGCTTTCCGTTCTTCTGCGCGAGCGTGGCGCTGGAGGTGGATGGAGAGCGGGTGGTCGGCGCGGTGTTCGACCCCACCCGCCAGGAACTGTTCACGGCCCGCCGGGGTGGGGGCGCGGACCTGAACGGCCAGCCCATTCGCGTCAGCACCACGCCGGGCCTGACCACGCCTGCGCTGGTGTCCACTGGCTTTCCCTACGACACGGGCGGCGGGCGCAATCTCGCCCTGGTGGCGCGGCTGCTGCGTCTGGGCGTGCCCGTCCGCCGCCCCGGGGCCGCCGCCCTCGACCTGTGCAACGTCGCCTGCGGGCGCATGGACGCCTACTGGGAGCTTGGCCTGAAACCCTGGGACAGCGCCGCGGGCAGCCTGATCGTGCAGGAGGCGGGCGGCACCGTCACCGACGCCCACGGCTCGCCCGACCCCTACGCGGAGATGATCGTCGCCACCAATGGCCTCCTGCACGCGGAACTCCTCGCCCTGCTGCGGGAAGAGGGGGCCTGAATGCTGCCGGGCCTGCTGGTCGCGCTGCTCGCCCTGCTGAACCTGGGCGGCCTCGCCTCCAGCCTGCTCCAGTTCGGGCGCGGGGAATGGCTGCCCGGCCTCGGCTCGCTGGCGCTGGTGGCCCTGTTCGACGCGGTGGGGTTCTGGCTGCTGCGCGAGTTGCGGGGGGAGGGCTAGCCCTGCGCCCCCTCCAGCGCCTCCAGCAAGGCCTTCGGATCATCCAGCACCAGCCCGTATTCCTCCAGCCCCGTGTCGCCGCCGCAGCGCAGGAGGACGCAGGGCACATGCGCCTTGTGCGCGGCCTTCGCGTCGTAGGGGGTGTCCCCGACCATCAGCGCCGCCCCGGCAGGCAGGCCCAGTTTCTCCAGCCCGACCTGGACCAGATCGGGCGCGGGTTTGCTGCTCTCCACCTCGCTGCTGCTGACCCTATCGAGCTTCAGGTCGTCCAGGTGCGCCTGCTTCAGCAGCGCGTCCACGATCTCGGCCTCGCCGCTGGTCGCCAGGACGACCTTCAGGCCGCGCGCCTGCAAGCCTTCCACCAGCGCCCGCGCGCCCCGGGTGGCGTGCAGATTGGGGATCAGCGGCTTGAAGTTCTTCAGCCACCCCTGCGTGAGCCGCTTTCCCACCGCGCTCTGGCTGTCTTCGCCGGTCAGCCTGGGAATCAACTGGTCGCCGCCCATGCCGATCAGGGGACGCACCTCCTCGAAGGTCCGGTCAAAGCCTTCCTCGCGGAGCGCCGCCACCCAGGCGTGGGCGTGCGCGTCGTTGGAGTCAATGAGCGTGCCGTCCACATCCAGCAGCACGCCCCGCAGGCGGCCGGGGTTCAGGGCGGCGTCCAGGGAGGCGGGCTGGGAGTGACTCATCCGCCCAGGCTACGCGCCTCCTCCCGTGAGAACCTTGAGCGGCCCTTCACACGGCGCACAGACCCGGGGGCCGGGTTGCACACTGGACTATGACGCGCAAGAGCAACCCCAGGGACGGCCAGCCGGACGCCGCCGCAGGCGCGCCGAACCCCGGTACGGTCGTCGTCACGGGAGCGGCGCGCGGCATCGGGCGTGCCATCGCGGAACTCTACGTGGAGCGCGGGCACAGCGTCCTCGGCGTGGACCTGAACCTCCCGCCCGTCCTCGCCGGGCAGGTCCGCATGAAGGCCGACGTGGGTACCACCGCGGGCCGTGAGCGCATCCTGCGGGTGGCCCGCGACCTGGGGGCGGTCGATGTCCTGGTGAACAATGCCGCCTACCAGGACGCGCACGGCGGCGTGCTGGAGGTCAGCGAACGCGGCTGGAGCCGCACCCTGGCGGTGAACCTCACCGCGCCGCTGCTGCTGATCCGCGCGCTGGCCCCCCTGATGCCCCCCGGCAGCGCCATCGTGAATGTCGCCAGCGTGCAGGGCCTCTTTGCCGAGCCGGGCAACGCCGCCTATGGCGCCAGCAAGGGCGGTCTGGTCAACCTCACGCGGGCCGCGGCGCTGGACCTCGCCCCCCACGGCATCCGCGTGAACGCCGTCGCTCCCGGAGCCATCGCCACCGAGGCGGTGTTGCACGCGATCCGCGAGAGCCAGGACCCGGGGCAGACCCGCCGCGACTACGAGGACCTCCACGCCCTGCGCCGCCTGGGCGAACCGCGCGAGGTGGCGCAGGCCGTGTACTTCCTCGCCAGCCCCGAGGCCAGTTTCATGACCGGCGCGATTGTGCCCGTGGACGGCGGCATGACGGCAAGCTTCATGATGGCAGGGCGGCCGGTGTAGGGAGAGGGGTTAGGTTTTAGGGGTTAGGAAAAGAAAAAAGAAAGGGCCGCCCAATGAGCGGTCCCCTTTCTTTTCCTAACGCCTCATCCCTCATCCCTAACGCCTCCCTCGCCCCCAGCCCAGCAGGCCGAGGATCAGCGTGAAGGCGATCAGGGACAGGACCGGGATGGTGATCACGGTGTTGAGCCGGGCCAGCCCCTCGGTGCCGCTGCCCCAGATGGGCCAGGGGATGCCGCAGGAACTGGCCGGATCGGTGGTGCAGGCGCGGAGGGTGGGCACGACGCCCCAGGTTTCCAGGTTCTGATACAGCGCCACCAGCCAGCCGATGGCGGCCAGCGGGAGGGCGTAGCGGCGGATGCCGAGGTCCCCCCCCAGCGCTGCTATCCCCAGGATCACGGCCAGCGGGTACATCATGACGCGCTGATACCAGCACAGGATGCAGGGCTTGAAGCCGCGCACCTCGCTGAAGTAAAGGCTGCCCAGGGTGGCGAGCAGGGCCACCACCCAGGCGAGGTAGAGGCGGTTGTCGCGGGTCACTGGCTGGCGGCGTCGATGGCGGCGCCGGTCTTGGCGGCCAGGTCCGCAAGGGTGGTGCCCTCGATCTTCTGACCGTTCACGAATACCGTCGGGGTGCCGTTCACGCCCGCCTTCTCGGCCTGCTGCTTGTCGGCCTCTACGCGGGCGGCGGTTTCGTCATTGTCAAGGCAGGTATTGAACTTGGCCTGATCGATGCCCTCCACGTTGCTGGCGAGGTCCTTGAGGCGGTCCTTGGTGGCCCACACGCTGAGTTCGTCGCCCTGCGCGCGGAACAAAATGGCCTTGAAGCGCATGAAGGCGTCGTTGCCGCCCTGGTCGTACACGCACTTGGCGGCCTCGGCGGCCAGCTTGCCATCGTCCACCGGCAGCCCGCGGGACGAGGCGATAAAGGGCCAGACCAGCGAGTAGATCTTCGCCTTGCCAGTATCGACATACTTGTTCTGGAGTTCCGGCATCACCGTCTCCTCGAACTGCTTGCAGATAGGGCACTTGAAGTCCTCCACCACCACCACATTGACGGGCGCGTCGGCCTTCCCGGCATAGGGCAGTGAGGCGAGATTGAAGTTCATGGTTCCTCCCGTTCCCGCCGCCGCGTTGGTGTTCCTGCCCCGGACGGCGAACAGGGCGATGGCGATCAACACGACAGCGATCAGCGTGCCGATCACCAGCACCGTGCGGTTCTGGTTGCTTCCCTGGAGTCTGGTCACGTCCCAAAGTGTACCGCCCGCCCCGGATGGCTGGGGCGGGCGGATGACCCGGAGGCGGCAGGAGCGCGTCAGCCCTGACGGCCCGGTTCCTGAGCCGTGGTCGCGGCCACGCTGCCCGGTTGGCCTTCCTCGGGTGCGGCGGTCGCGGTGATGACCTCGCTGGGGGGAAGCGGCGGTTCCGGGGTGGGGACCTGGGCCGCCGTGGGAACAGCCCGCCGCGCGGCGCGTCTGCGGGCACTGTACCGCCAGGCCACGCCCACCAGTTGCCGCACGAAGCTGAAGGCCAGGCCCGCCAGCATGGCCGTCAGGGCGGTGCGCTGAAAGGTCGCGTTGGCGGGCAGCGTCAGCCCCGGGTCCAGCTTGGTCCCGAAGCGGGCCAGGGCCAGCAGCGGCAGCGCGAAGATCACGGCGGCAAAGGGCAGCACGAAGGCTCCGCCCGAGTGCTTGACCAGCAGCAGCGCCAGCAGCGCCCCGCCCACCAGCGGCACGATCACCGGCCACTGGGAGGGCAGCGCCCCGGGGGCGAAGAACGGCAGACCCCCCAGCAGCGCCCCGATGTACCCGAACCACCCGCCGAACTCGTCGGCCAGGATGGTCAGCAGCACCCAGGCGAGCAGCTTCGCGGACCATGCACCCGGCGTCCACAGCAGGTATGCCAGCAGCCCGACCAGCGCCCAGCCGCCCAGCAGCCGCAGCACCGTCCAGACCGGCGACAGACGCGGCGCGGCGGCCTGCGCGGGCGCGAGGGCGCGCGTCACGCCCCGACCGCCTTCTTCGTCCGGGTCTTCCTGGCCGGGGTCGCCCCCACCAGTTCCGGCTCCTCGGCCTGGCTCCCGGCGGGGACGATGCCCGGCACGCGGCGCAGGTACTCCCCGGTGTAGCTCGTCGGGTGGGCGGCCAGTTGCTCGGGTGTTCCGGTCGCCACGACCGTGCCCCCCCGCACGCCGCCTTCCGGCCCCAGGTCGATGATGTGGTCGGCGCACTTCATCACATCGAGATTATGCTCAATGACCACCAGCGTGTTCCCACCCTCCACCAGCCGCTCCAGCACCTCCAGCAGCTTCCGCACGTCCTCGAAGTGCAGGCCGGTCGTCGGCTCGTCGAGGATGTAGATCGTCTTGCCGGTCGCGCGCTTGGACAGTTCGGAGGCCAGCTTGATGCGCTGCGCCTCGCCGCCGGAAAGGGTGGTCGAGGGCTGCCCGATCTTCATGTAGCCCAGGCCCACGTCGCACAGCAGTTGCATCTTGCGCTCGATGCCGGGGATGTTCTCGAAGAAGGTGCGGGCGTCCTCCACCGTCATATCCAGCACTTCGCTGATGGTCTTGCCGTTGTACTTGACTTCCAGCGTCTCGCGGTTGTACCTGGCCCCCTTGCAGACCTCGCACGGCACGTAGATGTCGGGCAGGAAGTTCATCTCGATCTTCATCACGCCGTCGCCCTTGCAGTGCTCGCAGCGCCCGCCCTTCACGTTGAAGGAGAAACGCCCCGCCTGGTACCCGCGCCGCCGCGCTTCCGGCGTCCGGGTGAAGAGGTCGCGAATCTCGGTGAAGACGCCGGTGTACGTCGCCGGGTTGGAGCGCGGCGTCCGGCCGATAGGCGACTGGTCGATCTCGATCACCTTGTCGAGGTACTCCATGCCCTCGATCCGGTCAAACCTGCCGGGGTTGGTCTTCGCGCCGTTGAGTTCGCGGGCCAGCGTGGCGTGCAGGATGTCGTGGATCAGGGTGGACTTGCCCGACCCGCTCGGCCCAGTCACGACCGTCATCGTCCCCAGCGGGATGTCGATATTCACGTCCTTGAGGTTGTGTTCGCGCGCCCCGATCACCTTCAGCTTCTTGCCGTTGCCGCGCCTCCGCGTCTGCGGGACCTCGATCTTCAGGTCGCCGCGCAGGTACTTGCCGGTCAGGCTGCCCGGGTTGTCCCGGACCTGCTCGGGCGTCCCGACCGCCACCACCTCGCCGCCGTGGACCCCCGCGCCCGGCCCCATGTCCACCAGGTAGTCGGCCTCCAGCATGGTGTCCTCGTCGTGCTCGACCACGATCAGGGTATTGCCGAGGTCGCGCAGGTTCTTCAGCGTGCCGATCAAGCGCCCGTTGTCCTTGGGGTGCAGGCCGATGGAGGGTTCGTCCAGCACATACAGCACGCCCGTCAGGCCCGAGCCGACCTGAGTGGCCAGGCGGATGCGCTGCGCCTCCCCACCCGAGAGCGTGTTCGCGGTGCGGTCGAGGCTGAGGTAATCCAGCCCCACGTCCACCAGGAACTTCAGCCGGGTGCGGATCGCCTTGAGGATCGGCGCGGCGACGGCGGTGCCGAACTCGTTCAGGCCGTACTCGTAGCGCCGTGGTTCGTGTGCCTTCGCGGTGCCGCCCAGGTGTTCGTGCAGGTGCGGCTCGATCAGCGCGCGCTCCACGGTGCCTTCCTGAAGTTCGCGGAAGAAGGCGTCCGCTTCCAGCACGCTCATCCCACTCGCCTGCGAGATGTTCAGGCCGCCCACGCGCACCGCCAGGATCTCGGGCTTGTAGCGCGTGCCGCCGCAGGTCGGGCAGGGCCGGAGTTCCATCAGTTCCTCCAGCTTCTCACGCATGAACTCGGACTCGGTGTCGGCGTAGCGCCGCTCCAGGTTCACGAGGACACCCTCGAACTCGGTCGTGAAGCGCATGGTTTCCTTGCCGTTCCGGCGGTACACCACCTCGAAGGGCTCGCCCGGCCCGTGCAGGATCGCCTTTTTGGCCTGTTCCGGCAGGTCGCGCCAGGGCGTCTTGAGGTCGAAGTCCAGGTGCTCCGCGAGCGCCTTGAGCTTGTCCCAGTAGTACACGCCGCCGCCGGTGCCCTTCTTGCTCCACGGGAGAATCGCGCCCTCCGCGATGCTGAGCTTCTCGTCGATCACCAGTTCCGGCGCGAACTCCTGCTTGCTGCCCAGGCCCGCGCAGTCGGGGCAGGCCCCGTAGGGATTGTTGAAACTGAAGGAGCGCGGTTCCAGTTCCTCCAGCACGCTGCCGTGTTCCGGGCAGGCGAACTTCTCGGAGTACAGTTCCTCGGCCCCCGAGTCCGGCATCAGCACCCGCAGCAGCCCCTCGCCGCGCCGCAGGCCCAGTTCCACGCTCTCCGCGATGCGGCTGCGGTCGGACTCGCGCAGCGTCACGCGGTCCACGACCACGTCCACGTCATGCTTCTCGAACTTCTCCAGCTTCAGCTTCTCGGCTTCCTCCAGCTCGTAGAGGGTGCCGTCCACCCGCACGCGCGCGAAGCCCTCGCGCCGCAGGTCCCCGAACAGCTTGCGGTACTCGCCCTTGCGCCCGCGCACGACCGGCGCGAGCAGGATCGCCCGCGCGTCCGCGAACTGCGTGAGCAGCCGGTCGGTGATCTCGCTGGGACTCTGCTTCTCGATCTTGCGCCCGCAGATCGGGCAGTACGGCGTGCCGACGCGGGCGTACAGCAGGCGCAGGTAATCGTGAATCTCGGTGACGGTGCCCACCGTGCTGCGCGGGTTGTGGCTGGTGGTCTTCTGGTCGATGGAGATGGCGGGGGAGAGGCCCTCGATGCTCTCCACGTCCGGCTTTTCCATCAGGCCTAGGAACTGCCGCGCGTAGGCACTGAGGGACTCCACGTAGCGGCGCTGGCCTTCGGCGTAGATGGTGTCGAAGGCCAGCGTGCTCTTGCCGCTGCCGGAGACGCCGGTGATCACCACGAACTTGTCGCGCGGCAGCTCGACCGTCACGTTCTTGAGGTTGTGTTCCCGCGCCCCGCGTACAATCAGGTTCTGGTTCTGCAAACTCAGGCTCCTTTGGGAAACGGCGTCTGGGAAGCCCCTGCGCCGCCTGGGGGTTCTGCTGGTCGCGTAAGGAGGGGTGACTCCTTCGCTCTGAAACAGGCCATTCTAGCACCTCAAGGCAGGTTCGCGCAGGAAAGGGAACGGGAGAGCCAGGGCTACCGCAAAGTCACCGAGTCCGCACAACTCGGTTGAAGCCCTCTGCTGCGCCGCTCTGCGAGTCCGGCCCTGCGGGCCACCTCCCCTCAAGGGGAGGCCACAGCTTGAGCTTCCTGTAGGGGGCAAATAGAGTCTCTGGCTCCCCTTGAGCGAAGCGGACTGAGGGGTTAATCGAGGCGAGCAGGCCCAAAACCGGACGTTGTGGTCGCCCTGGCTACGAGCAAGATGGCTGACGCCCTAAGCTTCCGGGGACTGCTCATGGCTCAAGGCTCAGAGCCTCAACAAAAAAGCAGGCGACCCGCGTGGGGCCGCCTTGCCTGAACTGCCGTGATTTACTGGGTGGGCACCTTGATCTTGCCGTTGATGATCTGGTTCTTGATGGCTTCGACCTTCAGCACCTGGCTGCTGGGGATCAGGACCTTGTTGTACTGGTCCATCGCGTAGCCCACGCCGTTTTCCTTCAGGCCGAAGCGGCGCTCGCCACCCTTGAACTTGTTGTCCTTGACATCCTTGATCAGGGCGTACACGGCGTTGTCCACGCGCTTCATCATCGAGGTCAGGCCGTGGTTCAGGGTGGCGGGGTTCTTGTCGAAGTCGCCGAGGTAGTTCTGGTTGCTGTCCACGCCGATAAAGAACATCGGGCGGGTGTTGCCCGCGCAGGCCTGCTTGTAGCTGGCGCTCTTGGACACGGTCTTGAAGTTGTCGCTGGTGAACTTCACGCCCGCGGGCAGGTTCGCGGCCTTGAGGCACTGCGTCTGCTTGACGTAGTCGATGACGCCGTTGCCGCTGGCGCCCGCCGCGGCGAAGATGATGTCGGCGCCCTTGGCGCGCATGCTGGCCGCGATCTCCTTGGCCTTGCCGGGGTTGTTCCAGGCGTCGGGGGTGGTGCCCACGTACTGCGCGATGACCTTCGCCCTGGGGTTGGCGGCCTTCACGCCCGCGGTGTACCCGGCCTCGAACTTGTGGATCAGCGGCACGTCCATGCCGCCCACGAAGCCGACCACGCCGGTGCTGCTGTTCAGGCCCGCCAGGTAGCCCACCAGGTAGCTGCCCTCCTGCTCGGAGAACACCAGGCTGGCGACGTTCTTCGCGGGGCTGATGTCGTCCACCAGGCCGAAGGCGAGGTCCGGGTTCTCCTTGGCGACCTGCGTGACGCTGGCATTGTTGGCAAAGCCCACGCCGATGGTCAGGTCGAAGCCCTGGTTGGCGAAGGAGCGGATGCCCTGCACCGTCTGGCTGGGGTCGCTGGGTTCAAAGTCCTTGACCTGCACGCCGAGGTTCTTCTGGGCGCGCTGGGTGCCCTCCCAGGCGCTCTGGTTGAAGCTCTTGTCGAACTTGCCGCCCGCATCGAAGGCGATGCCGACGCGGGTGGCCCCCTGCGCGGCGGCGAGGGTGGCCGAGGTGGCAACGGCGGTGGCGAGGGCGAGCGTCAGGAATTTCTTCATGTGTTCCTCCGGTGGAGTGGGATGCTGAGTTGAAAGGGAGTGAAACCCAGAACAGAGTATACGGAAATCGGCAGGTGTCTAGACCCCGTTCCACATGACCTCCGCCTGACGCAGATGAGAGGCAGGGACGAAGGGCGCTGAGCCTTTCTTCATGTCTCCCCGAAACTCTTTCTGGGCACACCCCGTTCCGGTCCGGCCCGAATGCCTGCCCGGTGCTACGCTTCCGGCATGAGTCACCCCGCCCCTGATACCCCGCCCGCCGAGGTCACCCGGGACCACTACCAGACCCTGCGCGCCGAGGTCGAGCGCCACGCCCGCGCCTATCATGAGCTGGACGCCCCCGAGATTCCCGACGACGTGTACGACCGTCTGGTGCGTGAGCTGCGGTCCATCGAGGAGGCGCACCCGGAGTGGGTGGGGGCCACCACGCCGACGCAGCAGGTCGGCGGCGCCCCCAGCGCGGCCTTCCAGCCCGTGAACCACCCCACCCCCATGACCAGCCTCGACAACGTCTTCGACGACGAGGAACTGGCCGAGTGGCAGGAGAAGCTGGCGCGGGCGCTGAACCTTCCCCCCGACTACGACGGCTTCACGTACACCGGCGAGCTGAAGATCGACGGCCTGAGCGTGAATCTGTATTACGTGGACGGCACGCTGCAATGGGCGGCCACGCGCGGCAACGGGCGTGTCGGGGAGATGGTGACGGAGCAGGTGCTCACCGTTCCCGGCCTGCCCCGCGAGCTGCCCGGCCTCCAGGGCGAGCTGGAGGTGCGCGGCGAGGTGTATCTCAGCCGGGCCGACTTCGCGGACTTCAACGCCCGCGCGGAGGAACTGGGCACGCCCCTGCTGAAAAACCCCCGCAATGGGGCCGCCGGGGCCCTGCGGCAGAAAGACCCCGAGGTGACCCGCACGCGGAACCTCAAGGCCATTTTCTACGCTCTGGGCAAGCGCGACAGCGTCCCGGCCCGTACCCAGGCCGAGGTGCTGACCTGGCTCGCCGCGCAGGGCTTCCCGACCAGCCGCTACAGCGAGACGTTCACGGGCCTCCAGGCCGCCGCCGACTATCACCGCCGCATGACGCAGCAGCGGGCGCAGTTTGAGTTCGACGCCGACGGCACGGTGCTGAAACTGGACTCGCTGGCGCTGGAGGCCGAAGCCGGATTCACCAGCCGCGCGCCCCGCTGGGCCATCGCCTACAAGTTCCCGGTCGAGGAGGTGGAGACGGTGCTGGAAAGCATCACGGTGAACGTGGGCCGCACCGGCAAGCTCGCGCCCCTCGCGCACCTCGCGCCCCGGCTGATCGAGGGCAGCACCGTCAGCAAGGCGACCCTCCACAACGAGGACTACATCCGCGACCTCGACCTGCGGATCGGGGACACGGTGGTGGTCCGCAAGTCGGGCGGCGTGATCCCGCAGATTATGCGCGTGGTGCTGGAAAAGCGCCCGCTTGACGCCGTCCCCTACCAGTTCCCCACCCACTGCCCCGAGTGCGGGCACGAGGTCACGCGCGCCGAGGGCGACGCCAACACCTACTGCCCCAACCCCGCCTGCCCGGCGCAGCAGTTCGAGCGGCTGCGCTACTTCGTCAGCCGGGGCGCGATGGACGTGCGCGGCATCGGGGAGAAGCTGATCGAGCAACTGCTCGCGGTGGGCCTGGTCCGCGACGCCGCCGACCTCTACACCCTGAACGCCGAGCAGCTCGCGGCGCTGGAGCGCAGCGGCGAGAAGAAGGCCGCGAATATCCTCGCGCAATTGGAAGCCAGCAAGACGCGGCCCCTCTGGCGCCTGATCAACGCGCTGGGCATGAACCACGTCGGGGAACGCAACGCTCAGGCGCTCGCCCACGCCTTCGGCACGCTGGACGCCCTCCTCGCCGCCACGCCCGAACAGATCGAGGCGGTGCCCGGGATGGGCGGCACCATCGCCCAGAGCGTGACCGCGGCCCTGACCGACCCCAGCATGCAGGACCTGATCCGCCGCCTGCGCGAACGCGGCCTGAACCCCGTGGAGGAGACGGCCCCACGCGGCGACGCCCTGGCGGGCCTGAGCTTCGTCCTCACCGGCGCCCTCTCCCGCCCCCGCGACGAGATCAAGGCGCGGTTGGAAGCGGCCGGAGCGCGCGTCACCGGCAGCGTCACCAAGAAGACCAGCTACCTCGTCGCGGGCGAGGAGGCAGGCAGCAAACTCGACCGCGCCCGCGAACTGGGGATCACGGTGCTGGACGAGGCGGGTCTGGGGGCGCTCCTGGCGGAGCGGGGCGTGTAGCGTGTGGCCGGTGGCCTAAAGCCTTTTCCACACGCCACAAGCCACGAGCCACAAGCCGCTACACTGTCCCCCACTGCGGGCCGCCTCTCACGTCGGCCCACCCGGAGGCGAGAAACATGGATGTGGAGATCAGCAAGAGTGTCCTGACGGACATCACCGCCACGACGCTGGAAGGCATCGAGGGCATCGAGGTGGCGAACGCGCCGCTCAAGGTCGGTGAGGTGCTGCGCCAGCAGGGCGGCCCGCGCCGTCCCCGCGCGCTGCGGGTCACCCGCGAGGGCGGGCAGGTCACGGTGGACGTGGGCCTGAACGTAGAGTACGGGCGCAACCTCGTCCAGCTCGCGCACCAGGCGCAGCGGGCGGTGTGCGAGAACGTCGAACTGATGACCGGCCTGAAGGTGAAGGCCGTGAACGTGACCGTGCTGGGCGTGGTGCTGCCCAGGGGAGCTGCCGCTTGACCCGCCGCCGTGAACGCGGGCAGCAGCCGGTGGGCACCCGCCGAGCCGCCCGCGAATTCGCCTTCCGCGTGCTGTTCGAGGCCGAGCGGGGCCACTTGCCACTGGACGCGGTGTTCACCCGTGCCGAGGGCGCCATGCGCGAGGGCGACGATACCTTCCCGCAACTGAACGCGGAGGCGCTGGCCTTCGCCCGGCAACTGGTGGACGGGCTGGGCGAGCGCCGCGCCGATGTGGACGCCACGCTGCGCCGCACCATTCGCGGCTGGGACTTCGAGCAGATGGCCCAGACCGACCTGAACGTGCTGCGCCTGGCGACCTACGAAATGATCTACACGCCGGAACCGCACCCCCCGGTGATCGAGAGCGCCGTCCGCATCGCCCGCAAGTTCGGCGGCGAGGACTCGGGCCGCTTCGTGAACGGGGTGCTGGGGGGACTGAGCCGCAGCCTCAAGACCGCCCCGCGCGCCCCCCGGGACGCCGAAGCCGAGGACGGGACCGGGGAGTGACCGCCCGCCTGCTCCCCGGTGCCCCCGCCGCGGAGGCCCTGCTGGCCGACGCTTCCGCCCGCGCCGCCCGGCTCCCCGCCCCCCCGCATCTGGTCATGGTGCGGCTGGGCGACGACCCCGCCAGCGTGAGCTACGTGCGCGGCAAGGACCGCAAGGCGCGCGAGGTGGGTCTGACCAGCACCGTGTACGCGCTGCCGGAGACGACCCCCCAGGCCGAACTCCTCGACCTGATCGCCCGGCTGAATGCCGACGACAGCGTGAACGGCATTCTGGTCCAGCTCCCGCTGCCCGCGCATGTCAGCGAGCAGGCGGTGCTGCACGCCATCGACCCGCGCAAGGACGTGGACGGCTTTCACCCGCTCAACGTGGGGGAACTGTGGGCCGGGCGTCCGGCGCTGCGGCCCTGCACACCCGCCGGAATCCTGTACCTGCTGGACCACTACGGCATCCCTGTGGCGGGTCAGCGGGCCGTGGTGGTGGGCCGCAGCCACATCGTCGGGCGGCCCCTGGCGGGACTCCTCCTCAATCGCGACGCCACCGTGACCGTCACCCACAGCCGGACGATTGATCTGGGGGCCGTGACGCGGGAGGCCGACCTGCTCTGCGTCGCGGTCGGGCAGCCGCACCTGATCACGCCCGAGATGGTCAGGCCGGGCGCGACCGTGATTGACGTGGGCATCAACCGCGTGCCTGGCGAGAACGGCGGCAAGGCGCACCTGACCGGCGACGTTGACCCGGAAGTGGCGCGGGTGGCGGGGGCGATCACGCCCGTTCCCGGTGGGGTCGGTCCCATGACCATCGCGCAGCTTCTTGCCAACACCGTTGCCGCCGCAGAGATGCAGGCGCGCTAGACTTCGCCGCAGCGTGACTCCCCCTCTCGACGACCTTTTCGGGAACCGCTGGCTGTGGACGGCCATCCTTGCCTCGACCGCCGCGCAGGTGCTCAAGGTGCTGCTGATCCTGCTGTTCGAGGGCCGCTGGCGCCCCGCCGCCTTTATGGAAACGGGCGGGATGCCCAGCAGCCACTCCGCGATGGTCGCCGCCCTCACGACCGGCGTGGCGCTCACGCAGGGCCTGGGCAGCCCCCTCTTTGCCGCCAGCGCCGTCTTCGCCCTGATCGTGATGTACGACGCGACCGGCGTGCGCCACGCCAGCGGCATGCAGGCCCGCCTCCTCAACGAACTGGTGGACGAACTGCGCGCCGTCGTCCGCGAGGGCTTCGCGCCCCAGCCCCTCCGGGTGCTGCTGGGCCACACCTACCTGGAGGTGCTGGTGGGCACCCTGCTGGGCATCGGGATGGCGTTCGTGGCCTTCCGGGTGCTGTGAGGGCGCCGTTCTGCGGATGCTGCTCTCCGGGGACCGCTCAGGCAGAATGTGAGCCATGACCGCTGTCACGGCCGACGAACTTCGCGTCATCATCGGTGCGGGAGAGCAGAGGTGGGCGGGCTGGATTCCCACCCAGCGTGAGGACCTGGACCTGCTCGACCGGGAAAGCTGGGTCGCCTGGTTTGGTGGGCGTCAGGCAGATGCGCTGCTGTGCGAACACGTCTGGGAACACCTGACCGAGGAACAGGGCCGTGCCGCCGCCCGGCTGTGCTTCGAGTTTCTGAAGCCGGGCGGCTTTCTTCGCTGCGCGGTCCCCGATGCGAACTTTCCAGATGCGGACTATCAGCGAACGGTTCAGGTGGGCGGCCCCGGTCCCGCCGATCACCCGGCCGCCGACCATCAGATCGTGTACGACTCCCGCCGCTTCACGGGCGTGTTCAGGAGCGCGGGCTTCGAGGTCGATCTGCTCGAATACTGCGACGAGGCCGGACGTTTCCACTACCACCAGTGGGACGTGACCACCGGACCCATCTACCGCTCCCTCCTCCTCGACCACCGCAACCGGGAGGGGCGCCTGGGCTTCGTTTCCCTCATCCTCGACGCCAGAAAGCCTCTGCGCTGAGAGGCGAGAGCAGGCCTACGCCACCCCCCGCACCGCCCCGTCCAGCAGCACCGCCAGCCGCCCCCGCGTGAAGGGCCGCTTGCCTTCGAGCAGGCCGCGTTCGCCCGCGTGCAGGTGCCAGTGCTTGCTCCCGCCCATCAGGCGCAGGGAGACGCCCTTCAGGTCCACGTGCCGGGGGCTGACGGCGGCCAGCAGCAGGGACTGTCCGCCTGCGGTCAGCGCCACGCTCATCACGGTGGTGGGCAGGTCGTAGGGGCGTTCCATGCGGTAGATGTAATCGGGGAAGTCCGCGACCTTCTCGAACCCCAGGCCGCGCGCGGCAGCCTCGGCCTCCAGCCAGCCGAGCAGTTCGACCCACTGTGCGTACAGCAGTCCATCCTTTGCGTGTGCCATGTGGCCCTGAGTGTAGACCAAGGCGCCAGCTTGCGGGCGAGGGAGCCGGGCCAAGAATCCCGGGCCGATGGCGAGCCGCACGGAAGGGCGGACTGCCGTAGGATGGCGCATGCGCCCGCTGATCAGCCTGTTGCTCCTGGCCGCCATCGCTGCTCCCGCCCACGCCGCCGTGAGTACCGCGGCGGGAAAGGCCATCTACACCGCCAACTGTGCGGGGTGTCATGGTGCAAAAGCGCAGGGCGGCGCCGGTCCCAGCCTGCACGGGGCTGCGGGTTGGTCCTACGCCCTCTTCCGCCGCGCGATGCTTCAGGACAAGGACGATCACGGCGCCCCCCTGAAACCGCCCATGCCCAACTGGGGCAAGATCGGCTTCAAGGGCGATCACGGCAAGCCCCCGACCGACACCGAAATCAAAAACCTCCAGGCCTACCTCAAGACCCTGAAGTGAAGGGCGCCTCCGGCTCAGGGAGGCTGCCGGAGCGCCCTCAGCCCTGAAGGAGCAGACCGCCTCCGGCTGCGCCCAGCGTGACCTCGCCGCCCGGATACCCCCGACCCCCCCGCTGGGGGCATTCTCAGTAAGGCGTTCGTCAGAGCCGGGACGGGAACATCTTCGCCATGCGCCGTCCCATGCACCGCACTGCACTCCTGCCGCTCGCCCTCGCTCCGGCCCTCCTGCTCGGGACGGTCCAGGCCTCGTCCTTTACCGTGGGGCTGGCCTTCGATCTGGGGGGGCGCAATGACCAGGGCTTCAACCAGGCGGCCTTCGAGGGGGCCAAACGCGCCATTGCGGCGACCGGGGGAGAGGTCCAGATCTTTGAACCCCAGACGCTCGAAGAGGTGGGCCGCGGCATTCCCCGGCTGACGGCGCTGGGGGCGAAAGTCGTGATCGGGGTGGGCGCCTCGAACAATGCGGCCATCACCGAGGCCGCCGCGAAAAATCCCGACGCGCGCTTTGTGACGGTCGGGTATCTGCCCAAGGGGCCGAATACGGTGGGCCTGCGTTTCCGCGAACAGGAGGGCGCCTTCCTCGCCGGGTACCTGGCGGGGAAGCAGAGCGCCACCGGGCGGGTCGGCTTTATCGGTGCCGCGCCGGTGGAGTCACTCGCCCGCTCGCGGGTGGGCTTCGAGACGGGCGTCAAGTTCGCCTGCCCTGCCTGCCAGATCAAGAGTGTGTACGTCAGCACCACCAATCAGGGCTTCAATAATCCTGCGGTGGCCAGGCAGCTTGCCGCCAAGCTCCTGGCGGACGGCGCCGATATCATCTACTCCGCAGCCGGTGCAAGCACCCTGGGCGTGATCGAGCAGATCAAGGCGCAACCCTGCCTGAAGGCGGCGAACCTCCCGGCCGGGGTGAAGTTCGGCGGCGACAACTTCAAAAACGTGCCCCGGAGTGCGGCCGAGCAGGACGCCTGCGCGGGGGACAGCCGCCCCACCTTCTTCATCGGGGTGGACACCAATAAGAACGCTCTGGGCGACTTCGACAGGAACCCGGCCACACTGAATCACGGCCTGACCAGCATGGTCACGCGGATCGACAACGCCGTGTACACGGTGATCAAGGACGTGGCCGAGGGCCGTCCCTGGCGTTCCGGTGACCGCTCCTTCGGCCTCAGCAACGGCGGCATCGCCCTGGCTCTGGACCAGTACAACAAGGCCCTGATTCCCGCCCCCCTCCAGGCCAACCTGAAGAAGATCGAGGAACTGATCGTGAACGGTACGGTGAAGGTTCCCGCGAATTAACCCAGGCCCTCCCGTGACGCCCCACCCGGAACGTCCCGCCTCCCCCCGCGTAGACTGACCGCATATGAGGACGCCGCGCCGTCAGACCGTGACCACCTGGGTAGGCCATGTCCCTGTGGGCAGCTCACATCCCATCGTCGTGCAGTCCATGACGAACACCGACACCGCCGATGCCGAGGCAACCGCCATTCAGGTCGCGCAGCTCGCGCGGGCCGGGTCGGAGATCGTGCGCGTGACCGTCAACACGCGGGAAGCCGCCGCCACCCTCCCCGAGATCGTGGCCCGCCTGCACGACATCGGTGTCGACGTGCCCATCGTCGGGGACTTTCATTACAACGGGCACATCCTGCTGCGCGAGTATCCCGAAACGGCGCGGCTGCTCGCCAAGTACCGCATCAACCCCGGCAACGTCGGGGCCGGGCAGCACCACGACGCCAACTTCGCCACGATGATCGAAGTCGCCCGGGAGTTCGGCAAACCCGTCCGGATCGGCGTGAACTGGGGTTCCCTGGATCAGCAGGTCCTCGCCCGCCTGATGGACGAGAACGCCCGCTCCCCTCACCCCAAGTCCGTCACCGACGTGATGATCGACGCGATGGTGGTGTCCGCCCTCGACTCCGCCCGCTACGCCGAGGCGCTGGGCCTCCCGCACGACAAGATCATCATCTCGGTCAAGGTCAGCTCCGCCCCCGAACTGTGGCAGGTCTACCGCCAGCTTGCGCCGCTGTGCGACTATCCCCTCCACCTCGGCCTGACCGAAGCGGGCATGGGCATGAAGGGCATGGTGGCCTCCAGCGTGGCCCTCGCGCCCCTGCTGACCGAGGGGATCGGGGATACCATCCGCGTCTCGCTCACGCCCGAACCCGGCGCCTCCCGCAAACTGGAAGTGGAGGTCGCGCAGCAGATTCTCCAGAGCCTCGGGTTGAGACAGTTTCTCCCGCAGGTCACCTCCTGCCCCGGCTGCGGGCGCACCACCTCCACCTTCTTTCAGCACCTCGCCCAGCAGATTCAGGACTACATCCGGGATGCGATGCCCGACTGGAAGGCGAAATACCCCGGTGTGGAGGATATGCAGGTCGCCGTGATGGGCTGCATCGTGAATGGCCCCGGCGAGAGCAAGCACGCCAATATCGGCATCTCGCTGCCCGGCACCGGCGAGGACCCCCGCGCCCCGGTCTATCAGGACGGCAAACTGCTCACCACCCTGCGCGGCCCCCGCATCGCGCAGGACTTTCAGGAACTGCTCGAAAAGTACGTGGAGGAGCGGTACGGGCGAATCGTCACAGGCTGACCTCCTTGTCATCGGTCATCGAGCGACTGGTGTACGCCCGCTGGGGCGGCCAGCCTGCCGAATTGGCCGAGGTGGACCGTACTCTGAACCGCGTTGCCCGGCGGCAGGGCTGGACGTTCGCCAAAGTTCCTGGCCTGGACTCCTGCGCCAGCTACCGCGCCCACGAATGGCAGGGCCGCTATGGAGAAGTTATCGGCTGGACGCTGCTGACACTCACCATTGCCGCCGTATCCAGCCAGCGCCCGGTCTGGGGCCTGCCGCCTGAGTTTCACCTCATCTCCAGCGGACCGCTTCACGACGCCCTCAGCGCCGACGGCTCGCTGGTGCTGCCCGACGCGGACTGGCTGCTTGCTCCGTTATCCGACAGCGACAGGGCCGCCCTCCGCGCTTCCGGGGCAGGCAACGGCTGGGAAGCCTATAACCTCAATTCTTGGAAGCCCTCCATCCGCGCGGAGGCACTGTTTACGCACTGGGACTGAGGTTGCGGGGGTTTTCTCGGCACTTCAAACCCTTTACCCTAAAGGCATGAACATCTGGGGCATCGGCAGCTTCGAGAATGAGGTCGGTGTGGCGTTTGCGCAGGAGGTCGTCGAGGACGGCGCCTTTGCCCTGGCCGAGGCGTTCGACGTGGCCCTCGATCCCGACAACGACTTTCTTGACGCCGAGGAGGGCCACCGCACCCTGGCCGCCGCCGAGATTCTGGTCGCGGCCCTGACCGGGGATACGTCCCACATCACGGACGCGCCGCTCCGCGCCTGGGTCGCCAGCGCGAACCTGACCGAGCTGGGACCGCTGCGCGAAGTGGCCCGTGAAGCCCTCGGCCGCGTTTGCGGCTCCGACAGCGCCCTTCCCGACCTCTGGGCCGACAGCGGGGACACCGACGAGTGGCGGGCGGACGTGAAGCGGCTGCGGGCCGCGCTGGCGTAGGGGATGGACAGCTTCCGGGCCGCGGCGAAAGGGCGGCCCTCGCGGGCGGACAGCCTTCCGCCTCAGGGGTCATGACCAAACGCATCGACGACCTGATTCAAAGCCTCCTGGGTGGGGCCGATCACCCGCTCGCTCCGTTCCTGCGCTCGCAGTGTCAAGAGTCGCGCCTGTTTCTCACCTTTGCCGAGACGTACGCGACCAAGATTCACAAGAAAGCACGTCTGGCGCCCCTTGCTGACGAGCTGGCCGACCTGTTCGCCGAATTGGCGGTGGCCGCCTTCCTGGTGCGTGACCGGCGCTCCACGGTGCGCTATGAACCCTACCGTGCGACCGGGCAACGCGGCCCGGATTTTCAGGTGGTCTTCAAGAGCCATTCGCCCTTGCACGTCGAAGTCACCCGGCTCCGTCTCCTGGCCGACGACGATCCGCCCCGAGCGGCGTTCAAATTCGCACGTGTGGTGTGTGACAAGATCGGTCAGTTCCCACCCGGCGCGATGAATTTGCTCGCGGTCGTCGTCCCGCCGGGCGCAGAAAGTGATGCTCTCGCCCCGGCCGCCCTCCGGTTGCTGGACCGTGAGCCTCGGCGTGAAGAGAGCCTGCCATCTCCTGAATTGCCCCTGGAAGGCGTGCGGGCCTATCGTCGCCAACGCCAGCGCCTCAGCGCCGTCGCGCTCTGTTCGTTTGGCCCCGACGGGCGGCCGCTGCGGGTCAAGCTCTGGCTCAACCCTCAGGCAAAACACCCTTTGCCTCCCGATGTCATCAAGTATCTCGCTGACACGGCGCATTAGGGCAGCGCGACGCCCCCTTCTTCGAGTGGTGACCCTGACCCTCACCCCTCCAGCCGCACCTCGGCCACCTTCGAGAGCATCCGGAAGGACTGGAAGAGATGCAGGGCGTCGGGGCTGGTGTAGGCGACCGTGACGCCATCCACGCGCTCCACGCCGGGCACCCGCCCTGCCTGGTCGGCGCGGGCCTGATGGTTGAAGCTGAGTTCCACGCGGGCGGGCCAGAGGGTCTTGTATGGTTTGGCGTCCTGCGCCGCGCGCACGGCTTTTTCCGCTCCCTCGCGGATGAGGCGCTGCGCCTCGCGCGGGTGCAGATGCAGTGCGGCAAAGCTGCTGAGGCCCTCCTTGACGGCCACGCAGACCACCTGCTCCCCCAGTTCATCCTGAATCTCGGCCATCGCCACGTCATCCCCGGCGGCGAAGACGACCGGCACGCCGTAATGCCCGGCGACCAGCGCGTTCAGGCCGTACTCGCCCGTATCGCGCCCGTTTACGCGGACATTGCGGATAAAGCCGTTCCAGGTGTGGGCCAGTGGCCCGCGCACGCTCCCCGCCCGGGCGTGGTAGCCCACGAACAGCAGCGCCCCCACGCCTTCCTCCTGCACGCCCTGCACCATGCTGAGCGGCTTGTCGTTGCCGCTGGTGAAGCGGACGCCCTCCGGCAGCAGTTCGGGCAGCAGGTTCCGCATGGTGTCGTGCGAGTCGTTCACCAGCACGGCCGTCGCACCGCCCGCGAAGGCACCCTCGGCGGCGGCGGCAGCCTCCAGCGTCATCCGCTCGCGGGCCGCCTGGTACTCCGCGGCATTCACCAGACCTCCGAACTCGGGTGGGCTGACCTGTACCCAGCTCGCCACGCCGCACACGCCCTCCATATCCACACTGATGACGACTTTCATGGAGGGCAGCCTACCGTGCCAGGGCAACCGCAACGTCCGGTTTTTGGAGGCACTCGCCCCGGTCAACCCCTCAGTCGGCTTCGCTGAGAGGGGAGCCAGGGACGCCATTGGCCCTTCAGGAAACCCATGCTGTGGCCTCCCCTTGAGGGGAGGTGGCCCGAGGGGCCCGAGGGGGCAAACGAGGCTGGGCGAACCTTGCGAATTTGCGGTGGCCCTCCCGACCGTGCCGCGCGGCAGGCGCCGGAGTGAAGGGCCGTGCTAGCCTTATCCGTTATGAGCCGTGTCGCCCTGAAATCCGCCCGCGAGATTGAAGCCATGCGCCGTGCGGGGGCGCTCGTCGCGGAAACCTTCCGCGTTCTCGACCCTTTCGTGAAGCCGGGCGTGACCCTGGCCGAACTCGACCGCATCGCGGAGGAGCACATCCGCAAGCACGGCGCCACGCCCGCCTACCTG
Organism: Deinococcus metallilatus; assembly: GCF_004758605.1. Lineage (NCBI taxonomy): Bacteria > Thermotogati > Deinococcota > Deinococci > Deinococcales > Deinococcaceae > Deinococcus > Deinococcus metallilatus. Next base: position 1,518,988 of record NZ_CP038512.1, read on the forward strand.
GGCTACGGTCCCAGGAACAATCCCTTCCCCGCCACCATCTGCGCCAGCGTGAACGAGGTGATCTGTCACGGTATCCCCGGTCCCCGCGAACTGAAGGAGGGGGACATCATCGGGGTGGATATCGGCGTATTGCTTGACGGCGTGTACGGCGACGCCTGCTACACCTACACGGTCGGCCGGGTCAGCCCCGAGGTGCAGGGTCTGGTGGACACCACCCGTCAATCCCTCGCGGCGGGGCTGGAGGTCGTGAAGCCCGGCAACCGTACCGGCGACATCGGCCACGCCATCCAGTCGCTCGCGGAGGGGCGCGGCTACGGCGTGGTCCGCGAGTACACCGGCCACGGCATCGGCAAGCGGCTGCACGAGGAACCCACCATCTACCACTGGGGCGCCCGCTATACCGGCCTCAAGCTCCAGCCCGGCATGGTCTTCACCGTCGAACCGATGATCAACCTTGGCACGCCCGACACCCGCCTGCTGGGTGACGGCTGGACGGTCATCACCGCCGACAAGAAGCCCAGCGCGCAGTTCGAGCACACGGTGGTCGTTACGCCGAAGGGACATGAGATTCTGACGCTGTGACCGCTCCCCCCCCTCCCAAACCGCCGCACGCCCCGAAGTTCCCCCGCGGCGGCCTGCGCTCCCTGTCCCCGGAAGGGCTGGAGGACGAGAGCGTTTATCGGGGAACAGTCCTGGAGGGGCTGGACCTGAGCGGGCGGGCCCTCCATGCCGTCACCTTCGAGGGCACGGTCTTTCGGGGGGTGAACTTCACGGGCGCGGCATGGACCCACGTCCGGTTCGTGGACGTGCGGTTCGAGCATTGCGACCTCTCCGGGGCCAGGTGGACGGCCCTCAGCCTGCTCCGGGTGCAGTTCACCGACTGCCGTCTGCTGGGGCTTCAGGTGCCGGAGGCGCTCTGGCAGCATGTCCGCCTGACGCGCGTGCAGGCGCAACTGGCCCTCTGCTGGAAGATGGAAGCCAAAGCCCTCTGGCTGGAAGACAGCGATCTTTCCGAAGCGACCTTTATGGAGGCCAACCTTCCCGGTGCCGTCTTCCGGGGCTGTACCCTGCGTCAGACCGACTTCCGGGGAGCGAAAATGCCCGGCGCCGACCTGCGCACCTCGAACCTGTCGGGGATTCGTGTGGGCATCCCCGAACTCCAGGAGGTCACGGTGGAGGCCACGCAACTCCTCGACCTCGCCCACCTGCTGGGGGTGCGGGTTCCCTCAGGTTGAGTGCCGACCAGAAGGCCGGTGATTGATTTAAAGCCAGGCTGAGGCTAGATTAGAAGCATTAGCGTGATGGAGACTCTCCCGACTGTGGAAACCTTGCGTGTTTCTGGCAAGTCCAGGCCCAACGCGGTTGCTGGGGCTATCGCTGCCCTGCTGCGCGCGCAGGGGCGGGCCGAGGTCAACGCCATCGGCCCGGCGGCGGTCAACCAGGCGGTCAAGGCTCTGGCGATTGCCCGCGGCTATCTGGAAGGCAACGGCCTCGACCTTGCCGTGCAGCCTGCCTTCGTCACCCTCGATGTGGCCGATGAGGAACGGACGGCCATGACGTTCCGGGTATGGGCGGTCAGGCCGAACTCGCACAGCCCCTGACTCTCTCATAATACCTGAGTCAAATACGCTAAGATTATGGCAGGAGGAAGACCAGCCATGATCTTCGGCCCCTATACCTTTCTGATCCTGATCATTTTCGTCGCCTCTCTGCTGATCCAGGGTTACCTGAGCCGCACCTACGGCCAGTGGGGCAACGTCCGCAACAGCCGGAACCTGACCGGCGCGGAACTGGCCCGCCGGATGCTGGACGAGAACGGCCTCTCGAATGTGCCGGTGAACCCTGTCCCCGGCAACCTCAGCGACCACTACGACCCCATCCGGAAGGTCGTGAACCTGTCGGAAGCCAACTACTACAGCCCCAGCGTCAGTGCGCTGGCGGTCGCCGCCCACGAGGTCGGGCACGCCATTCAGGACAAGGTGCGGATGCCCGCCCTGGTGCTGCGCGGACATCTGGCGGTGCCCCTCAGCCTGGGGATGAACCTCGCGCCGCTGCTGCTGCTCGCGGGCGTGTTCCTGCACTTCACCGGCCTGATCTGGCTGGGCGTGATCCTGTTCGGGGCGGCCCTGCTGTTCCACCTGATCACCCTGCCGGTCGAGTTCGACGCCAGCCGCCGCGCGCTCGCCTATCTGAACGGGCGCGGCCTGACCGGTGGCCGCGAGAGCCAGGGGGCCCGCGCGGTCCTCACCGCCGCCGCCCTCACCTACGTCGCCGGTTTCGCGATGGCCCTGGCGCAACTGCTGAACGTGCTGGGGATTGCGCGCAGCCAGGAGGACTGAGGGAGAGCTTTCAGCGGTCAGCTTTCGGCAAGAACAGAGAACGCCCCGGCATGAAGCTGGGGCGTCTTGCTTTTCCTGACGGCTGAAAGCTGATCGCTCCTACACGTTGAACCCGAACATCCGCATCTGCCGCTTGCCGTCCTCGGTCATCTTGTCCGGGCCCCAGGGCGGCGTCCACACGAATTCGACATTCACCTCGTTCACGCCGTCCAGCCGTCCGACCGCCATCTCGGCGTCGGCGCGGATCAGGTCCTGCACCGGGCAACCGACGCTGGTGAGCGTCATGGTGATGTCCACCAGGCCACCGGGCATGATGTCCACACCGTAGATCAGGCCCAGGTCCACCACGTTCACCGGAATCTCGGGGTCCTTGACGACCTTCAGGGCTTCGAGCACCTGCGCCTCGGTGGGCAGGGTGGCCGCGTCCTGGGGGGCGGCGTTCGTGTTGCTGTCTTCCATCAGGCGCTCCCTTCCTCGGTGGGCAGGCCCGCGTCCTTCCAGGCCAGCGTGCCGCCCTCCAGGTTCACGACCTTCGCATAACCGTTGTCCAGCAGGTACTGCCCGGCGCGGGCGCTGCGGGCGCCGCTGCGGCAGATCATCACCAGCTCGCGGTCTTTGGGGAGTTCCGCGTAGCGGGCCTCGAACTCGCTGAGGGGCAGCAGCGTGGCGCCCCCCGCGTGCACCTCCTGGTACTCGTTCGGCTCGCGCACGTCCACCAGCAGGGCCCCTTCCTGCACCATCCTCTGCCCCTCGGCGGGCGACACGTCCTTCAGGGAATCGGCCTTCATGTGAGACAGCATACAGGCGCCCGCCGGGACGTATGGTGCGGGCGTACACTCCGGTCATGACCCTGCCCGTCGGCGTGACCCTGATCGACCTGCGCCCGGCGGAACTGCGCCTGCGCGAGCCGCTTTCGGGCCTGACCTCCCTGCCCGTCCTGGCGGTCACGCTGGACGCCATCGAGGACGGCACACACGGCCTGAGCGCGGACCTGGGGCCGCTGGTCGTGATCTGCGAACGGGGCGCCCGCTCCGGCCTGGCCGCCCGTTACCTCCAGGCGGACGGCCTCCAGGCCAGTGCCTACCCGGGTGGCGTCCCCGCCCTGCGCCGTGAGCTGGACAGGGGAGGGGCCGCGACAGAGGACAACCCGGGTTGACTCTCCGCTCATGCCCGGCTCGCCGCTGCGGCGCACCATGAAGCATGTCCCCCAAAGACCGCTACAACGAAGGCGACCGTGACCACAGCCACAACCCCGGCGCCAACCACGGCAGCCCGGACAAGAAGGGGGGCGACGGCGAACGCCACCGCGACGGCAGCGACAGCGGCGGCGGCAAGCACGGCGGCCATGACAGCAACAAGGACAGAAATGACAAGAGTTGACGGCCTGTCATAGCCCCGTAACCCGCCCGTCCCAGGCTGAGGTATGACGCACCCCGGAAACACCATCCTGGTGACCACCGACGCGAGCGAGCTGGGGCACCGCGCTCTGGCACACGCGCAAGCCCTGGCCCGCGCCCTGCACGCCGACCTGACCGTGCTGTACGTGCAGCCGGACCCGCTGCCCACGATGGCCGAGGCCTACGTCTACGTGCCGAGCAACACCGACCAGGCGCAGGAGGAGGCTCTGCGCGACATCCGTGATGATCTCGCGCGCCGTCTGCCGGGGGCGCGGGTGCGGGTGAAGCACGCCGATGGGCACCCCATCCCGCGTCTGATCATCGAGGCCGCGCGCGAGGAGGGGGCCGCCCTGATCGTGATGAGCACGCACGGCCGCAGCGGTCTGGGCCGCGCCCTGCTGGGCAGCGTGGCCGAGGCGGTCGCCCACCACGCTCCCGTGCCGGTGCTGCTGGTCCGCGCCGGTCATGAGGTGAAGGACTGGACCAGCGGGGAAACCGGCCCCGGCTGACCGGTTCCCTCGCTCACGCTCCGGCCGGGGGCGTTCGGCTAGACTGGCGCGTTATGGCGCGTGCCCGAGTGAAACCCGAAGTGATGAGTCCCGTCGGCGGCTGGCCGCAACTGCGCGCGGCGGTGGAGGCCGGGGCGGACGCGGTGTTCTTCGGGGTGCAGTCCACCCGGGGTCAGGGGTTTCACGCGCGGGCCAAGGTCGGCTTCACGGACGAGGAACTCCCCGACCTGATGCGGACCCTGCACGAGCGCGGCGTGCAGGGCTTCGTGACCTTCAATGTCCTGGTGTTCGACCGCGAACTGCGCGAGGCGGAACGGCAGCTGATGCACCTGGCGCAGTCCGGCGTGGACGCGATCATCGTGCAGGATCACGGCGTCGCGCGCCTGGCGCACGAGATCTGCCCCGACCTCCCCATCCACGGCAGCACGCAGATGAGCATCACCTCCGCCGAGGGCGCGGAACTGGCGCGGCGATGCGGCGCCAGCCGCGTCGTGCTGGGCCGCGAGCTGTCCCTGCGCGACATCGCCCGCATCGCCGCGCAGACGGACCTGGAACTGGAAACCTTCGTCCACGGGGCGCTCTGCGTGAGCTACAGCGGCCAGTGCTTTTCCAGCGAGGCGTGGGGTGGGCGCAGCGCCAACCGCGGCCAGTGCGCGCAGGCGTGCCGTCTGCCCTATGAACTGCTGGTGGACGGCGTTCACCGTGACCTGGGTGACGCCCGCTACCTGCTCTCGCCCGGCGACCTGTACGCGCTGCATCAGGTGCCCGACCTGATGAACGTCGGCGTCAACTGCCTGAAGATCGAGGGCCGCTACAAGGACGCGGATTTCGTCGCCCTGACCACCGCCGCCTACCGCCGGGCCGTGGATGAAGCCTGGGCGGCCCTGCCCCTCAGCGTGACCCCGCAGGAAGAACGCGATCTGGAGCAGGTGTACTCGCGCGGTCTGGGGCCGCATTTCATCGGCGGCACCAACCATCAGCAGGTGGTGCGGGGCCGTGCGCCCAGGCACCGGGGCGTGCGCGTCGGCACCGTGCGCGGCACCACCGAACGCGGGGTGCTGGTCGAACTCTCGGAAGAGGTCCGGCCCGGCGACGGCCTGGTCTTCGATTCGGCCAACTGGCGGACGCCCGAAGGCCGTGAGGAGGGCGGCTTCCTGTACGGTCTGTGGCAGCGCGGTCAGCCGGTCGAGGCCGTGCGGCCCGGTGAGACGGCGGAACTCCGCTTCGGGCGCGGCGCGGTGGACCCGGCCCGCGTGAAGGCGGGCGACCCGGTCTGGCGCACCCACGACCCGACGCTGAGCGCCCGCGTCAAGCCGCTGCTGGAGGCGAATGATCCGGTTCACACCCGACCCGTCACCGCCCATTTCCGGGGATGGGTCGGGGAAGTCCCGGCCCTCACCCTGGCGGACGAACAGGGGCGCAGCGTCACCGTGACCCTGCCCGACGCCCTCCAGCCCGCCCGCAACCGCGCTCTGGACGAGGCGGCCCTGCGCGAGCAGCTCGGCAAGCTGGGCGGCACCGGCTACCACCTCGCCGCCCTCACCGTGGAACTGGCCGGGGCAGGGTTCCTCCCCGTCTCGCAGCTCAACGCGCTGCGCCGCGAGGCGGCCGAGCAATTGACGGCCCTGCGCGGCCAGGCTCCCGAACGGCGCATCACCCCCCGGCTGGACGAGGTCTTGCGGGAGGCAGGTCAGAAAAGCCGCGCTGGAGCGGGCGAGGGACAGCCCCGCCTCCACGTCCTCGTCCGCACGCCCGAACAGCTTGGCGCGGCCATTGAAGAGCGGCCCGACTCGATCACGCTCGATTACCTCGAACTGTACGGCCTGAAGCCCAGCGTGGAGCGGGTGCGCGGGGCGGGGATTCCGGTGCGGGTCGCCAGCCCGCGCATCCTCAAGCCCACCGAGCAGAACCTCCAGAAGTTCCTGCTCTCGCTGGGGGCCGACCTGCTGGTGCGTTCGGGTGGCCTGCTGGAAGGCTTGCAGACCATGCCGGACCTCCCCGCCCTGACTGGCGATTTCAGCCTGAATGCGGCAAACGTCCTCACCACGCGGGCGCTGCTCGACCTGGGGCTGGAGCGGGTCACGCCCACGCACGACCTGAACGCCCGGCAGGTCACTGAGCTTGCCTCCCTGGTCGGTGCGGAGCGGCTGGAAGTCATCGCCTACCAGCACCTCCCCGTCTTCCACACCGAGCACTGCGTCTTCTGCCGGTTCCTGTCGGAAGGCACCGACTACACGAGCTGCGGCCATCCCTGCGAGTCGCACCGGGTCGCCCTGCGCGACGAGCGCGGCGTCGCCCATCCCGTCATGGCCGACGTGGGCTGCCGCAACACGGTCTTCGAGGGACGGCCCCAGGTCGCGGGCGCGCATCTCGGAGACTGGCTGGCGGCGGGGCTGCGGGAATTCCGCCTGGAATTCGTCCACGAGACGCCCGAACAGGTCCGTGACGTGATCCGCGCCCACCGCGCCTTCCTGGCGGGCGAACTGGCAGCGGCGGCTCTGGAAGCCCGCTTGCAGGCCCTCTCCGACCAGGGCACCACCGAGGGCAGCCTGTTTGTCCCGGAAGGCTTCGACCGCCTGCCTGCCCTGCCGGTCCTCTGAAGGCGGCCGGTCGTCTAGACTGCCTAAAGGCTGGCTTGAGCCAAAGTTCATATTCCCGGGGGGGCCTGATCCGGTACGGTGGTTCATGCGTGGAGCGGAACCTGTCAAGACCGAACGGCATGACGTAGGCGCGCGGCAGCATCACACGAACACGGGTATCCGCCCGGTTCACACCTACCGCGAACACGCCCACGGCCTGTTCGTCGCGCGTGACTTCGTGGCGCACCCCCGCATCCGGCACTGGCAGGCACACCTGTTGCCCGCCCTGGGCGCGGTGGTCTGCCGCTACGACTTCCACGGCCTGCGCGAACACGATTACTACATCGACATTGCCACGGTCACCCGTGTGGATGACCTCTGGACCGTCCGCGACCACTACCTCGACCTCCTGGTTCACGAAGGCATGGCCGCCGAGATCGTGGATACCGGTGAACTGCTCGCCGCGCATGACGCGGGCTTCATCGGTACCGCCGAGTTGCATCACGCCGTCACCACCGCGCACCAGGTGCTCTCCGGGCTCGCCCGCGCCCGCTACGAGCTGGGCGGGTGGCTGGCCGGGCAGGGGATCGAGCTGGACTGGCTGAGCGTGCCGGAGTACCTGACCGCGTAGGCCACTGCGCCGACGCTGCCGGTCCGGGTGGCCCGCTAGATTGGGCCATGCCCGCTGATGCCGCCCAAGCCCGCCTGGAAGCCGCGTTGCCCGCCGCACTCACCCGGATCACCTCCACCCCGGGCGTCTATGCGGTGCTGTGGTGCGGCAGCGCCCAGCGGGGAGAGGCGGACGCTCACAGCGACCTCGATGTTCATGCGTTGGTCACGGGAGATCACCGCTGGCGCAGCAGCTTCACCCTGGAGGGCGTGCTGGTGGAGGTCTTTCACAACCCGGCGCGGAAGGTCCGGGCGCTTCTGGAAGAGCCGGATCATGCCACCGTCGCCATGTTCGCGCAGGGCCGCGCCCTGGTAAACCACCCCGAGCTGGCGGAACTGATGGCGAGGGCTCGCGCGGTTCATCTGGCCGGTCCCTCCCCACGCGCCCTGACCCCATTCGAGCGGCACCTGCTGGTCGATGAGGTCGTCGAGGCCCGCGCGACGGCGGGGGACCCCCTGCACCCCCTCCTGGTGGCGAACGCGACCCGCAGAGCCGTCCGCGCCCTGTACGCTGCGCGCGGCTGGTGGGAGGTGAAGCCCCGACACTGGCTGCGCGATCTGAACGACCACGATCCGGTGGCGGCCCGGCATCTCCACGCCGCCCTGACCGCGCCCCGACCGGGCGAGCGCCAGGCGGCCTTAGAAGCCCTGGCCCTCTGTGTGCTGGACAGCCTGGCGTATGGCGAGAGCGTCACCGAAGCGCAGGCCGTGCCCTGACATTCAGGTCAGCGGCACTTCCGCCTGCGTGCCGGGGGGAAGGCTCAGGAGCTTCCGGAGCGGTTCCTCCCCGTGCTTCAGCAGATACGTCAGGAAGTTCATCTCGCGCTCCTGCGGGACACCGCCCGGCAAAAGGTGCTTTTTGAGCCGGGTCAGTTGCCGCGTCCGGTCGTCCTCCTGCCGGGCCAGCGCGCGCAGGGCGAGGGCCTGGAGGTGCGCGATGCGGGCCGTGGTGCGGGTGCGGGTCCGTTCGGCCGCCCCCTCCAGCGTGGGGTCGAGGGCGGCGAGGTCGGTGGTGAGGGCATAGAGCTCGGCCTCCAGCGCGGCGAGCCGCTGGGCCGACGCCGCCTCCGCCCCCCGTTCCCGCGCCAGCGCCCGGCCCAGCACCCCCTCCGGGTCGGCCTGCACCTGCGCGGCCGTCGCGTTCAGGCGCGAGAGCAGCCGCACGACGTTCGGCTCCAGCCAGGTCACACTCAGACGCGGCCACAGCAGCGGTTGCCGCAGCCCGTGCAATTCGTACACCTCCGCGAGTTGCGCCCCATAGGCGATCTCGCCCGGCCCGACCACAAAGGCCAGCGTGGGCAGCAGCGCGTCCTGTACGGCCGGGCGCAGGCCCGCCGCCGGGGTCACGCGCGACGGGTCGGCGGCCAGCACGGCCTGCACCTCCTCCGGGGTATATGGGCGCGTGTCGGTGTGAAACCGCTGCCCGTCGAAGCGCAGGAGCCGCCGCTGCCCGTCCTCCTCCTCGATGAAGAGGTTGGTCGCGCCCTGGGGGCGGCGCAGTTGCGGGATGAACCCCTCCGCTTCCAGCCGCCCCGCCGCCGCCTCGATGCGTGTGGGGCCTTCCAGCGGACGCTCCAGCTCGCGGGCGAGGGTGGGGGCCATCAGCCGAGCCAGGGCCGGATGCAGCGGGTCCAGCACCAGCACCCCGGCGGGTGCGAGGAGGCCGTGAATCAGCCGGGCGAACACGTCCGCGTAACTGCCGCCGCCCGCCAGAGCCCGCTCCACCCGCGCGCGCACCGCCGCCCGGTACTCCGGCGCCGTGTCGAAGCGGTCCAGCAGACTCAGCACCTGCGCCGTCCACTCTTCAAGCCAGGGCACCCGGCCCACCGGGACGCCTTCCGGCACGTCCAGCGTCAGGCGGTGCAGGTCCTCGGCGTGGTCGAGCAGGGTGGTGGAGGCGACCTCCGCCGCGTCGTGGTCCTGGCTGGCGACCCAGTACACGGCGACCACCGGGGCGTCTTCCCGGTCGAGTTGCCGGGCGAGCAGCGCCGCGTCCGCGCCCTTGTGGACGCTGTAGGCCGGGCCGGTCAGGAGGCCCGCCTGCTGCCCGGTCACCACCACCCGCGAGGCCGGGTGCGCCAGGCGCGCCAGCAGGCCCTCCACGTCCGCGTCCAGCGTGCCCAGGTCGCGGTGATAGGCCCGCAGGGCTCCAGCCAGGGCCGCCCGGTCCACATCGGGCCGCGTCTCTCCGGCCGCTCGCTCCAGATCGCCCGGCCCCAGCCGGAAGAAGGCGGGCAGGTCGCCCGCCCGGTATGCCGCTGCCATGCTTCTCGTCAAGATGTCACCTTTGTCCAGGGGCCGGAGGTGCCCTCTGTCCTCAAGCCCCTTCTGCTTTACATTCTACAGCACACGCGGGCCGTTGCCGGAGCGGCCTACCGCAATGGCTCGCGCGCGGCCGTCAGCAGGCCGCTGCGGTCGGTCAGGATGATGCGCCGGTAGCCCAGGTCGAGCAGCCCCCGTGCCCGGAAATCGCCCAGCAGCTTGGTGATGGTTTCGCGCGTGCTGCCCACCACATGCGCGAGGTCCTGGTGAGACACCCGCTCCCGCAGGGCCAGCGTGCCGCCGTCGGGCCAGGGGCCTTCGCGCTCGGCGAGGGCCAGCAGGGCCAGCGCCAGCCGCTGCGAAACCTCCATGAACACCAGGGCCGCCAGACGTTCCTGCACCCCCCGGGTCTGCCGCGTGACCTGCTCGGTCAGGGCCACGCCGACGGCCGGATGCGCCTGCGTCAGCCGCGTCAGGGTTTCCCCGCCCAGCAGCAGCGCCTCGGTGTCGTCCATCGCCTCGGCATACATCCCGTATACCGCGCCGGGCAGCAGCGCCGCCGCGCCCAGCAGGTCCCCCGGGCCGTGCACGTCCAGCGTGACTTCCCGCGCCCCTCCTCCCAGGCGGTACAGCCGCACGCTGCCGCGCATCAGGACAAACAGCGTTTCGGCCGGGTCCTCCGGGTGAAACAGCAACCCGCCCCGCGCCCAGCGGCCCACGCGCGCTGCGGCCACCACCTGCGCCTGCGTTTCCTGCGGCAGCGCCCCGAATGGCCCGGACATCATGAGGACAGTGTGCCATATCAGGTCCCCGGGGGCAGGGGGCCGGGCGGGAGAGAGGGCCCGCGCTGCCCCCGACCCGCGCCAGAGGCCGTGTTAGAATCCCCGCCACGCATGACCCGACCCGACCCGACCGCCCCGCCGCCGACCGGGCAGCGCCTCACCCTGTTTGACCTGCCGCTGGACGTGGTGACCCTGGAGCAGACCCTGGACCGGCTGGGCGCCTGGATGTTCGCCTCCCCCCGCACCCCCCACACGGTGGTCACGCTGAACCCCGAGCTCATCGTGCAGTCCCGCACGCAACCCGAGTTCCTGCGGGCCGTGCGGGAGGCCGACCTGGTGACCGCCGACGGCGTGGGCATCGTCTGGGCGGTGCGGCAACTGGACGGCCGCGAGGTGCCGCGCGCCCCCGGCTACGACATCGTGAAGGGCCTAATGGAGCGGCACGGCGCGGACCTGCGGGTCTTCTTCCTGGGGGCCAAGCCCGGCGTCGCGGAACAGGCCGCGCAGAACGCCGTCCGCGACTACGGGATTCAGGTGGCGGGCGTCCATCACGGCTACTTCGACCAGGCCGAGGATCAGCGGGTCGCGGAGCTCATCGGCGCGTCCGGCGCGCACCTCGTCCTGACGGGGATGGGGGCCGGGCGGCAGGAAATCTTCAACCAGTACTGGCGGCAGGTGCTGAATGCGCCCGTCCTGATCGGCTGCGGCGGCGTCATTGACGTGTTCGCCGGGACCGCCGACCTCGCCCCGGCCTGGACGCGCAAACTGGGCGTGGAGTTCATCTGGCGCGTGGGCCTGGACCGCAAACGCTGGAACCGTGCCCCCCGCCTCGCGCAGTTCGTGCGGCTGGTGCAGGCGGAGAAGCGGCGGATGCGGTAGGGATCAGGAGCGCGGCGCCAACCCCAAATCCCCCCCGAAATTCCCCTCCCAGGCGTTCAGCACCCTTCCCCCCTGGACCAGCAGCACCGTTGGATAGGCACCGACATGCAGCGCGCGGGCAAAGGCGGTCGCCTCCGGGCCACGCCAGACGTTGACGCCACTGGGGGCGGGGGCGGCCACGTCCTCGGCATTCACGGCCCGCACCGGCAGTCCGGCGGCCAGCACGGCGCCCCACAGCTCGCCCAGATCGCCGCAGTCGTGCGAATACACCACGATGACCTCACGGTCCGGGGTCATCCAGGGATGGGCGGGCAGCGGTTCGCCCAGGCGCACCCGCGCGTCTGCGGCGGGAGTGCCCAGGGCCAGCAGCAGCGTCAGCAGAGGCGCACGTTTCATGTGGGGCATCATGCCCGCCGCGCCCGCCCTCCTGCGTGACAGCCGCGTGAGAAGGCCACGGCCTGCCCGCGCGACCTCCTCACCCGGCCAAAAGAAAACCCCCGACAGGCTGCGGGGGTCTGGGTAGCTCAGGGCGTGCCCGGCGTGTTGGGGGCAGGGGCGGTGCCCGGTGCGCGGACGGCCTTGATCGCCTGGGGGTCCGGCTGCTCGTCGCGCAGGGGTTGTGGGCTGGGGTCGGGGGCGTAGCCGGGCAGGTCCTCGATGGCCACGCGCCGGGGCACCACGTTCCCGGGGGGCGTGAATTCGGTCGCCAGGCGGCCGGTTGTGCGGTCCACGTTGATGACGGTGGTACGCGGGTCAGCCGCGCTGGGGGTCCAGCCGGTTTCGCTGTAGACGACGGGGGCAGTATCCCCTTCGATGGGGGTGTTGGCGCTGTCCTTGTACCGCGGGTCCAGCAGCGCGACCTTCACGCCGGGCAGCCAGCCCTGGTCGGGCGCGTCCGCGTACACGATGCCGGGCGGCTGCACGAACGCGGTGGGCGTCTTGCCCGCGTGCGCGATCTCCATCATGCGCCGCCAGATGGGCGCGTTCACCAGACCGCTGTAGTAGCCACGCTGGGGCATCAGGCCGCCCTGCTGCTTGCCGACCCACACTGCGCCCAGGTAGAGCGGCGTGGTGCCCACGAACCAGAAGTCCTTGGGGCCGTTGCTGGTGCCGGTCTTGCCCGCCACCGGCCAGTTGCCGAACTTGGCGGGCCACGACAGCCCCCCCTGGGGCCCCGTGAGGTCGTTCACCACGCCCCGGATCATGTCCAGGCCCAGGAAGGCGATCTGCGGGGTCCAGACCCGCTTGGGTTTGGTGAGGTCGTTCGCCGCGTCGTACAGCACCTCGCCGCGTGCGGTCGTCACCCGGGTGATGTAGCGTGGCGCACGGTACAGGCCGCCATTCACGAAGGGCGCGTAGGCCGCCGCCATCTTCACCGGCGTCGTCTCGATGGCGCCCAGCGCCGCCGCCAGGCCCGTCCCGTCGTTCGGCGGCACGCCCAGCTCACGCAGCTTGGTGAAGAAGGTCTGGAGGCCGATCCGGTCGGCCAGCCGCACCGTCACCAGGTTCAGCGAGCGGTCCAGCGCCTCGCGGATCGTCATGCTGCGGTAGGTGGTGTGGCCCTCGAAGTTCTGCGGCTGGTACACGCCGCCTTTGCAGGTGTCGCAGGGGAAGGAAATGGGTTTGTCGTCCTCGCGGTGGGTCTGGTCCAGCCCGGTCGAGAGCGCGGTGGTGTACAGCAGCGGCTTGATGGTCGAGCCGACCTGCCGCTGGCCCTGCGCGGCGTTGTTCCAGTCGGCGGGCGGCTGGCTGCCGTTCAGCTTCTGCCCCACCATCCCCAGCACCTCGGCCGTGTAGGGGTCGATGATGACGGCCCCCAGCGTCGTGCCGGGCGGCATTCCGGTCGCCTCGCGGCTGGCCGTTTCGACGGCGGTCTGAATCTTGGGGTCGAGGGTGGTATACACCCGCAGGCCACCCGAGCCGTACACCTTCTCGCGCCCGAAGCGGCGGACCAGTTCGCTCTCCACCTGCCCCATGAAGTGCGGGGCGCGGGTGGTCGTCACCGCCTTGAGTTCCTTGGCGCTGCGGTCCACCAGCTTGGCGCTCTTCACGCTCCCGTTCGCGTCGTAGGTGATCTGCCAGCCGCGCGGCTGGAGATTCTCGTGCCAGGCGGCGTCGGCCTGCGCCTGCGTCACCCAGCCGTCCTCGACCATCCGCGAGAGCAGCGTCTTCATCAGCGGGCGGACGGCCTGGTAGTTGAAGTACCGTCCGGCGCTGGGCACCAGCACGGTCAGGTAGGCGCTTTCCGCCAGCGAGAGCTGCTTGGGCGTCTTGCGGAAGTAGGCCTGCGCCGCCGAATAGATGCCGTACAGTTCCACCGGGCCGCCGTCGCCCCAGTAGATCGCGTTGAGGTAGTCGCGCAGGATCTCTTCCTTGGTAAAGGCGCGCTCGACCTGCACGCTCAGCAGCCACTCCTTCACCTTGCGGTCGGGGGTGCGCGCCTGGTTGTACTCATCGAGCAGGAGGGTGTTCTTGATGAGCTGATTGGTCAGCGTCGAGCCGCCCTGCACGTCCTCGCCCTGGGCCACCCGGCGGAACTGCCGGGCAATGCCGTAGGGGTCCACCCCATAATGCTCGAAGAACCGGCGGTCCTCGTTGGAGATCAGCGCCGCCGTCATGAAGGGGCTGATCTCGTCCAGGCGCACCAGTGTGCGGCTGATCGCCTGATCCCCGATCTTGGGGACCAGTGTGCCCAGCGGCGTGCCGTCCCGCGCGAAGACCCGCGTCTCGGCCCCCAGGCTCAGGTTGTCCAGTTGGCGGTAGTCGGGCAGTTCCCGCGTCCATTTGGTGACGTAGGTGGCGCCCACCCCGGCAGCGGCCACTCCGCCCGCCAGCAGCAGCGATACGGTGAATTTCAGAAACCTCAGAAACACCCGGTTTCCTCCTTTGAAAGACGTTCGGACTTCCTGTTCACGCGCGGCGTGCCTCGATGAGCTGCTTCACGCGCCCCCGCAAGTTCTTGCCGCTCAGCGGCTTGTACACGAGGTCGTCGGCGCCAACCAGTTTGGCCTGATCGCGGGTCCGGTCGTCGTCAAAGCCGGTCAGCAGCAAGACGGCCACCCGGCGCAGCCGCTTGATGCGTTTCACCCGCGAGCAGATTTCAAAGCCGTCCATCTGCGGCATCTGCACGTCGAGCAGCATCGCGTCGGGTGTGTGGTCGCGCAGGTACTCCAGCGCCGCCCGGCCGTCCGGCACCGTGACGATCTCGTGCCCGTCCGCCGACAGAATGACCTCCAGCATGGTCCGGATGGCCGGTTCGTCGTCCGCGACGAGGATGGTATACGCCATGAGCGCCATGATAGTGCAGCGGGGGGAGGGGCAGTCTGTGCCGCCGTGCAGCCTGTGCTTTCCCGGGACTGTGCTTTTCCCAGAAAAGGCCGAACCCCCACGCGGGGTGGGGGCTGGGCTGAACATCGGGGAGGATAGGCCGAACGTGGGTCCTTGAGTGACGACCCCGGTCAGGGAGAGGAGAAGGACACTCGCGCCTCCGTGCTGGAGTTGACCCCAGTGTTGTCGGTGGCGACGGCGAAGACGCTGTACAGGCCTCCCGTCGGTGTGTTCTGCCACACCACCCTGTAGGGCGCACTGGTGGCCTCGCCGATTTTCTGGACCGGACCGTACATGTAGGGGCGCGCGAAGAACTCCACCTTCGCGATGCCCTCCGGGTCCGAGGCGTCCACCGAGAGCGTCAGGGGCTGGCTGGCAGGAACCGGGGTGATCGAGCTGTCGGCAGGTGGGGAGGTGAAGGTCACCGTCGGTGCCGTGTCCCCCGCCTGCGGCCTGCGGTAAATCTCGATGGCCGAGAAGTTGGCGGTCGCGGTGCCGGTGCTCGCCACGTTCAGCACGCCGTCACTCACGCTGACGCCGATGGGCCCCAGCCGCTTCCACTGGCCCGCCGCGCCCGGCTCGAAGCGCGCGACGGTCTGGCCCTCCATCTGGATGTCGTAGGGCGTCGCGTCCTCGGCCCGCACCCACAGGAAGACAGAGTAGGAGGCCTGGGGAACGGGCACCCCCACCTCCAGCCCTCCCGGGCGGGAGAGGGCCGTGCGGACCAGGGCCTCGCGGTTGGGTTCGGCGGCGGGAGCCAGCGCGCTGCCGGGCACGCTCGTGGGGGTGCCGTTGGTCGTGATCCCCGACGTGTCCCCCGCGGCAAAGTTCACGCCACCGAACCGCACGTCGTAACGCTGGGTCTGCACGGAGGGGCCACCGAAGTTGATCGCGCGCAACACCGGGCCTGAGAGCAGGGCGTTGCTCGAGTCGGCATTGGAGAAGACGGCGCTTTGTTCCGCGGAGGTGGTGGCCGCCCCCTGGTCGTCAACGGCCCGGGCGGTGAAGGGGCCCCTGAAGGTATCGTCGCTGTAGCGGTTGCGCGGATACACGAAGGTGTAGGGGGCGGTGGTGTCCTCGCCGATCTTGCTCGCCCCGAAGTAGAACTCGACCTTGGCAACCTGGCCGTCCGGGTCCGAGGCGTCCGCTTTCAGGATGATGTTGTTGTCGGCCAGGTGTGATGCGTGGCCGTACACGTCCGGCAACAGAATGCCGTTGTCGATGGGCTGGAGGGTGACCGTCGGGGCCTGGTTGACGGGCGGGGGGCTCTGGACGGGCTCGATGACAAGATAATCCACGATGGCGTTGCGGTCGCGGTCCGGCCCCTCGTAGAGGTCGTTGATGAACGAGAGGTTGAACACCTGTCCTGGCTTGAGGTCGAAGTCTCCGAACTTCCGCGTCACGTAGGTCGCCGAGTCCAGCGTTGCCACCGCCAGCCGTCGTTGCTTCGCGTCGTTCAGGTCCACGACCGGCCAGCCCCGGAACTCCTCCCCGCGGCCCTCGACGGAGACGGCGTAGCGTCCCGCCTTGACGCTGCCGGGCACGACGAAGCGCACGTTGTCGTTGGTGCCGAGGAGAATGACGGCCTTGCCGCCGCTGGCTGCGGGGTCGCTGATGATCCGTCCCCCCGAGCGGGGGTTGGCGACCGCCTGGGGCGTCACGCCAGCCTCGATGCTCCCCGCCTCGGCTTCGAGCTGGAGCGCCTCCGGGGCCGTGGGAACCGACCCCGTCTGACTACAGCCGACCAGCCCCAGGCCCAGCGTCAGCAGCAGGATGGCCCCCCGTCCGCCGCGCCGCTGCGCGCTCCCCCCTGTTCCCTGTGCCATCTTCTTCCCCCCTTGCGCCCTCATGAACTGCGAAAGCTGGCGCTCTGCGCCCGTGTGCCCAGACCGTCAGTTATCCACCTGCCTGTACTATGCCCTCTCCGGGGCCGCTCACCAGGTTGATCTCTTTGCACATCTGTTGCTCAAAGAGGGATGGTGGCTGTGGAGCCGGGGATCGGGCGAATGCAGACGGTGGGCGAGTCCCCACTCCCGGGGAGAGCCCGCCCACCGCCGGAGAGTGCCGCTAGGCCGGTTTCAGCGCCGCCCGCGCTTCCTCCGCGAGCTGGCGGCGCAGCACCTTGAGGGCCGCCGACTTGGGCAGCTCCGCGCGGAACTCCACGCTGCGCGGCGCCTTGTAGGGGCTGAGGTTCGCCCGGCAGTGCGCGATGATCTCCGCCTCGGTCGCGGTCATGCCGGGTTTGAGGGCCACCACCGCGTGAACCGTCTCGCCGCGGTACGGGTCGGGCAGGCCCACGGCGGCGGCCTCCAGCACGGCGGGGTGCGCGTACAGCACCTCTTCCACCTCACGCGGGTAGATGTTGTGCCCCCCCGCGATGATCAGGTCCTTCTTGCGGTCCACGATGCGGAAGTAGCCGTCATCGTCCATCACCGCCATGTCGCCGGTCAGCAGCCAGGTCTGCCCGTGGGCCTCGCGCAGCACCTTCGCCGTCTCGTCGGGCCGCTCCCAGTAGCCCCGCATGATGTTGGGGCCGGACACCCACAGTTCACCGATTTCGCCGCTCGGCAAAGGGTTGCCGTCCTCGCCCGCCACCAGCGCGTCCACGCCGGGGATGGGCAGGCCGATGCTGCCCTCGCGCTGGTCCCCGAAGATCGGGTTGACGTGCGTGACCGGGCTGGATTCGGTCAGGCCGTAGCCCTCCACCAGATTCGCCCCGCCCGTGATCTGCCGGAACCGGCGCGCCGTCTCCAGCGGCAGCGGCGCACTCCCGCTGATGCAGGCGCGGATGGTGGTCAGGTCGAAGTTAGGCGTGTCGGGGTGGTTGTTGATCGCGTTGTACAGCGTGGGCACGCCGGGAAAGAGGGTCGCCCCGCTCGCCTGGATCTGCCCCAGCACCATTTTGATGTCGCGGGCGTTCGGCACCAGCACCAGCGTCGCGCCGGTCAGCATGCTGAGGTTCATGCCCACCGTCATGCCGTACACGTGGAAAAACGGAATCGCGGCCAGCGTCACCTCCTGCCCCGGCTTCAGGTCGGTCATCCACGCCCGGCACTGCTCGGCATTGGCGACGAGGTTGCGGTGCGTGAGCATCGCGCCCTTGGGCACGCCGGTGGTGCCGCCGGTGTATTGCAGCAGGGCCACGTCGTCCGGGCGCAGCGTGACGGCCTGCGGCGCGGGCGCCTGGCCCTTCAGCAGTCCCCTGAAGCTGTAGACCGACCCGCCCGCCTTCACATTGACCCAGCTCCCCTCGCGCCGGGCCTTGAGGGGGTACAGCACGTTCTTGGGAAAGGGCAGTGCGTCCTGAATCCCGGTCACGATCACCCGCTGGACCGGCACGCGCGCGGCGATCTGCTGGTAGCGCGGATAGAAGGCGTCCAGCAGGATCAGTGTCTCGCTGCCGCTGTCCTGAAGCTGGTGTTCCAGTTCCGTGGGCACGTACAGCGGGCTGGTGTTCACCACTGTCGCCCCGGCCAGCAGCGTGCCGAAAAAGGCCACGACGAACTGCGGCGAGTTGGGCAGCATGAGGCTGACGCGCTCGCCGGGCTGCACACCGATTTTTTGCAGGCCCGCCGCGAACCGCTGCACGTCCTGCCACAGCTCGCGGTAGCTGGTGGCGGCCCCGATGAAACTCAGCGCCGTGCGCTCCGGGAAGGCCTCGGCGCTGCGGCGCAGCAGGTCGGGCAGGGTGTCATTCGTCGGCACACAGTCGCGGGGAACACCTTCTTCGTAATGGTCCAGCCAGGGCCTCATCATGCCGCTCCTCACACTCCTCGGGTCTGCCTCTCACGGCGGGAGGCAGACTGCTTGAATTGAACCGAGTATAAACTGAACTCGGTATAAATGTACTTGATCGGCGCCGCGCGTGCCAGACTGCCTCATGCCGCCTGCCCCGCTGGACCCGGCCACCCACCGGCCCCACCTCGAAGAAGCCCTGCGCCTGGCCCGGGAAGCGCAGGCCGCAGGCAGTGCCCCGGTCGGCGCGGTCCTGGTCAATGCCCGGGGCGAGGTGATCGCGCGGGGCCGCAACCGCGTGGGGGAAGCCCAGTCGCCCGAACACGTGGGTGCGGCGAGTGTCGCCCACGCCGAGATGGACGTGTTCTTCAGCGTGGGCAAGGTCCGGGACGCCGAAACCCTCACCCTCTACACCAGCCTGGAGCCCTGCCTGATGTGCGGCGGCGCCTCGGCCCTGCTGGGCGTGGGCCGGGTGGTGTGGGCCACCGCCGATCCCTGGGGCGGCTCGGGTCGCCTGATCAGGTGGAGTGACCACCCCGCCATGCAGGAAACCGACGTGGTGCCCTGTCCCGACCCCGACCTCGAAGCAGAGGGCGCCCGCCTCTTTGCCCCCGAGGCCAGGCGGGCCTTTCCCGAGGAGGGCTGGGCGCTGTGGCGGCAGCGGTATCCGGCGGAAACGGCGGGCGTGGAATGAGCGTGCTGGTGGTCGGCAGCGTCAATGCCGACGTGACCGTCCGCGCCGCCCGCATCCCCGCGCCGGGCGAGACGGTGCTGGGGGAAGAGGCCCGCGTCTCTCCGGGGGGCAAGGGGGCGAATCAGGCGGTCGCCGCCGCGCTGGCCGGGTCAAGCGTGACCCTCTGCGGCGCCGTCGGGCGCGACACCTTCCGCGCCCCCGCCCTCTCCGGCCTCACCCGCGCCGGGGTGGACCTCGCCGGACTGCACGAGCTGGACGCGCCCACCGGCCTCGCGCTGATCACGGTCGCGGCGAGCGGCGAGAACGCGATCACCGTCGCCAGCGGCGCAAATGCCCGCGTCACGTCCGCTCATCTGCCCACCGACCTGAGCGGCTTCACCCACCTGCTCCTTCAGAACGAACTCCCATCTGAAGTCAACCGGGAGGCCGCCCGCCGCGCCCACGCCGCCGGACTGACCGTGCTCCACAACGCCGCCCCCGCGCGCCAGGCCCCCATGGAACAGCCCGACCCGGAATTGCTCGCCCACACGCACCACCTGATCGTGAACGAACACGAACTCGCCGCGTTTGCCAGCGGGGGAGGAGAGGCCCTGGAAACGCAGGCCCGCGCCCTCCTCACCCGTGGCCCCCGCGCCGTGACGGTCACCCTCGGCGCGCAGGGAAGCCTGACCGTGACAGCGGACGCCGTGGACCGCCTCCCGGCCTTCCCGGTCACGCCGGTGGACACGACGGGCGCGGGCGACACCTTCTGCGGCGTGCTGACCGCCTGGCTCGCCCAGGGCCACCCCCTCCCCACCGCCCTGCACGCGGCCGGAGTCGCCGCCGCCCTCGCCTGCACCCGCCCCGGCGCGCAGGACGCGATGCCCGACCGCGCCGAGATTGCCGCCGCCCTCGCGCGCTAGGCTGCCTCCATGCAGTACCGCACCTTTGCCGAGCCCGATTACGACGCCCTGCAAGCGTTGGACCTCGCCGCCCAGCGCCAGGCCGACCCGGCCTTCGACACCCTCCCCGCCCGCGAGCGTGAGGGCCGCCTCAGCACCAGCCTCCCCGCCCTTAAGTTCTACGAGCGCAGCGAACATTCCTTCGCCGCCCAGGACGAGGCGGGGGAGATGCGGGGCCTGATCCTGGCGCAGCACGTCTGGCAGGGGGACCGGCCCATCGTCCTGGTCCGCACGGTGATCCTCGCGCCGGACGCGCCCGAAGGCACGGCGGCGGGCCTGCTGCACGCGACCGTCAAGAGCGCCTACGACAGCGCCGTGTACGAGGTGCATTTCCCCCTCGCGCCCGCGCTGGAGGCCGCCGCACGGCGGGAAGAAGCGCACCTGACCGGCCAGTACGCCGTCTGCCACCTCGGGACCCGTGCCGGGACAGCCCCCGGCGAGCGCCTCGGCACAAGCCCAAGCGCCGGGGCGGAAGGACGCGCATAATGGCGGGCATGACGACCCGAGCCACCCGCGTGCTGCTCGGCGTGCGCGGCATGACCCGCGACGCCGGGGAGCGTGTCGCCGCCCACCTGCGTACCCTGCCCGGCGTGAGCCAGGCCACGCCCGACGACGGCCAGATCGAAGTCCACTACGACCCCAGCCAGCACACCGTCATGGACCTGGTGCGTGCGGTGCGCGCCCAGGGCTTCCTGGCGGGCATGCTCTAGACGTGGCGCTCGGCTACGTCGGCATCCTGACCGTCCGGGTCGAGATGCCGTGGGTGTCGAACCTCAAGGAGAAACGCGCCCTGGTCCGCCCGGTCGTCGAGCGCCTCAAGGCCCGCTATCCCCTCACGGTCGCGCGTCTGGACGGCCTCGACGCCCACGACTGGGAGGTGATCGGCGTCGCCACCCTCAGCAACGATTACGGCTGGGTGGAAGAAACCCTGCGGATGGCCGCCGACTTCATCGCCCGCGAAGGCGAGTACCGCGTCGCCTGGGAGGAAACCGACATCACCGTGCTGGGCGGCGACCAGGACGAGGAAGACTGACGGCGGACTGCGGAGGAATCCAGCTCAGCGTCCATCTGTGCCCCGGGTGCGGTGAAGGGCCTTTCGCCTCGGGGGAATCTTCTGTGCGCTCTCCTGCGGACCTGTCGAGCGGCGTGTAGAAGCAGTGCGGGCGGGGCCGTCGCCACTCGACCAGCCCAGGCGGTTCCGGGCCGCTCTCCAAAGCCCGGGCCAGCCGCAGGGCGAGGCCAGCATCACCCTCTTTCCCGACAACAACGGGATGTTTCTCGAAGCGGCCTGACCCCGAACACGCTGACGGGGCGGCGCACGGAAAGAGCGTCGGCCTTTTCCGGCGCCGACGCTCTTCTGCCCTCGCGGACCCGTTACTTCGCCAACTGCGTCTTGAGCGTGTCGAACGCCTCGGGACGCTTCAGAACACGCCAGTTCAGCACGCTCGGGCCGCTGAACTCCGCCACGCGCCCCGCCGAGCAGTCGTAGCGGGCGTTGGCCTTCCGCATGACCGGCCAGATGACCGCCACGGCGCGCCCCGCCACGTCGCGCTTCAGGACTGGCCCGAAGAGGCGTGAATCCTCGCTGCCGCCCGCCGTGCGGTTGTCTCCCATCACGAAGTAGTGTCCGGCAGGCACGGTGATCTCGGGCTGGTCGGGCATGATCCCGGCGGCGCTGGACGTGGCGCCGTTTGCCAGGTCGCTCTGGGTGTCCCAGCAGCCCTGCTCGCGCCAGTAGTCGGTCGTCCAGCTCGAATCCAGTTTCTGCCCGTTCACGTAGACCTCGCCGCCCTCGATCCGGATGCGGTCACCGGGCAGGCCGATCAGGCGCTTGATCAGAAAGGGCCGGTACGACCACAGCCCGAACGCGCTCTTGGTCAGGTTCGGCACCTGCGCCGCCGCCTCGCGCGGGGGCTTGAAGATCAGGATGTCGCCCCGGTGAAAGTCCCCGACGCCCGCCTTGTGCAGCCACGTCTCGTATTTCGGCACGAACACGCGCTCGTGGTCGCGCAGGTTCGGCATCATGCTCACGCCGTCCACGCCCACGAGCGTCGCCACGAACTGCGTGATCACCACCGCGAACACGATGGGTTCCAGCACTTCCTTCCACAGCTTCCCGAGCGGTCCGGGCGCGGGTTTGTTCAGTCTTGTCATGCGGCTCCTTGTCCGCCGCGCAGGATAGCGGACGGCGGCTGGGGGTGCGCGGTGCTCCCAGGGGGGTGTTTCAGCGGGCACTGGTTGTCATGGGGCCACTGGGGGTATCACCTCGCCCGGCACCTGGGGTACCGTGAGGGCGCAATGCCGCTGGCAGGTGAGGTGGTGGGGGAGGGGGTGCGGCTGGTGCGTCCCCTCGGTCGTGGGTCGCACAGCCTGGTGTATTTCGCGGTCGGCCCGGACGGGCAGCCCTGCGCCGTGAAGATCTTCGATCCGCATTTTGCCGCCCATGCCGCACGCGAGTACCGCAACGGCGCGCGCCTCGACCACCCCCGGCTGGTCCGGGTCCTGGCTCCGGTGCGCATCGGGGACCGCCCCGCGCTGATCGTGACGCTCGCGCGCGGGGCGGTGCTGTTCGAGCGGTATTCCCGCCGCCCGGCCCTGACCCATGACCGCCGCGCCTTCCTGCTCACGCTGGCGCACCTGCTGGACGGGCTGGGCTACCTGCACGCGCAGGGGCTGGTCCACCGTGACGTGAAGCCCGAGAACATCCTGGTCGAACCGGGCGGCAGCGCGAAGCTGGTGGACTTCGACCTGTCCGGCCCGGCCCGCGAGGTCTTCGCGGGTCCCACCCGGATGGGCACCGCCGCCTTCCAGAGTCCCGAGGCGGCGCGCGGGGAAGCCCTCGGCCCCGAGAGTGACCTCTACAGCGTCGGTGTGCTGCTGGGCTGGGGGCTGCACGGTGCCCTCTCCGGCCCGGAGGTGCCGCCGCCCCCGCTGGCTGACCCGCTGGACCCGCTGCTCGTCGCCCTGACTGAACCCGACCGCACCCGGCGGCTGAAGAGCGCGGTGCAGGCGCGGGAGATGCTGCTGAAGCTGGCGGGGTTGCCGTACTGAGCGTTGAGGGACTGGGGGAGGGCCGCCCAGACCCCCTCTCTGGAAAGACTGAGAATACAGACTTGTAAATCTCGGGAGAAGAGGGCAGGGGTGTGGGGCTCTGGCTGCCCGTGAAGGCTCAGGGCAACCGCGAGGTCCGGTTTTGGAAGTGCTCGGCCCGGTCAACCCCTCAGTCAGCTCTGCTGACAGCTCCCCTCAAGGGGAGCCGGGAACGCGGTTTGCCCGCTAGGAAGCTCAATCTGTGGCCTCCCCTTGAACGCTTGATGTGCCTTACAGGGCTGGCGGGTAGGACAAGCAGAAGTGTTTTTCTCGTCTGGGACGAGGGCGAGCTTCGCCCGTCACCCCCCTCCCCAGCCCTCTCCTGCGGAGCTGTGCCAGTCCCCCGCCAGGGGGGAGAGAGAAAAAAGCCCATCTGAGACAGCGAGTTTCTATTGCACATCAAGCGTCTTGAGGGGAGGTGGCCCGCAGGGCCGGACTCGCAGAGCTGCGGAGCAGAGGGGTTCAACCGGGGCTGTGCTGACTCAGCGCCTTTGCGGTTGCCCTACACTCAAAGCCCACCCCGGCCTCCTTCCTCCCCCTCATCCCTTACGCTGGGCGGGTGACTCGACCCAAGCCCGGCTCTCTGGTGATGGTGGACATTCCCGGCCCAGTGCTCGACGCGGACACGGCGGCGCATCTGCGGCGGCACGGCATCCGCGCCGTGTGCCTGTTCGGGAAGAACGTGCAGGACGCCGGGCAGTTGCGCCAGCTCTGCGAGGACCTGCGGGAGGTGATGGGTGAGGAGGCCCTGATCGCGCTGGACCACGAGGGCGGGGCCATTCTGCGGCCGACCTTCTGGCCGTTCGCGCCCTCCGCGATGTGCCTGGGGGCAGCCGACAACGCGGCGCTGACGGAGGACGTGAACGCGGCCCTCGCGCGGCAACTGCGCTCGGTGGGCGTGAACTGGAACTTCGCGCCCGTGCTGGACGTGAACGTGAACCCGGCGAATCCCGTCATCGGGGAGCGGGCGTACGGGGCGGACGTGGACCGGGTGACTCGGCACGGCACGGCGGCCCTGCTGGGCCATACCCGCGAGCGGGTCGCGGGCTGCGTGAAGCACTTTCCGGGGCACGGTGACACGTACCTGGACAGTCACCATGCCCTGCCGCGCGTGAGCAAGAGCCGCGCCGAACTGGACGCGGTGGAGTTCGTTCCCTTCCGCGCCTGCCTGCCCCTCGCGCCCGGCGTGATGACCGCGCATATCGTGTATGACGCGCTCGACCCCGTGCACCCCGCGACCCTGTCCCGCGCCGTCCTGACGGACCTCCTGCGCCGCGAGTGGGGCTATACGGGCGTGACCGTCACCGACAGCATGGGCATGCAGGCCATCGACGCCAACTACGGCCGGGGCGAGGCGGCGGTCCTGGCCCTGCGCGCCGGGGCCGACCTGGTGATGGCCCTGGGCCGCCGCGAGGCGCAGGACGCCACCCTGGCGGCCATCGCGGACGCCCTGGACGGGGAACTGGACGCCCGGGAGGTGGAGGCCAGCCTCGCCCGGTTGCATGCGTTGGCCGCGGCTTTCCCGGCAGAGGCGGACCCGGCGCTGGACCCCCAGGCCGACGCGCCGCTGCTCGCCCACGCCTGGACCTGCGGCCTGACGACGATAGGCCAGCCGCAGCCCCCCGCCCCCGGCTCCCGGGTCCTGCTCGCCTCGCAGCGCCGGGTGGCCCGCGAGAACGTCAGCGAGGCCAGCGTGGATGCTGCGACGCTCGCCCGCGAACTGGGAGCAGTGTACGACGTGACGCTCCACGCCTACGACGACCCGGCGGACCTCGACTGGCAGGCCCTGCGCGCCTCCGGCCTGCCGCTGATCCTCGCCACGACCACCCGGCACCGCCAGCCCGCCCTGGTGGGGGCGCGGCCTGACCTGCACCTCGCCCTCTATAACCCCTATGCGGCGGTGGACGTGAAGGCGCCCGCCGTCCTCACCTACGGCTTTCGCCCGGAAGCCCGCGCGGCCCTGGTCGCCTGGCTGCGCGGCGAGGTGGGTGCGCCGGGCCGTCTGCCCTTCCTCGCATGAACATTCCCACCCTCCCCGAGATCGCGGCGCTGTGGGCTGCTGCCTGGCCGGGCCGCCTGCCCCATCCGCGCGGCCTCGCGGGCCGTCTGGGCGAGCCGTCCGGCTGGGCGTGGCGGCGGGACGATGCGGGGCGGCTGGTCGCCTTCGCCGTCTTCCGGCCACCGGAAAGTTATCCGCACGGCCACCTGCGCCTGCTGCTCACCCATCCCGACGTGCGGGGCCGGGGCCTGGGCCGTTCAATCGTCGCGGAGGTGCGGGAGCGGCTCGGCCCCGTTCCCCTCGCGCCGGGTGAGGAACGCGGCCACTTCCTGCCCGGCGTGCCCGAAGCCAGCGTGGGCTTCTTTGAACGGGCTGGCTTCACCCGCACGGGCCGCGTGAGCGTGGACATGGTGGCCGACCTCCGCCCGCCGCTCCCCGAAGCGCGGCTGCCCGCCCACCTGCGCCTCACCGACGCCCGCGAGGCAGACGTGCTGCCGGGGGTGCAGAACCTCACGGAGAGCGTCTTCAGCCCCCGCTGGACGCATGACGCGACCGCCGTCGCCACCCGCGCACCCCACCAACTGCTGGCCCTGCAAGACGGTGAGCGCGTTCTCGGTTTCGCCCTGGTCGGCAGCGAGGACGACCCGGCGATCCTGCCCTCGTTCCTGTTCCCGGCGGCCCTGCGCGCCGCCGTCGGCACGGCTGGCCCGGTGGGCGGCCTGGGCCCCATCGGCCTGCATCCCGACCTGCGCGGGAGTGGCCTGGGCCGCGCCTTCATGCTCGCCGCCATGCACCACCTGCGCGGTCAGGGCGTGCAGGCGATGGGCATCGACTGGACCGGCATCGCGCCCTTCTACGAGAAGCTGGGCTTCCGCACCTGGGCGACGTATGTTCACCTGCGCGGCTGAGCCGTCACCGCTCCCACACCCAGTTCCCCGGTGCAGCGGCCACCCCCACCGCCCTCGGCCCGGTGTGCACGTTCAGCACCGGATTCACACCGGTAGCGCCTGCCCAGACAATGGGGTGACGTGCCTGGATCGCGGCCAGCAGCGCGTCGGCATCCTCGCGGACGCTGCCGTAGAGCAGGCCCACCCGCAGCGGCGTGCCCTCGCCATAGCGGCTGGTAACCTGGGTGGCGACGGCCTCGATGCCCCCCTTGTAGCTGCGCGCCCGGCCCACGTTCGTATAGGCGCCCGTCGCCCGGTCCACCGTGATCACCGGCTTGAGGTTCAGCAGGCCCCCCAGCGTGGCCTGCACCCGCCCGATCCGTCCGCCCCGGCGCAGGTACTCCAGCGTCTCGATGGTGAAGTACAGTTCCGTCTCCCCGGCGGTCCGGCGCACCCAGTCCAGCGCCGTCTCCAGCGTCTCGCCGCGCTGTGATGCCGTCGCCGCCGCGTGAACCTGAAACGCCTGGGCCGCGCTCAGCGTGCGTGTATCGACAACGGTGACCGGAAGCTCCGGCACCACCGCCCGCGCCTGTTCCGCCGCGTTGATGCTCCCCGACAGCCCGCCGCTGATCGTCAGCGCCAGCACGGGCAGAAGGCCTCCGCTGGCCCGCCGCTCCGCCTCCGCCCAGTCCTGGGGAGTGGGCTGGCTGGAGGTCGGATGGACCGGGTGGGTCTGCAACTCGCGGTACAGCCCCTCGCGCGTGATCTCGTCCATCCGGTACGTCCTGGAGCCGAAATTCAGGCTGAAGGGCGCGACCGGCACGGCGTTGTTCAGGCCCGCGAAGGCGTCCAGCCCGCCATCCGTCGCCACCCCGAAGAGGGGCGTCACTTGATCTCCGTGCCGTTCATCTGCTCCACCAGCTTCAGCGCGGCGCTGTAGTCCGCTTCCGCCCCAATGCTGTGGGCCGCCGCCCGGTACAGCGCCGCCACCTGCGTCAGCACGGGCGCGCTGGCCCTGGCGTCCTGCACCACCTCGGCCGCGATCCCCGCGTCCTTGGCGAGCAGGCCGAGCTGGAACGTCACCGGAAACTCGCGCGTCAGCACCCGCTGGGGAATCAGCGCCTCGGTGGGGTAGCTGCGCCCGCTGCTCGCGTTGATCACGTCCAGCGCCGCGTGCAGGTCCACCCCCGTCCGCGCCAGCGCCGCCAGCCCCTCGCCCGCCGCCCACATATTCACGGCCATCAGCGTGTTGTTGATCGCCTTTACCGCGAAGCCCGCGCCCACGTCGCCCACATGGACCACCTTCGCGGCGAAGGCGAGGTCGGCGCGCACCCGCTCCAGCACTGCCGTATCCCCGCCGACCATCACGGTCAGTTTTCCGGCGGCCGCGCCCCCCGGTCCCCCGCTCACGGGGGCATCCAGAAAGGCCACCCCGCGCCCCGCCAGCCCCGCCGCCTGTCGCCGCGCCGCTTCCGGCTGCCCGCTGGTGCAGTCCACCCAGACCGCCCCGGCCCGCAGTTGGCCGCCCAGCGCCGTCAGTACCTCATCCACCTCCGCGCTGGTGGGCAGGCAGGAAAAGATCACGTCGGCGGCGGCCACCTCGGGCAGCGCCGCCGCCTCGCTGCCGAACTCGCGGGCGTGGGCGTCCGCTTTCGCCTGCGTGCGGTTC
This sequence comes from Deinococcus metallilatus, assembly GCF_004758605.1. Taxonomy (NCBI): domain Bacteria; kingdom Thermotogati; phylum Deinococcota; class Deinococci; order Deinococcales; family Deinococcaceae; genus Deinococcus; species Deinococcus metallilatus. The sequence goes on from NZ_CP038512.1 coordinate 1,546,746, forward strand.
CAGACGAGCGTGCGCCCGCCCGTCTCTTTGGTGTGCCGGGCGAGCTGTGCGGCCATCGGCCAGCCCATCGCGCCCAGGCCCAGGAATGCCAGTGTTCTGCTCATCGTGCCCAGGCTAGGTCCCCTCCGCCCGCCTACCATCAACTCTGAACCGAGTCCAGAAAGAGGCCGAGCTATCCTGCCCCCCGTGTTTCCGGCCCTCCTCAACGTCGTGCTACCGGTCGTGCTGGTCGCGGGAGTCGGTGCGCTGCTGGCCCGCCGCTTCACGCTGAGCCAGGACACGCTGGGCAAGGTCAGCCTGAACGGCCTGACGCCCGCCCTGGCCCTCAGCAGCCTGCTGGGCACCAGCGTGAGCGCGCAGGCGGGGTTGCACCTGGCCGCCGCTTATTTCGTGCTGGCCCTGTCGGGCGTGCTGCTCGCCTTTCTCGCCGCGCACCGTGCCGCCAGCGTGACCCGCCGCGCCGTCATGGCAAGTGTCGCCATCGGCAACAACGGCAACTTCGGATTGCCCATCGCCCTCTTCGCGCTGGGGCAGCCGGGACTGGACCAGGCGGTCGTGATCTTCCTGTGTTCGGTGGTCCTGACCTTCACGCTGGGGCCGCTGCTGTACGGCTCGGCGGGCGGGGCACGGGCCGGGCTGAAGGCCGTCTTGCGCCTCCCGGTCGTGTGGTGCATCGCCGCCGCGCTGCTGGTCCGTCTCCTGCACCTCCCCGTCCCGCTGGGCCTGCGCCGGGGCGTGGACCTGCTGGGGCAGGCCGCGCTGCCGATGGTGCTGCTGTCGCTGGGCATCCAGATCGGTCAGGCGGGCCGCATCGCCCTGACCCGGCCGGTGCTGACCGCCGTGGGGCTGCGGGTCCTCGCCATGCCCGCGCTCGCGCTGGGCCTGGGCCTCCTGCTGGGCCTGCGCGGGTTGAACCTCCAGGGCCTGGTCCTGGCCTCCGCGATGCCCACCGCCGTGAATGCCTTTCTGCTGGCCCGCGAATACCACGCCGACGCGGAGACGGTCGCCAGCGCGGTCGCCCTCAGCACCTTCGCCAGTCTGCTGACGGCGGCGCTGGTGGTGACGGCGCTGCCGGTGATCGGGCGGCTGGGTTGATCGAGAGTAACCTTCCCTCTGGACTCACCACAGTTTGATGGGTTTGGAGAGAGGCACGCCCTCTTCGAGTTCGTTGAGGCGACGTTCCGCAGCACGTGTCCACTCGTCGACACCCACTTCACTCAACAGGCCCAGAGCCTCACGGAGCGATTCCACAGCTTGCGCACGCTGCCCCGACGCTTCCTCAATCTCCGCGCGTTCCACGGTGATGATGGCGCGATCACTGATGTTTTGGGAGGCACGTGCGCTCCGCGCCGCCCGGAGCAGCTCTTTGCGTGCCTCATCGATCCTTCCTTGTAAGCGGTAGGCATACGCGAGGTTCACCTCGATGTCGATGCTCCCGCCGAAGTCCATCGAGTCCGCGAAGTCGCGCGCGTGCAAACTCCAACGAATGGCCTCGGCGAGAAATCCCGGCGCATGGTGGGGCGCATCCGGCACCCCCTCCTCGTGGAGCCGGAAATTCACAGCGGCGAGGTTGTTGTACTGCGCGTGCATGGCCCAGGGCCAGTGCCCTCGCGTGAAGTGCCCCAGCGCCGACTGGTAACGCCGCGCCGCTTCCATCAGCTCTCCGTCCTGCTGCGCGAGATATCCCAGCCCCGCTTCGATGGCCCCCCATTCGCGGTGGTGGCCTTCTCCAAGCAATCGTGCCGCGTGGGCATATGCCGCTCTTGCCGGTTTCGGTTGCACTTTCCGCATGTGAAACCGCGCGATCTGAATCCAGGTCAGGGCTTCGACTTCATCGCTGGGCAGGGTCGCCGCGTCCTGCTGGTACCGCTGCAACTGCTCCTGCAATGCCTTCACCGTGGACCAGCCCTCTTCGTGTGAGGCGGAGACGGTCTTGACCCAGGCGATCATCGCCAGTGCCCGGAGATGCTGGTCAGGCGACGGTTCAGCCAGAAAGGCCGCGCGGGCGTGTTCCTCCGCGTCCCTGTAACGTCCCTGTTCGAAAGCAGTGGCGGCGAGAACCAGCAGCCGCGCCGCATTCAGCGTGTCGGACTGCATGGGCGCCGCCTCGTCAAACACCCAGGCGGCAAAGGTTTCCAGATCGGCGAGGTCGTGCGACAAGGCGCCGATCTCGGCCATGTTCAGGGCCCACCGCTTCGTCTTTTCCCTGGGCGCGAAGGCCACGAGAGGCGCTCTGAGTTCGCCCAGGCGCATCAGCAGCCGCGACGCGGCGTTTTTGATGGCCCCGTCATTCAGGTGGGACCAGCCACGGGCACGGCGGAATTCGCTGACCTCCGCCCCACCCTTCCCCCTCAGCGTGGCCACGGCGACCACCGCCAGCAGGCGTTGCTGCCGCACGTCGAGGTCGAGGGTCTGGCCGTGCAGCGTCAGGAGGCCGCTTCGCGTGTGGAAGTGCAGACCACTCGGCTCGGTCATTTCAATTGATGGTACCTGCCCCACGAGGAGCGTGGGGCGCACTTGAGAATGAGTGAGAAAACCTGGCAGTTGCACCCGTGAGAGCAGCGGCTTAGGCTGGCCTCACGTGGTTGTGAGGTTTTCCTCATTGCGGCCACGTCCCTTTTCCCCGGAAAAGTCGCTCTGTCGGTGCCACGGTAAGGGCCGTGGGTGGGTTTCTATTGCTCTAAACAGGTGGAGGAAAACATGAAGGGGAATAGGTTGAGAACTCTCTGGAGTGGCCTGACTATTACCTTGCTTTCCACCCTCAGTGGATTCGCAGGGGCACAGGGGCAGACCTGGCCAGACGATAAGGGGAACGGAAACTTTACCTTTCTCGGCTGTTACGTAGGACCTGATGGTGTGCAGTGCGACCTCTCCTACACGTTGACCAAGCTGGAGCAGGGGAACGTTGAGTACAACTGTGACTGGGTTCAACTCTTCACGTCTGATGGGAAGACTGCAAAGGCCTATCGTGTTGCGGTAGCGGGCAGCGGCTTTTACTGTAACCCCAGGGCGGACGTCATCAAAGACGTACCTGTAACAATCTCCATCCGCCTCCCACTTCCCGCTGGCACCTCCTCCATCCGAGCACTTGTACTGCCCGGCAAGCGCCTCGACAACGTGCCGGTGAGCAGCGGCAACGCACCCGCGCCCATTGTGCAGCGCCCCGCTACTCCCGCTCCTGCTCCTGCCCCAGCCGTCAACGCCGACCAGTACAACATTCAGCTCAGTGGGTGCAAAGCGACGGGCAACGGGGCCTACACCTGCACAGGTGCAGTGGTCACGCCGAGGCGCTGAACCTGAAGCCCTATTCTGTTCTGCTTTCCGAAAGGATCAGGTTGAGGCCATGACAGTCATTTCCGATCCCCTGATTCAAAAAGCCTACAGTCAATTGTCCACCGAAGACCGGATGATCTTCGAGAATGCCTACAAACGGAAGGCAAGGAAAATCGGCGTGGCCTACCTCTGCTGGTTTTTCGGCTTGCATTACGCCTATCTCGGGCAGTGGGGCACCCAGTTCATCTACTGGTTTACCTTTTCCGGTTTCCTGATCTGGGCACTGATCGACCTCTTCCGCTTGCCCACCCTGGTCGCCAACCGCAACAAGGACATCGCCCTGGAAGTCCTGCAACACGTCAAGCTCCATGCCGAATCCGGAACGACAGTGGTGATGACCGGAGTTCCTGTGGTGGCCCCGACGCCCGAGCCTTCACCCCCCGAAGTCAGTAGCACCTCGGACCCCGTGAGTCCGTTACTGACTTCTCCCTTGTTCACCCCGCAGGCCACACAGAACAACTGGCTGATTCCCGCTGGGATCATCGCCGCCCTGGTTGTCTTGTTTGGGGGCGGATGGCTTGGTGTTCACGCCTTCAGCGCCCGCGCCCACGCGAGTGAGCCAGTCTCCCCACCAGTCGCAAGCACACCTACGCTGACGGCCAGTGCGGTTTCCCCTGCTGTCTCCACGGCATCAGTACCCACTCCCGAGGCTACGGGTCCCAGTTTCCGGCTTGTGAAACCTCTCAGCGATCCAGTGAGGTCGGGTATGCCCCGCCTGTATGACCTCGCCACCACCATGGACGGCAGTGATGGCAAGGGGTGTGCCCTGATCGATCCGGGCAACCCGGTCAAACGGTGCCGGGTCAGCGTGTCGACCACGGGTCAATACACCTGGGGCAGTGCCTGGTGTTCCGCGAACGCTGCAGGACTGGCGAACTTCCTCAACCACGCCACCTTTCGCTACGAGATTGACGGGCAACCCATCAACAAGGAGCAATTCTGGGAAGGCCACACGTCCACTTGCCTGAAACGTCGCTTGGTCGTCCAGGACTTTCAACCCGGACAAACCCACGAGTTCAGGCTGATTACCGAACTTGACCGCTCCATTCAGGATGGGGGAAGCCGATATCCGGCGGGGAGGTATGAACTGCAATTGACGGTTAAGGCGCATTAATTGCGTGAGAACGAAGCAAGCTTGTTCAGCGCACACTAGCACCCCTGTTTTCTTTTTCAAATCTCTTGCAAGGAGTAAGCTATGAATAAAAATCTATCTGCGGTCTCTGTTTTATCCACGCTTATCTTATCCAATATATCATTTGTGGAAGCTCAATCCACTGCAAAAAATTTGCAGGTCGGATTGGGGCTGTCCGGTTATTGGGATCATATTATAAAAACTACACTTAATTTTACCGGCTGCTCTTCTAATAGTAAAGGCACTATTGTCTGTAGCTTTATAATTAACTCTAATGAAAGTGTAGATAAGAGGATTTTGATTAACAGGGAGCGACTTTTTAATGTGGTTACATCAGATGGAACAAGATACGCTCCAGATAAGATCAGTATTAGTTCGTTTAATAATGGCAAAGAGACAGACGGCGATATTGACACAACCGTATCTCCCGGAATCAACTACAGCTTGCAAATTAAATTTGAAAACATGCCACCTTCACTGAACATGCTCAAGTACCTCGATATCGGCCATAAGGACGACAAATGGGTACGGCTGGAAGATGTCGCCATTCGCGGTACCCCTACCCCTGTCTCCTCACTCCCCACCCCGCAAGCCATCGCCAACCCCAAGCAGTACCTGACCGCGAACGCCACCTCCGGCTACGCCACCCTCTCTGGTGTGGCACTCAACGGGGGCATGTACGATGTGACGCTGCAAGGCTGTCGTGTGACCAATCCCGGCATGGCTGCCTGTACACTGAGCCTGGCTCCCATGCGCGCCACCGCCCAGAGCGCGACCCTGGAAAACCTGAACGTGGCGGTGAACGGCGCTGTTGTGGCGGCAACCGCTACGGCCACCCCTGCCGTGACCACCCTGACAATCACCGCGCCGGTCAACGTCAACCGGATTGACGAATTGCGGCTCGGCAATGCCCGGTTTGTGAATGTGGCGGTGCGGTGATGCGGGCGCGGTCCGGGCTGGCGCTCCTCGCCGGAAGTGTCGGTGTAGCATCGGCTTTGAACGCGGTGCCGATGCAGGGCGCTCCTGCGGGCAAAGCGAGTGCGGCCGACGTGCAACTCGTGCGAAGTCAGGGCTTTCCCGCGATGGCCGCTTATCAGAACAAGTCCGATTACCCATGTCAGGACGAGACGGCTAGAGATCAACATGGGGACGCACAAAGCGTGGCGGGCAGCTTCACACGCAAAGGGGCCAAACAGCGGCTCGTGTCGGTGTGGTATTGCGGAGCAGCCAACTTCAATCAGTACGTCCTCGGCGTTCTGGAGGGTAACCGGCTTGTCGCGGCTTACACAGTTCAGGGCATGAATGTGCACGTCGAGAAGTTCCGGGACGTGAACGGCAACGGCACGGATGACGTGATTGTCCGGGCCTCCTATAGCGGAGCGGGAGGCATGGGAGGTTCGGCGGAGTTGGCAGACTTCCATTCGGGCGGTCTCAAATCTTTCGGCTCATTTAGGACATCGGACGAGGTGTGTCCCTGGTATCAGGGAGGCGACACCGAGATGCATGATGACGAATACAAGATCATGGTCACACCCGGCAACCAGCCTTCTTTTCGACAGACCATTCACCGAACTGAATGTGGGTCAGGACTCGAAAGGATGATCACGGGTCCGGTCAAAGGAAAACCCGGTTTTATAAGCCTCCTGAAACGCTGATCAACACGGCTGGACTGTCCACCCTTCTTTCCCCTCCACCCTTCCACGTTGCCTTCAGGAGGCCCGTATGAAAAAGTGTGCATTGCTCGTCGCCACCACCCTCGCCCTCACGCTCGCGTCCTGCGGTCACGGACCGGCCGCACCCACCGAACCGGCCGCGACAGCCGGGACCATCAACGGCGTACGCGTCATCGACGCCAACACCTATCAGGTGGGCTTTACACCCCTGAACGGGCAGGACGTCGTGACGACCGCCACCCTCAAGAGCGCGAGCGTCAAGGTCATCAGTGCGGGCACCGCGACAGCGACGATCTGCGGGCAGGTGAAGACGCAAGACGTCATCACGGCGGCCATCAGTCTGGACAGCACCGGCAGCATGACCGACAACGATCCACAGAAACTTCGCCGCGAGGCCGCGCAGGCGTTCGTGGCTCGCCTGGGCAGCCGGGACAAGGCGGCGGTGCTGTCGTTCGACGGGTCCACCTCACCCAACCACAACCTGTCGGTGTCCTATCTCTGGCAGGACTTTACGGGGGATAAGGCTCTGCTGAACACTGCCGTAGGCCGTGCCACCTTCGCGGGAGGCGGCACGCCACTTTACGGGGCGATCATCGACGCCAGCAACCTGACAGCAGCCAGTGGCGGGGCAAACGGTACAGTGCTCATCCTCACGGACGGTGAGGATACTGCCCGCAACCCCACAGCGCAGGCAGCCATCGCGGTGGCGAAGCAGAACGGTACGAGGGTCTATGCCATCGGGCTGGACGCGCGGAATACCGTGAACTTCTCGGTCCTGGAGGACCTGACAGCGGCGACGGGCGGGTTGTTTCAGAAGGCGACCAGCGCGACACAACTCCAGGGGTTCTTCGACAAGATGTACAACGCATTCCGGGCGCAGGGCTGCGTGCAGGTGAACTTCACCCAAAAGCCCACAGCGGGCACGGTGGTGACTGGCACGCTGGTGATTACCGTAGAGGCGCAGAACAGGAAGCCTGTGGACATTGAGGTGCCCTTCACGCTCACCGTCCGCTAAGAGCTTGTCAGGAGAGAGGCCTCGCCCGCCGCCACGGGGCATACTGAAGCCCCGATGACCGCCCCCGACCCCATCACCTCCCTGCAAAACCCGCAAGTCAAGCGGCTGGTGCGCCTGCGTCAGCGCCGCGAGCGCGAGCGCGAAGGCCTGATCCTGATCGAGGGAGCGCGTGAACTCGCGCGGGCGGCCGCGGCGGGCCTGGTCCCGACCACCCTCTACACCTGCGAGGCCCTCTACAGCCCCGAGGCGCACGCGGTCGCCGCCACGCTCCCCGGCCCCCGCACCCACCTCTCCCGTGAGGCCTTTGAAAAGGTCAGCGGGCGCGAGAACCCCGACGGCCTCCTCGCCACCGTCCCCGCACCCGCGCCCCGCCTCCCCGAACCCGGTGAGGACACGGTGCTGGTCGTCCTGCACGGTCTGGAAAAGCCCGGCAACGTCGGCGCGATCTTGCGGACGGCGGACGCGGCGGGGGCGGCGGGGGTCCTGGTGCTGGGGCGCGGCGCCGACGTGTACAGTCCCAACGTGATCCGCGCGTCCCAGGGCAGCGTCTTCACCCTGCCCGTCGCCGCTCTGGACGAGGAGGAGGCCCTGGCCTGGCTGGCGGATCGGGCCTTTACCCGCGTCGCCTGCACCCCCGACGCCCCGCAGGTCTACTGGGACGCCCCCCTGACCGGCCGGGTCGCCCTGGTCCTCGGCGCCGAACACGAGGGCCTGCCTCAGAGGTGGCGGGCCGCCGAGGTGCCGGTGCGCGTCCCCATGCACGGCGCCGCCGATAGCCTGAACGTCGCCACCGCCGCCGCCCTGGTCCTGTACGAATGCGTGCGCCAGCGGCGGGCGGCCCCGTCCCGATAGGCCAAACGGCGGAGCCTGCCGCCGGGCCGGACGGGTGGTAGCCTGCCCGACATGACCACAACCCAGCAGAAGGCCGCCCTGCCGTCCCGCGCCGACGTTCCCCGCGAGCAGACCTGGGACATCGAGGCCCTCTTCGCCACGCCCGCCGCCTGGGACGCCGAGGCGCAGGCCCTGCCCGCCGCGATTGACGCCCTGGCCGCCCACGCCGGAAAGCTGGGCAGCAGCCCGGAAGCCCTCGCCGCCTATCTGCGCGAGGCCGACGAGGTGGAACTGCGCTTGGTCCGCCTCCTGTCCTACGCAAGCATGGGCGCGAGCGTGGACGGGCGTGACGCCGTGGCCGCCGCCCGCCGCGACCAGGCCAGCACCATTGCCGCGCGCTTCGGCAGCGTGACTGCCTTTGCCGATCCCGAACTCCTCGCGCTGGACGAGGGGACGGTCCGCGGCTGGCTCACGCGCCCCGACCTGGAGGATGACCGCATCCGCCTGGAACGCCTCTGGCGGGACCGCGCCCACGTGCGCTCGGCCGAGGTCGAAGAACTCCTGGGCGCGGTGCAGGCCCCCTTCGCCTCCGAGCGGAGCATCCACCCGGCCCTGGCGAACATGGACCTGCGCTTCGGCACGGCGGGCGGCGAGAAGATCACCCAGGGCAACGTGGACCGCCTGACCGCCTCCCCCGACCGCGAGGTCCGCCGCGAGGCCTGGGAAAACTACGCCGACGCCCACCTCGCCGTGAAGCACAGCCAGGCCGCGATGTACGCCACCAGCGTCCGCCAGAACGTCTTCCTGGCCCGCGCCCGCCACTACCCCGACGCGATCACCGCGACCCTCGCGCCCAACCGTATCCCCGTGGGGGTCGTGACCACCCTGCTGGACACCTACCGCGCCCACACCCCCACCTGGCACCGCTACTGGAATGTTCGCCGCCGCTGGCTGAACCTCCCCGAACTGCGCGAATACGACGTGAAGGCTGCCCTGGTCCCCCCCCGCGAGGTGAGCTACGCGCAGGCGGTCGAGTGGATCGCGGCGGGCATGGCCCCCCTGGGAGAGGACTACGTGCGGGATTTGCGCGCGGGCCTCACCACCGAACGCTGGGTGGACTACGCCGAGAACGACGGCAAACGCCAGGGCGCCTACTCCAACGGCGGCGGGCGCGTCAAACCCTACATCTTCATGACCTGGAACGGCACCGTGGCCAGCTACTCCACCCTGGCCCACGAGATCGGCCACTCCATGCACTCGCTCCTCTCCCAGCGCGAACACCCCTACGCGGTCCCCCGCTACACCCTCTTCCACGCCGAGGTCGCCAGCAACTTCAATCAGGCGATGGTCCGCCAGTCCCTCCTCAAGCAGGCACGTGAGGCGGGCGACACGGATTTTGAGGTCGCCCTGATCGAAGAAGCCCTCGCCAACTTCCACCGCTACTTCTTCATCATGCCGACCCTCGCGGCCTTCGAGCTGGAGAGTTACCGCCGCATCGAGGCGGGCGGGACGCTCAGCGCCCCCGACCTGATCGACCTCACCGCCGACCTGCTGAAACAGGGCTACGGCGAAGGCGTGACGATGGACCGCGAGCGCAGCGGCATTCTGTGGGCGCAGTTCTCCACCCACCTCTACGCCAACTTCTACGCCTACCAGTACGCCACCGGCATCAGCGCCGCCCACCAGCTCCTCGAACAGTTCGCCCAGGACCCGGAAGCCGCCCGCGAGCGTTACCTGGCCTTCCTGAAGTCCGGCGGCAGCCTCGATCCCATCGACGCCCTGAAGGAGGCGGGCGTGGACATGCTCAGCCCCGAACCCGTGGAGGCGACCTTCCGTGTGCTGGCCGGGTACGTGGACCGGCTGGAGGAACTGCTGGCGCAGCGAGGCAACTGATGGGGCAGGTGGGGCGGAGGTCTATGACCTTCTTGCACTGATGCCAGAACATCCGGACGGGAAAGCGGATGTTTTCCGTTCGGAGAGGCCCTCTCCTGCGGACTCGTAGAGCTGCCCCGCGGAGCTTTGCCAGTCGCCTGTCTCGCACGAAGCGCCGGAGGCTCACCAGCTCATGATGGCTTCCTCAAGCCTCTTCCGCGTCCCGTCGTTCCTCACCGGGGACTTGTGGCTTACGCTCAGGTATGACCTTACCGGGCAAAGCACGGTCCTCCCTCCTGCCCGAAGCGGCCTGGTTGGCGGCCCTGCCCCTGGCGGCCTGGCTGGGCTGGAGCCTCTACAGCCGCCTGCGCGTCCCCCACGACCTGACGCCCCCGCCCGCCCTGGCCGCCGAGCGGCGCACCCTCGGCCGCCGCGCGGGGCTGCTCAACGTGTACGTCGCGGGTTCGGGGGCCCCCCTGCTCCTGATCCACAGCGTGAACGCCGCCGCGAGCGCCTATGAGGTCCGTCCCCTCTTCGAGCATTACCGCGCTTCCCGCCGCGTGTACGCCCTCGACCTCCCGGGCTTCGGCTTCTCCCGGCGGGGGGACCGGGAGTACCGACCGCGCCTGATGGCCGACGCGGTCCATGACGTTCTCGACGAGATCGCCCTGGAGGACGGCCGTCCCGTGGACGCCCTGGCCCTCTCGCTGGGCGGCGAGTTCCTGGCGCGCGCTGCCTCGGAGGGGCCGGACCGCTTCCGCTCGGTCACCCTCGTCACGCCGACCGGCTTCGGGAAGAACGAGCAGTTCTACGGCGATCCGGGCAGTACCCGGGAAAGCGCGGGGCTCAAACGTGTGTACGAGAACCCGCTCTGGGCGCAGCCCTTTTACGACCTGCTGGCAAGCGCGCCCAGCCTGCGCTACTTCCTGAAGCTGACCTTCGGCTCGTCTGCGGCCGTCGACGAGGGGCTGCTGCGGTACGACTACCCCACCTCGCACGTGCCCGGCGCCCGGCACGCGCCCTTCGCCTTCATCAGCGGACTGCTGTTCGGCGCCGACATCGACCGGGTGTACGAAAGCCTCACTGTCCCGGTATGGCTGGCCTACGGGGAGCGTGACCGCTTCACGGACTTCGGCGATCTCGGCAACGTCGAGAACAGACCCAACTGGAGCTTCGAGCGGTTTGATACGGGCGCGCTGGTCTACTTCGAGGAACCCAGACGCTTCACGGCCGCTTACGACGCCTTCCTGGCCGGGGCCGGAGCAAACTGAAGCTGGCCCCGCCCGAGCAGCTTGAGGCGCTGATCACCTGGACGCGGCGGCTGGCACAGGAAGAGACGACAGCAGGCAAGCCTCCCTACCGAAGAAAGAGGTGGATCATGACGCAACCCGGTAACCCTGGCCCGGCCCCTACCCCCTCCTTCCGCGCCGCCGCCCGTTCCTCCTGGGGCTGGACAGTGGCGCGCGGCGTGCTGACGCTGCTCTTCGGCATCCTGGCGCTGATCTGGCCGGGTGCGGCGTTCCTGTCGCTCGCCGTCGTGTTCGGGGCCTACGCCTTCGTGGACGGGATCGCCACCCTGATCGGTGGCTTTTCCTCGCGGGCGGGTGGGGTGCGCTGGCCCCTGGTCCTCAGCGGGGTGCTGGGCATCCTGGCGGGCATCGTCACTTTCGTCAACCCCGGCGCGACGGTCCTGGCGCTGCTGTGGCTGGTCGCGGCCTGGGCGCTGGTGCGCGGCGTGCTGGAGATCGTGGCCGCGATTCGCTGGCGGGCGGCGATTCCGGGGGCCGGGGAGTGGCTGGTGGGCCTCAGCGGTCTGCTGCTGGTGATCCTGGGCATCCTGCTGGCACTGAACCCCATCGCGGGGACGCTCACGGTTTCCTATTTCATCGGGGTCTACGCCCTGATCGCGGGCATCGTGCTGATCGTGCTGGGTCTGCGGATGCGGAACCTGTAGTTCACGCTCCCCCGTTTTGCCTTTCAGGGAACGCCGGAGGGGCTGGGAGGTCGCAAGGGGCATTCGCTGGTGCAGGTGGCGTGCGAGGGGCTTACGCGAAGTGGCGGGCAGGGCCCTGACGGGGCGGCTGTGCGGTGATCCAGCTCACCGGCACCTTAGAACCCTAACTCCGTCTGAAACAAAAAATTCACGACCAAGTTTGTCGTGAATAATTTCACTTATAATCTAGAGAAGAGAGGGCAGGAGTTCCCCGCCCTCGCCTCTGACGTTCTTACGCCTGCGGCTGCTGGAGCTGCGGCCCCGGCACGTAGCCCTCGAGGGCCGCGTAGTCGTCCTGGAAGTGCATCAGAACGCCGCCGAAGAGGGTGTCGAAGGTTTCCTGGGGCATCTCGGCCAGGGTGGGGTAGAAGCCCACGTACTCCAGCCAGACGTTGCCGTCCGCGTCGATGGAGCGGCTGAAGGCGCGCTCGCGGTTGCGCTCGTTGAGCAGGACCATGACCTCCTGGCGGCGGTCGGCGTACTGCTTCTGGGTCACGCAGGTGATCTCCAGGCGGCTGGTGTTGTTGGGGCCGTCGTTCACGCTCACCAGCACGGCCGCGTCGCCCATCTCGAAGCGCCAGCCCATGCGGATGAAGCGCTGGCCGTTGTTCTCTTCCATGTCGAGCTGGACTTCCTTCTCGCGCAGGTACTTGGCGAGCGTGTCCAGCGTCAGAAGCGCCGTTTCCATCGTCATTGAAACTCCTCCTCTAGGGGTGAAACCCGGGCCGATTCTAACATCACTGTCCGGCGGGGGCGGCTAGGACCGGGGCAGCACCTGGACCGTTACGGGCGCAACCCCCGCAGAGAGGATGCCCAGCCTGGAGGCCGCCGTGCGTGACAGGTCGATCACGCGCGAGGCGTTCCCGAACGGTCCCCGGTCATTGATCAGCACGTCCACGCTGCGGCCGGTGCGGGTATGCGTGACCCTGACCCAGGTCCCCAGCGGCAGCGTCCGGTGCGCGGCAGTCAGGCGGGTATGCCGGTTGTATTTGCCGCCGTAATAGACCGCGTGGCCCCGCTGGTACACGCTGGCCTGCGCGGTCCCGCCCGGCAACCCGAAGGCGACGCTCCCCGCCAGCAGCGCCGCCGCCAGAGCCGCCGCCCTCACAGCCGCTCCTTCGGCGCGCGGCTCAGGACCTCGTGGCCGTCCTCCGTCACCAGCACCAGGTCCTCGAGCCGGACGCCGCCCACGCCCGGCAGGTACGCGCCCGGCTCCACCGTCACCACCATGCCCGGCTCCAGCACGTCCTCGCTGCCCTTGCGGAGGCTCGGCCCCTCGTGGATGTTCAGCCCGACGCCGTGCCCCAGCGAGTGCGCGAACGCCTCGGCCAGCCCGTGCCGCTCCAGAATCCCGCGAGCCAGCGCGTCGAGATCGCCCGTCCTCGCTCCGGGCCGGACCGCCGCCACCGCCGCCTCCTCGGCCTCCAGCACCGCGTTGTAGACCCGGCGCAGGTCCTCGGACGGCGTCCCCACCGCGACCGTCCGCGTCATGTCGCTGTGGTAGCCGTTCACCCGCGCGCCGAAATCAATCGTCACCAGATCACCGTCCTCGATCACCCGTTCCGACGCCACGCCGTGCGGCATCGCCCCGCGCGGCCCGCTCGCCACGATCACGTCGAAGCCGACCTCCGCGCCCGCGCGGCGCAGTCCCATTTCCAGCGCCAGCGCCACGTCCAGTTCGCGCACGCCCGCGCGGATCATCGGGCGCACCTCCCCAAACACGCGGTCCGCCACCGCCTGCGCCTCCCGGATCGCCTGCACCTCCTGGGGCGACTTCACCAGCCGCACGCCTTCCACCAGCCCGCGCGTCGGCACCAGCGCCGCGTCCCAGTGCTCGCGCAACGCCTCCAGCCCGGCCACCGTCAGGTGTTCGGCCTCGAAGCCGACCCGTGCGCCCTTCACCTTCTGTGCCGCGTCCTGGTACGTCTCGGGCGGGCGGGCGATCACCTGCGGCACCTGCGATTCCTCCTGCGCCTGCACGGTGTAGCGCGCGTCGGTGTAGAGCGTCGCCCCGTCCCCGGTCACCAGCACCTTGCCGTCCTGGCCGCTCGAAAAGCCGCTCAAGGCCCGCACGTTCGCCGGATTGCTCACCCACAGCGCGTCCACGCCCGCCGCCTTCATCGCGGCCCTCAACTGGTCGAGTTGCGTCATGAGGCGGAAGGTAACACGCGCCCGCCGCCCACACCGGGCCTTCGCTTCCTGTCCCCACTGAGGGGACAAGGTGCCTGTCCAAGTGGAATGCAGCTTATACTCCTTCTTCGGGACAAAAGACAGGCCACAAGGGGCCGCCACCCAAGGAGGAGAGTTTCCGTGAAACTTCACGAGTATCAGGGGAAGGAACTGCTGCGGCGCTTCGGCGTGAACGTGCAGGAAGGCAAGGTGGCCTACACGCCCGATGAGGTGCGCGACATCGCCCGCGACTACGGTCAGCCGGTGGTCGTCAAGGCGCAGGTTCACGTGGGCGGGCGCGGCAAGGCGGGCGGCGTGAAATTCAGCCCCACGCTCGACAAGGCGTACGAGAACGGCCAGAACATCCTGGGCATGGACATCAAGGGCCTGACCGTCAAGAAGGTGCTGGTCACCAAGGCCGTCGATATCGACGCGGGGACCGAGTACTACGTCGGCATGATCGTCGACCGCAACGTGCAGAGCTACACCCTGATGGCGTCGGCGGAAGGTGGCATGGAGATCGAGGAGGTCGCCGCCGCCACCCCCGAAAAGATCATCAAGTACCGCGTCGACCCCATCACCGGCCTGCGCCCCTTCGAGGCCCGTGAAGTGGCCCTCCAGGCGGGCTTCAAGGGCAACCTCAACAAGATCGCGGACATGATGGTCAAGATGAGCGACGCGGCCCTCAAGATGGACGCCGTGCTGGTCGAGATCAACCCCCTCTTCGTGGACGCGGACGGCACGCCCGTGGCGCTGGACACCAAGTTCGAGATCGACGACAACGCGATGTACCGTCACAAGGACCTGGCCGAGTGGCGCGAACTGGAAGCCGAACACCCCCTGGAGATCGAGGCCAGCAAGTACGGCTTCGCCTACGTGAAGCTCGACGGCAACGTCGGCGTGCTGGGCAACGGCGCGGGCATCGTGATGACCTCCCTCGACGTGGTGAACCGCGCCGGGGCCAAGCCCGCCAACTTCCTCGACATCGGCGGCGGCGCGCGGGCCGACATCGTCTACAACGCGATCAAGCTCGTCAGCAAGGACCCCGACGTCAAGAGCATCTTCGTGAACATTTTCGGTGGCATCACCCGCGCGGATGAAGTGGCGAAGGGCATCATCCAGGCGCTGAACGAGGGCATCCTGACCAAGCCGGTCCGCATGCGCGTGGCCGGAACGGCGGAGGAGGAAGCCAAGGCCCTGCTGGCCGAGGTCAACAGCCCGCTGATCCAGATGTACCCCGACATGTTCCAGGCGGCGGAAGCGGCGGCCCAGGAAGCGAACAAGGTGGAGGCGAAGTAATGGGCATTCTCGTCAACAAGGACACCCAGGTCCTGGTGGTCGGCATCACCGGGCGTGAAGGCTCCAACCACACCCGCGCGATGAAGGAATTCGGCACCAAGATTGTCGCGGGCGTCACCCCCGGCAAGGGCGGCCAGACGCACGAGGGCGTGCCGGTGTACAACAGCGTCGAGGAAGCCCAATCAAAGCACCGCATCGACACCAGCATCATCTTCGTGCCGCCCGCCGGGGCCGCCGACGCCGTGCTGGAAAGCGCCCACGCGGGCGTGCCCCTGATCGTGCTGATCACCGAGGGCGTCCCGACGGTGGACATGATGCGCGCCGTGCAGGAAGTCAAGGCCCTCGACCTGGTCAGCCGCGCCGAAGGTGGCCCCGGCGTCCGCCTGATCGGCGGCAACTGCCCCGGCCTGGTCACCAGCGGCGAGTGCAAGGTGGGCATCATGCCCAACCGCATCTACGAGCAGCAAGGCCGCGTCGGCCTGATCTCCCGCTCCGGCACCCTCACCTACGAGGCCGCCAAGCTGCTGCTCGACGCGGGTCTGGGCACCTCCACCACCGTCGGCATCGGCGGTGACCCGGTGATCGGCACCACCTTCGCGGACGTGCTCCCCATGTTCGAGGCCGACCCCGAAACCGACGCCGTCGTGGTGATCGGTGAGATCGGCGGTGCGGACGAGGAAGCCGCCGCCGAGTACATCGCCCAGAACATGAAGAAGCCGGTCGTGGCCTTTATCTCCGGCCGCTCCGCCCCCAAGGGCAAGCGCATGGGCCACGCGGGCGCGATCATCATGGGCGACGTGGGCACCCCCGAGAGCAAGCTGGCCGCCTTCCAGGCCGCGAACGTCCCCGTCGCGGACACCATGCCCGAGATCGTGGAACTGGTGAAAAAGGCGCTGAACGTCAACGCCTGAACCGGATGAACAGGGGAGGGGGCTGGAGCCAGGCGCTCCGGCTCCTTTTCCTTGAACCGCTCTTTCTCTGGCGCTCCGTCACCTCCCCGTCAGGCCCGCGCGTAGACTGGAGCCATGAAGCTTCGTCTCCCCCTTCTCGTGGCGGCCCTTTTCTTCGGATCGGGCGGCGCCCTCACCGTGACGGGGAGTGTGACGGGCAGCGTTCCGGCGGATACCCGTGTCAGCGGCTGGGCCGTCAGCGCCTCCGGCCAGCCCGTGCAGGAAATCGTGAGCGTGCCCGTGCAGGGCGGCCAGTTCCGCCTGGAAATCCCCACCGCCTCCCCCAGCTTCCGCGCCCAGACCGCCCTCAATGCCCAGAACGTCACCTGGCCGGGTGTGCTCGACCCCGTCAGCGTCAGCGCCGAGACGCAGACCGCCGAGCTGAAGTTCTTCACCTACCGCGACGCGAACAGGAACGGCCAGCACGACGAGGGCGAGGCCCTGCGCGAGGTGGCCGTGAGTGCCGGACGCGGTTCCCTGTTCATCGTCTGGGTCAACTCCGACGTGACCGTGAAGGCCAGCCGTGGTTACGAGGTGGCCCTCAAGCGTGGCTGGAATGCCTTCGTTGTCGAGGTGGGCCGCGCCGTGAAGGTGGCGCCTTTCGTGGAAGGTGCAGTGGACGTGACGCTCAATCTGGGCCGCTGATCCCTTATGGCTGGCTGGTGGCGTGTTCCACGGCCAACCCACTGCTTTTGACCTCAAAGCCAGCACAAATTTCACGAATAGATTTATTGTGAAATTCTTCACTAGATACATCACTGAGCTGGGCTGGCATCCCTAGGCAAAGAGCGCTTGGAGCAAAAGACCCCCTCACCCCTTGCTTCGCAAGGCCCTCTCCCACCGGGGGAGAGGGTCAAAAACAACGTCATCTTGACGACAAATGCTCTAAAGGGACAGCGTCATCGTCCGCGCATAGGCGGCCAGATACAGCGGCACGATCCGGTCGGGGTGAAAGCGGGTCAGGGCGGCCTGACGGCCCGCCGCGCCCATGCTGAGGTACAGGTCGCGGTCCCGCAGCACCCGCAGTGCCGCGTCGGCCATCGCGTCCACGTCGCCCACCGGGGCGAGGAAGCCGGTGACCCCGTCCTCCACGACCTCGGGAATCCCGCCCGCGCGGGCGGCGACGACCGGGACCTCGCAGCTCATGGCCTCCAGGGCGGCCAGGCCGAAACTCTCGTTGCTGCTGGGAAGGAGGAACAGGTCGCTGATCCCCAGCACCGTCTCGACATCGGGAAAGGACCCCAGGAACTGGGTGCGGCCGATCACGCCCAGTTGCCCGGCCAGTTCCAGCGCGCGGGGCCGTTCCGGGCCGTCCCCGATCATCAGCAGCCGGGCGGGAATCTCACTGGCGACGCGGGCAAAGACCCGCACCACGTCCTCCACACGCTTCACCGGGCGGAAGTTGCTGACGTGGACCAGCAGCGCCTCCTCCGGGTGGGCGAAGCGGGCGCGCACGGCGGGGTCGGTCACGCGCACGAAGCGCGCCGCGTCCACGAAGTTGTGAATCACCTCGATCTCGCGGTCCACGCCGAACACCTCCCGCGTCTGCTGCGCGAGGAAGGCCGAGACGGCCGTCACGTGGTCGCTGCGCTCGATGGCGTGCCGGGTGGTGTGCCGGAAGGCGGGCTCCGCGCCTACCAGCGTCACGTCGGTGCCGTGCAGGGTGGTCATGACCCGGCTGCGCCCGGTGATGGCCCGCGCGTGGATGGCCGCCGTCGCGTGCGGAATCGCGTAGTGCGCGTGCGTGAGGCGCACGTCATGCTCCAGAATCACCTCGGTCAGCGTGTTCGTGGCCGCCAGTTCCGGGTAGGGCTGGTCGAACAGCGCGTAGGCGAAGCCGCCCACCTGATGGAAGAACGGCCCCCGCAGGCCCCGGTGCCCCGCCAGGCGGAAGGGCACGGCGGACCCGACAAAGTGAACCTCACGCCCCGCCTGGGCGACCTTCAACCCCAGCTCGGTGGCCACCACGCCGGACCCCCCGGCTCCCGCGTGGCACAGCACGGCAATCTTTTCTGGAATCGGCGCCATGACTGCGGAGTATAGGCCCCGCCGCCGCTTCCCGGCGAGGTGTCAGAGTTGTGTACGTCCGCCCACCGTACATTCGGGTTCATGCTTGCCGTCGTCACCGATTCGACCTGCGACCTTCACCCCGACAGAGTCCGCCAGCTCGGCCTCCACGTCGTGCCGCTGCACGTGCTGCTGGGCGAGCGGTCCTTTCTCGACTGGCAGGACATCGACCCGGACGCGGTGTACGACCACCAGCGCGGCGGCGGGAACGTGACCACCCAGCCCGCAACCCAGGCGGCGTTCGCGGCCCTGTACCGCGAGCTGCTCGCCACGCACGAGGGCGTCATCAGCATCCACCTCAGCGGCCACCTCTCGGCCACCGCCGAGCACGCGCGTCAGGCGGCCCGCGCCCTGAACGCGGGGGACCGGGTGCAGGTGGTCGACAGCCAGTTCGCGTCCCTGCCGCTGGCCGAGGTCGTGATGGCCGCCCGTGACGCCGCCTCTGCCGGGGGCGACATGCAGGCGGCCCTGGGCGCGATCAGGGCGGTGCAGGAGGGCCTGCGGGTCGAGTTCACGGTCCCGACCCTGGAGTTCCTGCGGCGCGGCGGGCGCCTCTCGCGCACCCAGGAACTCATCGGCAATGTCCTCGGCGTCCGGCCGGTCCTGGGCTTCGACGGAGGCCACCTCAAGGCCGTGCGCCGGGTGCGTGCCAAAGACGCCACGCGCGACATCCTCGGCCAACTGGAAGAACGCTTTGGCCGTGATCCGGTGGCCGTGACCATCGGGCACGCGGGCCGCGACCCCGCCCGCGTCGCCGAACTCAAGGCCGCCGTGAGCGCCAGCCGCCTGAACGTCGCCCAGGGCCGCCTGCAACTGATGGGGCCGGTGATCGGTGCCCACGTCGGCCCCGGCACCTACGGCCTGCTGGCCCGGCCCTATGCGGGTTAGCCGTCAGGCGTTCCAGGCAAAGCGGCGCGTGCCGCAAGCGCGAGGCGGGCCGTTTGGCCTTTCGCCGCACCGGTCGTCTGCCTTCAGCCCCTGCGCGCCGTGAACAGCACCCGCGTGAAGGCGTAGAACACCCGCTCACCCGGCCACTGCTCCCGCAGCCGCGCCAGATACGCCGCCGTGAACCGTTCCCCGTCCGCCGCGTTCAGCCGCGAGAGGTACGGTACCAGCGCCGTGCCGCGCGTCCAGTCGAGGATGCCCTCCGCACCCGGCAGCACCACCGGATAGACCTTGCTGATGGCGGTGATGTCCAGGGCGCCCAGCTCATCCAGCCGCTCGGCGTACTGCGCGGGTGTCAGCACCGGGGAAGCTCCGTGCGCCGTGCCGAAGCGCGTGAAGCCCTGCAACTCTTCCCCGAACTCGTTCGCCGTCTCGGTCAGCAGGCGGTGGCTGGCATGATCGTGGTTGGCGGGCACCTGCACCGCCAGCACACCGCCAGGCCGCACCCTTTCCCACAGCCGGGCCAGCAGCGCCCGGTGGTCGGGGAGCCACTGCAAAGCCGCGTTGGAGAAGATCAGGTCGTACTCCCCCTGAAGCTCCAGAATGTCCCCCTGCTCGAAACGCAGATGGGGCAGCCCCGCCGCGTCCGCCTTTGCCAGCATCTCCGCACTGCTGTCCAGCCCCAGCACCCGCGCCCCCGGAAAGCGTTCCGCCAGCGTCCGCGTGTGTTCCCCGGTGCCGCACCCCAGGTCCACAATCTCGCGGTAGGGGAGGTCGGGCAGCATCGCCAGCAGGTCACGGACGGGGGCGCTCCGGGCTTCGCGGTGGCGGTGGTACTGGTCGGGGTTCCAGGTCATGCCCCCAGCGTAAGCCATCTCCAGTCATTCTGTCCGTACTCCAGTAGTAACAAGGAAAAAGCCAAAAAGTTCGGCTGGAAGAGCATTCCCTCCAGCCGTTCCACGGGTATGACCTATTTGTCGTGCTCGCGCTCTTCCTTCGCCCCCGCCTTCTTGGCTGCCGCGTGGGCGACGGCAAAGGCGCGGTGTTCATCCCCGCCGTACTCGTCCAGGGCGCTATTGAACGCCTTCAGAAACGCTTCTTTCTGGTGGTGGTCGTACTGGTCCACCTGGGACTGCGGCAGGTCCGAAATGCTGTTGTAGGGCATACTTCCTCCTCCCGCCCATGCTGAGGGGCATTTCTGAGGCGCGCGCCGCAAGCGTGTAAAGGTGGGCAAAGGGGAGGGGCGGACGCCCGCAGGCCCGCCCCCCGTTTCTGCCTCGCTCAGAGCTTCGTCAGGTACGCCGTTCCGCCTTCGACCTCCGCCGCGTCCCCCTCGCCCGGGCCGAAGGTCAGCTCGGGCGCCAGCACCTCCCCGGCGATGAAGTCGCGCCAGGTTTCGGCGGCCTCGCGGGCGTCCCCCGTCAACTCCAGGGCGAGGCGGATGCGGTCCTGCACCTCGAAACCCGCCGCCTTGCGCGCCTCCTGAATGCCGCGCACCAGGTCGCGGGCCAGGCCCTCCAGCACCAGCTCACGGGTGAGGTGCGTGTCGAAGGCCACCAGGAACCCGCCGTCCTCCGCCGCCGCCACGCCTTCCGGGGCCTTGGCGTCCACCAGCACCTGCTCCGGCGTCAGCGTGAAGGTCTGCCCCTGCGCCTCCACCGTGAAGCTCTCGCCCTTCTGCACGGCGCGGGCCACGGCCGCCGCGTCCGCATTCGCCAGCGCCGCCCGCACCTGCGG
The DNA here is from genome assembly GCF_004758605.1 of Deinococcus metallilatus. Lineage (NCBI taxonomy): Bacteria > Thermotogati > Deinococcota > Deinococci > Deinococcales > Deinococcaceae > Deinococcus > Deinococcus metallilatus. Next base: position 1,567,702 of record NZ_CP038512.1, read on the forward strand.
CAGCGCCTTGCCGTAGACCTTGCCGATCACCGGCAGGTTGGGGCGCAGGCTGTACTGCACCAGATCGGTGACCCCTTCGAGGAACGTCACGTTCTTGACGTTCAGCTCCTCCTTGATCTGCTCCTGTGCCCGGCGCAGCGCCTCCGTCAGTTCCGGCGTGCTCGCCCGCACCGTCACGCTCGCCAGCGGCTGCCGCGTCTTGAGGTTGTGGGCGCCGCGTACCGCCCGGCCCAGTTCCACCACCTTCATCACTGCGGCCATTTCCGCCGTCAGCCGCTCGTCCAGCCGCTCCGCCCGGACCTGCGGCCAGCGCGTGAGGTGAACACTCTCCGCCCCCTCCCCGCGCGTGAGGTTGCGGTACATCGCGTCGGCCAGGAAGGGCGTGAAGGGCGCGGTCAGTTGCGACACCACCACCAGCGCCTCGTGCAGGGTGGCATAGGCGGCCACGTCCACCTGCCCGCCTTCCCCCCAGAAGCGCGAGCGGCTGCGCCGGACATACCAGTTGCTCAGGTCATTCACGAAGCGTTCCAGCGCGCGCCCACCCCCACGGGCGTCGTAGGCATCCAGCGCCGCCGTCACGTCCCGTACCGTCTCCTCCAGCCGCGCGAGCAGCCAGCGGTCCATCTCGGGGCGCTCTCCCACAGCGGGCGCCGCGTTCAGGTCAGGTCGGTCCAGATTCGCGTACAGCACGAAGAACGAGTAGACGTTCCAGAGCGTGTTCACGTAATTGCGCTGCGCTTCCGCGACCAGCCGCTCGGAGAACCGCTTCTGGTCGCCGGGGTCCGACGCCATGAACATGTACCAGCGCACGCTGTCCGCGCCGTACTTGTCGAACAGCGGCAGCGGCTCCACCACGTTGCCCTTGCTCTTGCTCATCTTCGCGCCGTGTTCGTCCACGATGTGGCCCAGGCAGATCACGTTCCGGTAGGCGGGCTGGTTATAGAGCATGGTGGCGATGGCGTGCAGGCTGTAGAACCACCCGCGTGTTTGGTCAATCGCCTCGCTGATGAAGTCGGCGGGGAAGTGCCGCTCGAACAGGTCCTTCTGCGCCTCGCTGCCCGGCAGCGCCCGCTCGCCCGTCTCGTCCGTCAGCAGATGCCACTGCGCGTAGGGCATCGAGCCGGAGTCGAACCACACGTCCAGCACCTCCGGGACGCGGCGGTACGTCTTGCCGCCTTGCTCAAAGGTGATGTCGTCGATATAGGGCCGGTGCAAGTCCAGCTCCGTGAGGTCGCGCCCGGTCAGCTTCTCCAGCTCGGCCACGCTGCCCACCACGCGCAGGTCGCCGTCCTCGCTCATCCAGAAGGGGAGCGGCGTGCCCCAGTAGCGTTCGCGGCTGATGGCCCAGTCCACGTTGCCCTCAAGCCAGTTGCCGAAGCGCCCGTTCTTGATGTTGGCGGGCACCCAGTTGATCTTCTGGTTCTCCTCCAGCATCCGGTCCGACATGCTGTTGGTGCGGATGTACCAGCCCTTCTTGGCGAAGTAGAGGATCGGGTCGCCCGTGCGGTCGTGGAAGGGGTAGCGGTGCCGCAGCGTCCCCGCGTGGAACATCCGCCCCCGCGCCTTGAGGTCCGCGATCAGCCCCTTGTCCGCATCCTTGAAGAACTTCCCGCGCTCACCCGTCACCCGCAGGATGCCGTGATCGTCCACGCCGAACATCAGCGGCACGCCGTACTTGCGGGCCAGTTCCAGGTCCTCCGCGCCGTAGGCCGGGGCCTCGTGCGCCACGCCGGAGCCGTCCTCCGCGCTCACGAAGTCCGCCAGCGTCACGAAATGCATCACCGGGCGGCCTTCCGCGTTCCGCTCGTGCAGCCTCCCCAGCACCCCCAGCTCGGTCGCCACCTCGGGGAAGGGCGGTTCGTACTCCACGCCTTCCAGATCGCGGCCCTTGAAGGTGGTCAGCACTTCCAGAGGCGGCACGTTCTTGTGCAGCCCGCTGAGGCGTTCCACCGCGTCCGCCGCGACGATGACCGGCCCCGCCTCGCTGCGGGCGACCACATACGTCAGGTCGGGGTTCACCGCCGCCAGCGTGTTGCTCGGCAGCGTCCAGGGGGTCGTCGTCCACACCACCAGCGCGAGGTTCTGCCGGTCCTCGCCACTCAGCGCACTCAACGCCGCGTGCGCCCGCTCCGGCAGGGTGTCCCAGATCACCGGAAAACGTACGTACACGCTGGGGTCGTCCACCATGCGGTAACTGTCCACCTCGCCCAGTTCGGCGCGCGAGAGGGTGGTGCTGATGCGCGGCGAGAGGGGCACTACCTTGTAATCCTGCGCGAGCAGCCCCCCCGCGTGCAGCCGCTTCAGCAGGTTCCACACGCTCTCCACGTACTCGTTCTCGTAGGTGATGTAGGGATCGCTCAGATCGACCCAGTACCCCAGCCGCTCGGTGAAGGTGTTCCACTCCTGAATGGTTTCCCACACCGACGTGCGGCACAGCCGGTTGAACTCCTCCAGTTCCTCGCGGCTCGCGCCGTGGTTGCGGCCCAGCAGCCCCAGCTTCTTCTCCACGCTGATCTCGACCGGCAGGCCGTGCGTGTCCCAGCCCCCCTTGCGGGTGACGTGGTAGCCCTGCATCACCTTGTAGCGCGGGAAGAGGTCTTTGAACGAGCGCGCCAGGACATGATGCAGCGCCGGACGCCCGTTCGCGGTCGGCGGCCCCTCGTAGAAGACGAACTCCGGCTGCCCTTCTTTGCGTTCCTGCGTCTGCTCGAAGACGCGCGCCTGCTGCCAGAAGTTCAGCACGCCAACTTCGAGTTCGCGGAAGCTGGGCTGCGAATTGACCGGCTGAAAGAGGGGAGAGGTGGTGGGTCGGGCATCGGTGGTGGTCATGCTGGCTCCTTCGGAGTGTCGAACCGTCTGACGGTCTAAAGGTCAAAAGGGGGCTGTTCGGCGGTCAGACGGTTTGACCGTTAGACCAAAAACAAGGCACGTCCCAGCCTTCAATGCTGGGACGCGCCTGGAAACGTGCTCGCGCGTGGTACCACCCAACTTCGCCACGTGGATGTGGCCTCGTTCATGCCCGCTGTCGGGGGGCGGCCGGGACGTTCTACTCGGCGTGGGCCTTTCTTCGTCCGGCGCGGGAGCTGATCTTCGGCGGGGGACCACCGGCCCGGCTCGCACCGTCCCGGACTCGCTCCTGGTGGCCTGGCCCCGCGTACTCTTCTCGCGTTCGCCTTCTGAATTGCTCACCCCCGCTCGGGGGTACTGCTCATGGTAGGCGCGCAGCATGGACAGGTCAATCCGCCCGGTCACGCATTCTGGCGGCAGCAGATATGGTGAACTGTAAGGCAGCAGGGGAGGGGCCAGAGCAAGTGCTGACCATGTGGACCTGGCAGGCCACCGGGCACGCCCCCTACAATCCCCGAAAAGGAGAGTCAATATGCAATTCTTCATCGACACCGCGATCATCGACGAGGTTCGTGAAATCAACAGTTGGGGCGTCCTGTCGGGCGTCACCACCAACCCCAGCCTGGTCGCCTCGTCCGGGCGCGACTTCAAGGAAGTCATTCAGGAGATCGCCCAGCTGGTCGGCGGCGCGATCAGCGCCGAGGTCACCGCCCTGGACGCCCCCGGCATGATCAAGGAAGGCCGCGAGGTCGCGGGCTGGAGCAACCACGTCGTCGTCAAGCTGCCGCTGACCCCGGCGGGCCTGCAAGCCTGCAAGGTGCTGACCGGCGAGGGCATCAAGACCAACATCACCCTCTGCTTCAGCGTGCCCCAGGCGCTGCTGGCGGCGCAGGCCGGGGCCACCTACATCAGCCCCTTCGCGGGCCGGGTGGACGATATCGGCTGGGACGGCATCGAACTGGTGCGCCAGATCAAGGAAGCCTACGTCCTGGGCGATCTCCAGACCAAGGTGCTGGCCGCCTCGATCCGCCACCCGCAGCACGTCGTGCAGGCCGCGCTGGCGGGAGCCGACGTGGCGACGGTGCCCTACAAGGTCTTCACCCAGATGATCAAGCACCCGCTGACCCAGGCGGGCCTCGACGCCTTCCTCAAGGACTGGGCCAAGCGGGCCGGGGCCAGCCCCGAAACCCCCTCCAGCGAGGCGGGCACCAACCCGCAGCAGGGCGGCGTGACGGCGCAGGGTGAGCCGGTCCAGGGAGGTCAGAAGAAGTGACCGAACCCCACACCGCGCCGCTCCCCTTTCACGAACTCCAGCAGAAAATCCTGCCGGAACTGCACCTGATCGCCGCCCAGACCGGCATCGAGAACTACCGCAAGCTCAAAAAGGACGCCCTGGCCCTCGCTATCATGGAGCGGCAGGCCGAGGCCGAGGGGCAGGTCCTGGCGCGCGGCTACCTCGACATCAGCTCCGACGGCTACGGCTTTCTCCAGTCCAACCTGCTCGACCCCGCCTCCAGAAGCGTGCTGGTGACGGCGGGCGTGATCAAGCAGTTCCACCTGCGGACCGGTGACGAGGTGATCGGCCGCGCCCGCCGCCCCCGCGAGAACGAACGTTACGGCACGCTGGTGCAGGTCGAGGCGGTCAACGGCCTGGACCCCGAGTCCGCCCGCCAGCGCCCCCGCTTCGACGACCTGACGCCCACCTTCCCGGACCGGCAGCTCGTCCTCGAAGACCCGCTGATGGACGACAGCCTCTCGCTGCGGGTGGTGGACCTGCTCGTGCCCATCGGGCGCGGCCAGCGGGCCCTGATCGTCGCGCCGCCCAAGGCTGGCAAGACGACCCTGCTCAAGAAGATCGCCAACTCCATCGTCAAGAACTACCCCGACGTGACGGTGATGGTCCTGCTGGTGGACGAGCGCCCCGAGGAGGTCACCGACTTCCGCGAGAGCGTGCAGGGCGCGCAGGTGATCGCCTCGACCTTCGACGAGCCGCCGCAGCACCACGTCCGCGTCGCGGAGTTCGTCCACGAACGCGCCCGCCGCATCGTGGAGGAAGGCGGGCACGTGGTGATCCTGCTCGACTCGATCACCCGCCTGGCCCGCGCGAACAACCTGGTCACGCCGCCCACCGGCCGCACCCTCTCGGGCGGCCTGGACTCCAACGCGCTGCACTGGCCCAAGCGCTTCCTGGGCGCCGCGCGCAACATCCGCGAGGGCGGCAGCCTCACCATCCTGGCAACGGCGCTGGTCGAAACCGGCTCGCGCATGGACGACGTGATCTTCGAGGAGTTCAAGGGCACCGGCAACGCCGAACTGGTCCTCTCGCGCCGCCTGGAAGAGCGCCGCATCTTCCCCGCGCTCGACATCCTAAAGTCCGGCACCCGCCGCGAGGAGCTGCTCCTCCAGCCCGAGGTGCTGAAGAAGATGTGGCTGCTGCGCAAGGTGATCAGCGACATGGACCCCGCCGACGCGATGGAGATGCTGCTCGGCCGCATGGGCAAGACGCGCAACAACGTCGAGTTCCTGCAAGCCCTCGCGGGCGGCTGAAGTCCCGCCGCGCGTCCGCCCCGGCCTGATCCCCGGCGGCGGGCGCCCTTCCGGCGGTCCCCTTTTCCGGCCTGGCGGCGGTCAGGCCGAGGTTCTGGAGTTCTGGTGCCTGAGTTTCCCCCCCGCCCCCCCCGGGGCCACGTTTCCCTGTCCCGGCGGCTGGCCCTCACGCTCGCGCTGTGCGGCCTGCCCGCCCTCGCCCCCCTCGCCGCCGCCATGCCCGAGACGCCGGAAGGCCTCGCCGCCCTGCTGGGGGTGCCCACCCCCGCCGAGCGCCTGACGGCGGCCCTCCCCACCGTTCACCTGACGCGCGTCCCGCAGCCTGCCAGCGTGCTGGTCGTGACCACGCAGAGCGCGGCCCAGGTCGCGGCCCGCTACGGTGTCCCGGCGGCGGCCGTGGACCCGCTGCCGCACGCGGAAGACCAGCGCGCGAAGGTCCTGCGCGTGCGCCTGCCCGCCCCAGAACTGCGCCGCCCGCCCGTGTGGCCCCGCTCGGTCACCACCCACACCGTCCGCCCCGGCGAGACGCTGGCCAGCATCGCGTCGGACGCGGGGCTGAGCCTGCTCGACCTGCTCAGCGCCAACCTGGGCCGCGCGAGCCTCGACGACCTGACGCCCGGCGAGGCGCTGTTCGTCCCCACCGCCGAGCGGGGGCTGCTGGTCCGCCTCAAGCCGGGGCAGACGGCCCTGTCGGTGATCGCGGGCTACCGCGCCGACCTGGCCCGCACCGCCCGCGCGAACGACGTGCTGCCGACGGCCCTGCGGCCCGGCGACTACCTGCTGCTGCCCGGCATCCAGGCGGAAAGCCTGTACGCGAAACTGGTCGAGCGCCGCGCGGCCCGGCAGGAAGCGGAGCGCCTGGCGCGCGTGCAGGCGCAGTACCAGCGGTATCTCGCCTGGCAGCACGACCGCCTCCAGGCCCTGTACGACCAGCAGGAGAAGTACGAGGCCTACCTCGCCTGGAAAAACAGCCCCGAGCGCCAGCGCCGTCTCCAGCAGTACGAGCGGCAGGTGCAGTTCGAAGCCGCCCAGGCCGCCGAGCGTGACCGCCAGCAGGCCGCCCAGTCGCTCAGCGTCCAGCCCGCCGGGGTGAACGTCTCGGCCGCGGGCCACCTCGCCTGGCCGATGCACGCCTACCGCATCACCAGCCGCTACGGCGAGGCCGACATCGACTTCCACAAGCAGGTGTTCCACGGCGGCGTGGACCTGGCGGCCCCGGCGGGCACACCGATCTACGCATCTGCGGCAGGCACCGTGACCGAGAGCGGGTATGGTGCGTACGGCATGAACGTCTACACCGTCCAGGGGGACAGCACCCTGATCTACGGCCACCTCAGCCGCAGCGCCGTCAGCGCCGGGCAGACCGTGCAGCAGGGGGACCTGATCGGGTACGTCGGCTGCACCGGCATCTGCACCGGCCCGCACCTGCACTTCGAGCTGCGTCTCGCGGGCCAGGCGGTGGACCCGCTGGCGCTGCTGCCGTGAAGGGCCCGGCGCCGGGCCTGCGCCTGCTGGTCGTGGACGACGAGGCCCAGATCCTCGAACTGCTCGACCTCACCCTGGGCCTGCACGGCTTTACCGTGGTCACGGCGTGCAGCGGTCCCCACGCCCTGGACGCCGCCCGCCACACCACCTTCGACGTGATCGTGATGGACGTGCTGATGACCCCCTGGGACGGCTTCGAGACGGTGCGCCGCCTGCACGCGGCCCTGGGCGCGGCCATGCCGCCCGTCGTGTTCCTCTCCGGCCTCAACCGCCCGGAACAGGTGCCGGGCCTGGTCACCGAGTACCTGGTCAAGCCCTTCCGGCCCTCCCAACTGGTCGAGAGCATCCGGCGGGTCGCCTCTTCCGGAATCTGACCCCATTCTCTCCCCGCAACTGGCTCTCTTCATGGGGCCAGTTGCGGGGCATACTGCCCGCATGACCGAACCCACCCAGACCGGAACCGCCCAGATCAAGCAGGGCTTTGCCGAGATGTTCAAGGGCGGCGTCATCATGGACGTGGTGACCGCCGACCAGGCCCGCATCGCGGAGGCCGCCGGGGCGACCGCCGTGATGGCGCTGGAGCGCGTCCCTGCCGACATCCGCGTGGCCGGGGGCGTGGCCCGCATGAGCGACCCCAAGATGATCAAGGAGATCATCGGCGCCGTCACCATCCCCGTGATGGCGAAAGTCCGCATCGGCCACTTCGTCGAGGCGCAGATCCTCCAGGCGCTCGGCGTGGACTTCATCGACGAGTCCGAGGTGCTGACCCCCGCCGACGACCAGTACCACATCGAGAAGACCAAATTCACCGTGCCCTTCGTCTGCGGCGCGAAGAACCTGGGCGAGGCCCTGCGCCGCGTGGGCGAGGGCGCCAGCATGATCCGCACCAAGGGCGAGGCCGGGACCGGCAACATCATCGAGGCCGTGCGCCACGCCCGCACCGTCCTGGGCGAGATCCGCTCCATCCAGGCCCGCCCGACCGACGAGCTGATGACGGTGGCCCGCGATCTCCAGGCCCCCTACCACCTGGTCCAGTACGTCCACGAGCACGGCAAGCTGCCGGTCGTGAACTTCGCCGCGGGCGGCGTCGCCACGCCCGCCGACGCCGCCCTGATGATGCACCTGGGCCTCGACGGCGTCTTTGTCGGCAGCGGCATCTTCAAGAGCGACAATCCCGAGCGCCGCGCCCGCGCCATCGTGAAGGCCGTCACCCACTACCAGAACCCCGACGTGCTGGCCGAGATCAGCGAGGACCTCGGCGCGCCCATGACCGGCATCAACATCGACAGCCTGGTGCCCGCCGAGCGCCTGGCGGGCCGGGGCTGGTAAAAGAAAGCGGCCAGCTTCCGGCACCGTGCTGGCGCCTGGCCGCTGAAAGCTTTCCTATGACCCAGCCCCACATCGGCGTCCTGGCCCTGCAAGGGGCCTTCCGCGAACACCGCCAGCGCCTGGAATCGCTCGGCGCGCGCGTCACCGAAGTCCGCCTGCCTGCCGACCTCGCGGGCCTCCAGGGCCTGGTCATCCCCGGCGGCGAGAGCACCACCATCGCGCGGCTGATGGCCGACTACGCCCTGTGGGCCCCTGTCCGCGACTTTCACGCGGCGGGCGGGGCGCTGTGGGGCACCTGCGCGGGGGCCATCCTGCTCGCGCGGGAAGTCCACGGCGCCCCCCCGCAGTTCGGCGGCCAGCAGGACAGCCTGGCCCTGATGGACCTGACCGTGCGCCGCAACGCCTTCGGGCGGCAGGTGGACTCCTTTCACACGCCGCTCCAGGTGCAGGGCCTGGACACCCCCTTTCCCGCCGTCTTCATCCGTGCCCCCGTCATCGAGCGGGTGGGGGAAGGCGTGGAGGTGCTCGCCCGGCACGCGGGCCAGATCGTCCTGGCCCGGCAGGGCCGCCTGCTCGCCAGCTCCTTCCACCCGGAACTCACGGCCGACGCGCGGCTGCACGCGCTGTTTCTGGACCTGGCCGCCGCGCCCCTGCCCGCCTGAGCGCACCGCCCCCTTTCCTTAAGGCTCCGGCTGTGGCCGGGGTCTTTCGACTATGCTCGGGCGCGTGCGATCCCTGCAATTCCGCTCCGGCGGGGCAACCCTGAGCTATGACGCCACCGGGCGCGGTGACCCCCTGGTGCTGGTGCATGGCCTGAGCGGGTCGAGCCGCTGGTGGCGGCGCAACGTCCCCGCCCTGTCCGCCACGCACCGCGTCTATGTGCTAGACCTCGCCGGGTACGGGCAGGCCGCGCGTCAACGTGCCCTCGGCGTGCGCGAGGCCGCCGCGCTGATCGCCGCCTGGCTTGACCATCAGGACCTCCAGCGCGTCACCCTGATCGGGCACTCGATGGGTGGGCACATCTGCATGCATGTCGCCGCGCTGCGCCCCGGGCGGGTGCGGAATCTGGTGCTGGCCTGCGCGAGCGGCCTGCTGAAAGGGAGCCTCTACCGCCTGGCCCTCAACCTGCCGCGCGCCGCCCTGACCGGCCGCCTGACCTTCGTGCCGCGCATCCTGGCCGACGCCGCCCGCAGCGGTCCCCTCAACCTGTGGCGCAGCACCACCGACCTGCTGCGCGACAGCGTGCAGGACCTCCTGCCGCACCTGGCCGCCCGGACGCTGGTGATCTGGGGCGCGCGCGACGCCCTGGTGCCCGCCTCCCTCGGCCGCGTGCTCGCCGCCGCGATTCCCGGCGCCCGCTACGAGGAGATTCCCCGGGCCGGACACGTGGTGATGGTGGACGCCCCCGCGCAGTTCAACGCGCTGGTCCTCGACTTTCTGCGGGAAGGGGAGCCGCAGGCCTCTTGAGCGGTCAGACCCACCACTTCACCCGGGTCGGCGGCCTGCTCACCCACGCCTGCGTGCGCGGCGAGGGGCCGCCCCTGGTGCTGGTGCCGGGCCTGGGGTGCGCCTCGTGGATGTATGGCCGCGTCTCCCGCCAGTTGGCCCGCGCCCGCACCGTGTACACCTACGACCCCCCCGGCCAGGGCTTCAGCCAGGGTCGCCCCGGTTTCCCCCGCACCATCGAGGACCTCACCGACCACCTCGCGGCGTGGCTGGAGGTGACCGGCCTGCATCCGGTGCCGTTGCTGGGTCACTCGCTCGGCGGTGAGGTGGTCTTCGACCTCGCCGCCCGCTATCCCCATTTGGTGTCCGCCCTGATCGCCTGCGCGCCCACCGGCATCCCCGAGAATCCCCATATCCTCGCGCAACTGCTGCGCCTGGCCCTCGACGCGCCGCGCGAGCGGCCGCAACTCCTGCTGCCCGCCCTCGCCGCCTACCTCCGCTGCGGCCCGGCCCGGATGGCCCGCCTCGCGCAGGACCAGAGCCATCACGCCACCGGTCCCCTCCTGCCGCATGTGCGGGTGCCGACCCTGCTGCTCGACGGCACCCGTGACCCCGTGATTCAGGCCTGGACGCTGGAGGTCATCTGCCACGCCATCCCCCACGCGACCGTCCGCGAGATTCCCGGGGGAACCCACGCCCTCACCGACTCCTTTCCGCGGACGGTTGCCCGCTACACGCTGGATTTTCTGAAAGAGGTTGTAGAAGGAGCCTCCTGAGCCCTAAGAAGAAACAAAAATTTCACGACCAGGTTTATCGTGAATACTTTCACTTAATATTCCTTGCCGCCCTCACACTTGCTCGACCGTCCCCCGCAGGCGTGCCCGCTCAGCAGCAAAGGCCAGGCGGTGCGAATCGAACGATTCGGCCAGGGGGGTCGGCACGTCCGCCTCACCGCGCAGGAAGGCCAGCCAGGCGGCCACCAGAGCCTCGTCCCCGCCGCCGTGGTTGCCGCTCGTGTCCACGCAGAGACGTTCGGCCCCGCCTGTGCGGAAGTCGTGCAGCTCGATCTCGCCGCGTTCCATCTGGCCGCGCAGTTCGCCGTGGGTACCCAGCAGCTTCAGGGTCCGGGTATTGTTGTGGGTGAAGGCGCTGACCGTGAGCTGCGCCGTCACGCCACTGGCAAAGGTGACGGTGACGGCCTGGTGGTCCACCACGTCATTCCCCGCGCCGTACACGCAGCGTCCGTAGGGGCCGCGCGCCAGCGCCTCTGCCAGCGAGACGCCGCCCGCCGTCAGCACCGTCACCGGCCAGCGGTCCGGGTCGCGCGTGCCGTAGATGCGCCGCGCGTCGTAGGGGCAGCCCACGACCGGGCAGGTCACGCAGCGGTCCGACGCGCCGGGCGGCGCTTCCTCGGGGCGGAAGTGGTTGAGGCAGCCCTCGCTGCTCACCCGCACGGGGGGCGCGTCCGCGAACCAGCGCAGCAGGTCGAGGTCGTGGCCACTCTTCGCCAGCACGAAGGGTGCGGCGGGCGGCGACTGCGCCCAGTTGCCCCGCACGTATGAGTGCGCGTAATGCCAGAACGCCACGTTCTCCGCGTGCTGAATCCCGATCAGCTTTCCGAGCCGCCCGGAGTCCAGCACGCCCCGCACGGCCCGGAAAAAAGCGGTGGCGCGCAGCACGTGGCAGACCGTCACGCGGCCGGTGGACGCCGCCTCCGCCGCCAGCAGCCGGTCCAGCTCCGGCTCCGACAGGCAGACGGGTTTTTCCAGCAGCACGTCGTACCCCAGCTCCAGCGCCCGCAGGCACGGCCCCACATGCGCGTCGTCCGGCGTGGCGATCACCACCGCGTCCGCCACCCGTCCCAACGCGAAGAAGGCCTTCCAGTCGAGGAAGCACGCTTCCGGCGGGAGGCCGTGCCGCGCGGCGACCTCCGCCAGCCGGGCCGGACGCGGGTCCACCAGATGCGTGACCCGCGCCCCCTGCGCGCTCAGATGCCGCGCGTACACGTCCGCGCCCCGGTTGCCGCAGCCCAGGATGGCGACCGTCGGGGTCATCGCCGCTCCACTCCCCACCCGATTCCGGTCGGCCGTTCCAGTCGGCCCGCCGTCCATTCCAATCCCGTGAACGGGTCGTCGGCCAGCAGCAGGGCGCCGTCGAGGTCGGCCCAGTCGCACAAGCCCGCGAGATGGGCCGCCGCCGCGATGCCCAGCGAACTCTCGATCATGCAGCCGATCATCACCCCCATCCGGTGCGCGCGGGCCAGCCGCAACGCCCGCAGCGCCTGCAAGGGGCCACCCAGCTTGGCGAGCTTGAGGTTCACGCCGTCGAACGCCGCCGCCAGCGCGGGCACGTCCGCGACGTGGTGCAGGCTCTCATCCGCGACGAGCGGCACCCGGGCCAGGCGGCGCAGCTCGGCGTGCCCTTCCAGGTCCCCCGCCGCGAGGGGCTGCTCGACCAGTTCCACCCGCGCGGCGTCCAGCACCTCCAGCATCCGTTTGGCCTGCGGGCGGGTCCAGGCGGCGTTGGCGTCCACCCGCAGCGCCGCCTCCGGGACCTCCTCCCGCAGCGCCTCCACGATCTGCTCGTCCCGGGCGGTCCCGAGCTTCACTTTCAGGACGCCGTGCCCGCGCTCCACCGCCTCACGCGCCTGCCGCCGCATGTCCGGCAGCTCGCCCAGACTCACTGTGAAGCTGCTCTCCGGCAGCGGCCGGGGGGACAGCCCCAAGAGCCGCCACACCGGCACGCCCGCCGCGCGGGCGGCCCACTCGACCGCCGCCATCTCCAGCGCGCACTTCACGCTGGGATGGTCATACGGCATCCGCGCCGTCAGCCCCTCGTGCAGCCCGTCCCAGTCCCAGCCGTCCGTCAGGGCCGGGGCGAGCAGGGGCAGCACCGCCGCCACCGTCCCGCTCGTCTCGCCGTAAAAAGCGTTCGGCGCGGCCTCGCCCCGGCCCGTCACGCCGTCCTGTTCACAGGTGACGAAGGTGCGCGGATAGGTGGAGTGCGTCCAGCGCGCGATGCCGAAGGGCCGGGCGGTGTGCAGGTCCAGCGTCTCCCAGCCGACCTTCACGCCGTCCACCTCCCGAAGCCGGTCAGGCTGCCCGCCAGCCGCGCCCCGTACTCGCCTTCCCCCAGCGTTTCCACCGTCACCCGCATATGCGTGGCGTTCGCGTGGACCATCCGCCGCCCGTCCAGCATCAGCCCCACGTGCCCCGGGAAGAAGGCGAGGTCCCCGCGCTGCGGAGCCTCCACCGGCGTCAGAAAGGCCCGCTGCTGGTCCGCGTCGCGCGGCAACGCCCGGCCCAGCGCCGCGTAGGCGAGCTGCGCCAGCCCCGAGCAGTCCAGCCCCCAGGCGCTGCGCCCGCCCCAGACGTAGGGAGTGTCCAGCAGCCGCAGCGCGAACGTCGCCGCGTCCGTCCCCGGGGCGGGGGAGAGCGCGGCCCGCGCCACCCAGGCGGCCTGGCCGTTCGGCAGGTGGACCGGCACCCAGCCGCTCACCGCCTCGCCGGGAGCGCGCGTCAGAACCGCGCCCGCGCACAGTTCCGCCCGCAGCGGGGCGCTCACCTGTGGCCCCGCGTAGGCGTGGGCCCGCAGGGCCGTGACCCGCAACGGCTCGCCCCCCGCCGTCTCCCGGGAGACCAGCGCCTCCGCCCGCGCCCAGCCCAGGTAGCGGTCATGGCCCGTCCGGACCCAGGCCCAGCCGCCCGCCTGCTCCGTGATCACCTCCAGGGCCTCACCGGGCAGCGCCTCGGTGACCTGCGGGGCGTCCGCGTCAGGGCGGGCGCGCAGGCTGACCCGGGCATTCCCCGCCCGCGCCGCCCGCGGCGTGACAAAGCGCCAGCCTTCCCCCGATACCCTCCCGCGCAGCCCCTCCTCCGCGAGCCGGGCGTCGGGGTCATAGGCGTGCGTGCGGGGGTCCAGCGGGAGAGCAGCGGTCATGGTCCCAGGCTAGCGCCTGACCGGGCTGGGCCGTCACAGGTGCCGGGTCAGCCAGCGGCCCCAGTTCCCGCCTGCCACCCCGGCGCGGTGTTCTTCCGGCAACAGGTCGAGGAAGTGCCCCACGTCCCGGTACCGCTCCACCCCCGCCGGGGCCTTTTCCCGCCCGAAGCCGCCGTCCAGATCGGTGCCCAGCCCGACGTGTTCCCAGCCGACCCGCGCGGCGTAGTGCCGGGCGTGCGCGGCCAGTTCTTCCAGCCCCACGCGCGGCTGCGAAGGGTTCCAGCCCGCCCGGATAAAGGTGCCCAGGAACACCAGCCCGATCATGCCGCCCGTCGCCGCCACCGCCCGCGCCATCTCGTCCGTAAGCTGCCGGTTGCCCGGCACGAACGCCCGGCTGTTGGCGTGCGTGGCGATCACCCGTGGCCCGATCTCCAGCGCCTCCCAGAAGGCCGCGTCGTCGAGGTGCGAGGCGTCCAGGGTCAGCCCCAGGTCCCGCATGGCCGTCACCAGAGCGCGGCCCGCGTCCGTTAAAGGGCCGGGGGCCGCCGTGCCGCCCGCGTAGCGTGTCCGCCCCCAGGCCGGGCCGATCGCCCGCACGCCCGCCTCCTGCCAGAAGAGCAGATCGTCCGCGTCCCGGACCGGGTCCGCCCCCTCCATCAGCAGCACCACACCCAGCGGCCCTTCCGGCTGGGCCAGATGCGCCCGCACCTCCGCTCCCCCGCGCAGCAGGCGGATCAGCCCCGCGTCTTCCCAGCGGCGGTACTGGTCCAGTTGCGCGAGCGCCTGGGCCCGTGCCCCGGCGTGGTCGGTGTAGCCCTGCGGGCTCTGCTCCGTCCGCGGCAGCGCGAACAGGGTGCCGAACGCCACGCGCGTCCCGGCCGCCCCCAGTTCACCAAAAGTCACGGTGGCCGTCTCGCCCTCCACCGGGTCGGCGGCGCGCAGGGCCTCCAGCCCCAGCGTCAGGTCGCGGCCCTGAGCCGCGTTGAAGGCCAGGTCCAGGTGCCCGTCCACCAGCAGGGGAGGGGTGCTCAAGCCGTCACCGGCTTCTCCACCAGCGCGAGCACGGCCCACAGGTCATGGACCGCTCCAGCCGTCTTCCCGTGCAGGTCGATCAGGACCGCCCGCATCCCCAGCGCCCGCGCGGCCTGCACGTTCTCGGGTCGGTCGTCCACGAACAGCACCGCCCCGGCGGGCAGCCCCAGCCGGTCCAGCGCGTACTGGAACGCCCCCGCCTCCGGCTTGTGGACCCCAGCCGTGCAGCTCGCCACCGCCATGTCCACCAGGTCGGCCAGGCCCAGCGCCTTCAGTGTCCGGTCGATGCTCGGCAACGTATTGCTCAGCACTCCGATTTTCAGCCCCCGCGCCCGCAGTTCCGTCAGGACCTCCCGCGCGTCCGGTACCGCCTTCATGTACCGCTCGTAGGGAAAGGCCGCCACCAGGGCCAGGGCCTGCGCCCGGTCCAGTCCCAGCCGCGCCGCGAGTTCCTCCCCGTACTGCGTCCAGAAGGCTTCCTCCTCGTCGGCGGTGCGCAGGTCCCACCAGGCGGAGGCCCAGTCCTGCCACTGCGCGGCGAGCACCCGCCCCACCTCGGCCGCAGCGAGGCCGAAGCGTTCGGCGGCCCACCGCGCGGCCTCACGGGAGGTGCCCAGATCGGTCAGGGCGAGTGTGTCGTCGCGGTCGAACAGCACCGCCTGAAGGTGGGAGTTCATTGCCCGCAATTCTAGACCCTGCACAGGAGGTCAGGAAACAAAGGTTTCACGAAACAGTTTGTCGTGAAACCTTTCACTTATAGTCAAAGGAAAGAAGAGGCCGAGGCCCCCTTCCTTCACCCCTCCGGCCGCACCTCCACACCGACCTCGGCCAGTTGTGCCTGGTCGACAGGGGAGGGGGATTCGGCCATCAGGTCCACGCCGCGGTTGTTCTTGGGGAAGGCAATCACCTCGCGGATGCTGCCCGCGTCCGCCATCACCATCACCAGGCGGTCGAAGCCCCAGGCGATGCCGCCGTGGGGGGGCGTGCCGTACGAGAGTGCATCGAGAAAGAAGCCGAACTTCTCGCGGGCCTCCGCCTCGCTGAAGCCGAGGGCCTGGAACATCTTCGCCTGCACTGCCGGGTCGTGGATACGGATGGAGCCGCCGCCCACCTCGTACCCGTTCAGCACCAGGTCGTAGGCCTGCGCGCGAATCTCGCCCTGCCGCCCGGTGCCGAAGAGGGGAATGTCCGCCGGGTGCGGCGCGGTGAAGGGGTGGTGCATGTAGGTCCAGCTTCCCGTTTCCTCGTCGAATTCGAGCTGCGGGAAGTCCACCACCCAGGAGACGTGGAAGCGCGGGCCGCTCGCGGCCAGGTCGAAGAGGTCGCGCAGGCTCAACCGTACCGCTCCCAGCGCCGTCACCGCCTTCTTCCACTCGCCTGCGGAAAACAGCAGCGTGCCGCCCGGCTCGACCCCGGTCCGCTCGATCAGCGCCGCCGCCTGCTCGCCGACGAACTTGCTGATGCCGCCGGTGAAGCTGTCGCCGTCGCGCTTTACCCAGGCCAGCCCCTTTGCGCCGTTCTGCTTCGCCACCCGCTCCAGCTCGTCGATCTGCTTGCGGGTCAGTTCGGGAGCGGCCAGCACCTTCACAGTTTCCGCGTCCGTGAACGCCTTGAACTCGCCGCCCCGGAAGAGGTCGGTCACGTCCACGAAACTCAGGTCGAAGCGCAGGTCGGGCTTGTCCGAGCCGTAGCGGTCCATCGCGTCGAAGTAGCTCAGGCGTGGGAAGGGGAGAGGCAGGTCCACGCCCAGCACCGTGCGGAAGACGTGCGCCAGCAGGCGTTCCTGCACGTCCAGCACGTCCTCCTGCGTCACGAAGCTCATCTCCATGTCGAGCTGGGTGAAGTCGGGCTGGCGGTCAGCGCGCAGGTCCTCGTCGCGGAAGCAGCGGGCGAACTGGTAGTAGCGGTCGAGGCCCGCGATCATCAGCAGTTGCTTGAAAAGCTGGGGCGACTGCGGCAGCGCGTAGAACTCGCCGGGGTTCAGACGGCTGGGCACCAGGAAATCGCGCGCCCCCTCCGGCGTGGAGCGCGTCAGCATCGGCGTCTCCACCTGCACGAAGCCTTCCGCGTCGAGGAAGGCCGTCGCCGCCGCCATCGCCTTGCTTCTCAGCAGCAGGTGCCGCTGCATCTCGGGTCGGCGCAGGTCAAGGTAGCGGTACTTCAGGCGGATGTCCTCCGCGACCTGATCGCCCTTTTCCAGCTCGAAAGGGGGCGTCCTGGCCGCGTTCAGCACGGTCACGCGCGAGGCGATCACCTCGTAGTCGCCCAGACCGCCCTTGCGCTGGCCTTCGGGGCGGAGCTGGAAGCGGCCTTCCACCTCCACCACGTACTCGGCGCGCACGGTGTCGGCCTCCGCGAAGGCGGGAGAATCCGGTTCCACCTCCACCTGCACGGTACCCGAACGGTCACGCAGTTCGAGAAAGATCAATCCGCCCAGATCGCGGCGGCGGCCCACCCAGCCTTGCAGGATGACGGTCTGGTGGGCGTTGGACTCGTTCAGTTGGCCGATGTAGGAGGTGCGTTTCATGGGGGCTCCCGTTGGTCGTGTCTATGGTCTAAAGGTCTAACCGTCTCAAGGCGTTCTTCTTCGACCGTTAGACGGTCAGACCCGTTCTGCGAGGAAGGTATTCAGGTCGGGCAGCGCAACTTCCTGTTGCTCACCCGAAGCGAGGTTCTTGATGTTCAGCACGCCCCGCGCGGCCTCGTCGCTGCCGATGATGGCGGCGTAGCGGGCGCGGCGGCGGTCGGCTTCCTTGAAGGCGTTCCCCGGCTTGAGAGCGCGGTAGGCGAATTCCACGCGGGCCACCCGACGACCCTGGAGGGCGAGCCGCGCGGCGAGGCCCACGTTCTCCTCGTCCATCGCGGCGAGGAAGAGCAGCGGGCCGCCCGTCTCGGGAAAGGCCACGCCTTCCGCCTCCAGCGCCAGCAGCAGCCGCTCGATGCCGAAGGCCCAGCCGATGCCGGGCACTTCGGGTCCGCCGAGCTGCGCCGCGAGGCCGTCATAGCGTCCGCCCCCGCCCAGCGCCGACTTCGCCCCCACGCCCTCGTGGTGCAGTTCCCAGGCGGTGCGGCGGTAGTAGTCCAGCCCACGCACGATGGAGGGGTCGATGTCGAAGGGAATGTCCCAGGCGGTCAGGTACCGCTGCACCGCCTCGAAGTGCGCGCGCGCTTCCTCGCCCAGGAAGTCCAGCATCGGCTTCACGTTCAGCTCGCGGATCAGCGCCTGGTCGCCCTCGCTCTTGGAATCCAGAATCCGCATCGGGTTGCGGGTCAGGCGGTCCCGCGAGTCGTCCGAGAGGCGCCCCTCGTGCGGCGTGAACAGCTCGCGCAGGTAGGCGTTGTAGGCTTCACGGTCCTCGGGGTCACCGATGGAGCCGAGCTTTACCCGCACCCCGGTCAAGCCCAGCTCGCGCACGACCTCCCACATCAGCCAGATCGCCTCGGCATCCACGAGGGGATCAGTCGACCCCAGCACCTCGTAATCGACCTGATGGAACTGGCGCAAGCGGCCCTTCTGCACGTTCTCGGCGCGGAACATCGGGCCGTGCGTCCAGAGTTTCAGCGGCGCGGGGAGCTGCTTGAGGCCGTTCTGAAGGTAGGCGCGGACAATGCTGGCGGTGCCTTCCGGGCGCAGTACGTACCCGCCGTGGTCGCCGAAGTAGTACACCGTGAACATCTCCTTGCGGACGATGTCGGTGCTCCCCCCCACGCCGCGCTTGACGAGTTCGGCCTCCTCGAAGAGCGGCGTATTGATGAACTGCGCGCCCGCACGTTCCAGCACGCGCCGAGTGGTGTCCTGCACGAAGGCGAAGGCGGCCGCCTGCACGTCGCGGGAAAGTTTCGGACTGCCGTCCGGCAGGTGATCCTGGGTGCCCTTGGGGCGCTGTAACGCCATAACCCTGGGAGTGTAGCAGCCGGGCCGGAGAGTTAAACAGAAGCCCGCGCCCTCTCATCCTGGAGGGGCGGGGAACGGGAGAATCGGAGCTGATCTTCCCGCCTTCTTTCCCCAAGGAGCCTTCCCCATGACCCCCGACCCCCTGCACCCCGACAAGACCGCCAGCGATTCCGGCCACCGTCCCTTCGCCACCGTCAATCCCTATACCGGCGAGACGGTCCGTGAATTTCCTTTCCTGACCACCGGGGAGGCCCTCGCCGCCGTGGAGCGGGCGCACGAAGCCTTCGGCGCCTGGCGGCAACGGCCCGTCGAGGAACGCGCGGCCATCGTGCGGCGGGCCGGGGAGCTGATGCTGGAACGCAAGGACGAGCTGGCCCGCCTGGTCACGCTGGAGATGGGCAAGCTGATCCGCGAAAGCGGCTTCGAGGTCGAGCTGGCCGCCAGCATCCTGAAGTATTACGGCGAGAAGGGGCCGGAGTTTCTGCGCCCGCAACCGCTCCAGGTGGAGGGGGGAGAGGCCGCCATCGTCAACGAACCGCTGGGGGTGCTGCTGGGCATCGAGCCGTGGAACTTCCCGCTCTACCAGGTGGCCCGCTTCGCCGCGCCGTATCTGGTGGTGGGCAACACCATCCTGCTCAAACACGCTGAGATCTGCCCGCAGTCGGCCCTGGCGCTGGAGCAGCTCTTCCATGACGCGGGGGTGCCGGAGGGCGTCTACACCAACGTCTTCCTGAAGATCAGTGACGTTGAACCGGTGATCGCCCACCCCGCCGTACAGGGCGTCTCGCTGACCGGCAGCGAACGCGCGGGCGCCAGCGTGGCCGCCCTGGCCGGGCGGCACCTCAAGCGCTGCGTGCTGGAACTGGGCGGCAGCGATCCCTTTATCGTGCTGGACGCACCGGACTTCGAGAAGACCATCAAGGCCGCCGTGGTCGGGCGGATGGCCAACACCGGGCAGAGCTGCGTGGCGGCCAAGCGGTTTATCGTGCTCGACGAGCTGTATGACCCGTTCGTGGCCGGGCTGGCGCAGGGCTTCGCGGGCCTGAAGCCGGGTGACCCGGCCGACCCCACCACCCGCCTCGGCCCGCTGTCCTCCGAGCGGGCGGCGCAGGACCTGATGGCGCAGGTGCGGGACGCGGTGGACCAGGGCGCGACGGTGGTCACGGGCGGCGGACGCCCCGACCTCCCCGGCGCCTTTGTGGACGCCACCATCCTCACCGACGTGAAGCCAGGCATGCGCGCCTATTCCGAGGAGCTGTTCGGGCCGGTCGCGGTGGTCTACCGGGTCGCCAACGACGAGGAGGCCGTCGCCCTCGCCAACTCGTCGAGCTACGGGCTGGGGGGCGCGGTGTTTTGCAGTGACCTGGAACGCGCGCGGGCGGTGGCCGACCGCCTGGACAGCGGCATGGTGTGGATCAACCACCCCACCTCGTCCCAGGCGAACCTGCCCTTCGGCGGCGTGAAACGCTCGGGCTTCGGCCGCGAACTCGACCGCCTGGGCATCTTCGAGTTCACCAACCGCAAGCTGGTGCGGACGCTGCCCGCAGCTAAGGGCATGGGCAAGGCGGCCCAGGTGGTCGGCTGAAGGCAGGGGAGAGGGCAGCCCCACACGTCTGGGCCGCCCTCCCGGAACCGTTACTGCCGGACGCTGTAGGGCAACCCGGTGGACTGCCGCCCGCCCACTTCCACGAACAGCCACGAGCCGCCGACCGGCGCGTCGCCGGGAATGGTCAGCACGATCTCACTGTCCGTCCACGAGCGCACCGCCGAGGCCGGGAACAGGTAGCCGCCCGCCCCGGTCGCGTCCGCGCCCAGCCGGACCTTTCCGGTGGCGGGGCCGCCCAGGTAGCGGCCCTGAATCGTCAGCGTGCCGCCGCGCGGGGCCGGTTCCGACAGCTTGATCAGGACGGGCGTGACGGTGACGCCCAGGGCGGCCTGCTGACGCGGCGCGCAGGAGGCCAGGACACCCATGAACAGTAAAGAAGCAAAGAAGAAACGCACCATAGCAGCAGCCTCCGTGGGGGCAGTCTAATGAGCGCGAAATGACGGGTCAAACCACCCCCCCCAGCACCCCCGACCCGCGGCTGCACGGCAAGCGCATCCTGGTCGTCTTCAACCCCCGCAGCGGACAGGGTGAAAGTACGCTGCCGGAGTTCGTCCGCAGGCTGCGCGACGCAGGCGCGAGCGTGACCGAGCGCGAACTCCGGCCGGACTCGGCCATGACCGACTACCTGGGCGACCTGAAAAGCCACGACTATCTGGTTGGCGCGGGCGGCGACGGCACCGTCAGCAGCCTGGCCTACGCCGCCCGCTACCAGAACGTGCCGCTGCTCGCGTACCCCGCCGGGACGGCGAACCTGATCGCGCAGAATCTGGACCTGCCCAAAGACCCCGCCCAGCTCGCCGGGGTCGTCGCGGACGGCCACGCGGTCCGGGTGGACCTGGGTGAGGTGGAGGTGCACGGCGAGAAAAGCGGCTTCGCGATGCTGGCGGGCGCGGGGGCGGACGCCGCCATGATCCGCGACTCGGAAGAGTTGAAGGAACGTTTCGGCGTGATGGCCTACGTCATGAGCGCGATGAAGCAGCTCAACCCCAAGAAGACCACCTTCCACCTGGAGCTGGACGGACAGCAGCGTTCCTTCGAGGGCATCGGCGTGATGGTCGCGAACTTCGGCATGGCAAACTACCGCCTGCCCATCACCAGCGACATCAGCCCCTCGGACGGGCGCTTCACGGTCGTGCTGCTGAAAGCCGGGAACATCCTGCGGCTGGTGCCCAATCTGATCGACTCGGTGCGCGCCAAGCTCAACCTGGGCGACCCCCTGTTCAGCGGCAACCTGGAAACGCTGGAGGCCCGGACGGTCAAGGTGGATGCCGACGACCCCTTTCCGCTCCAGTACGACGGCGAGCTGCATGTCCAGACCACGCCCTTCACCGCCCGCATCCTGCCGGGCGCCATTCGCTTCCTCACGCCCGCGCGCAAGGCCGACCTGGATACCTGAAACGGGCGCCCGCACAGGAAGGCCAGGAAGGGGCCTCCGGGCGTTTCCGAGGGGCTCAGGTCGGGGGGAAACGGAGGGCGATTCCGGCCAGCCCTTGCCGGAACTCGTCAGATCACCTTTGGCGCAGTTGCGCGGCTCGCAGTTCGCGTGCCAACGGGACGATGTGGGCCCAAAGGCCCATGTTCGTGGTCCATGTTGGTCGAAGTGCTTTCCGCTCGCCAAACCACCCAAGCGGCTGCTTCATCCCGCCGCGCCTGCACGTTCTCCCATCATAAGTGCTATAAGTGAAATTATGAAACCTAAGAAGGTGACGTGTTGAGCGGCCCCTCCGCCCCCGGGCAGGCGCTGGTGCTGGCGTCGCGCTGGGCCAACGCGGCCAATCGCCGCCGCGAGGGTTTGCGCGCGGCCCATGCCCAGGATGCGGAAGCCCTGACGGAACTGCTGCACACCTACATGCGGCTCAAGTCCTCGCGGGCGGGCCGGACCAGCCGGGCGACCCTCGACCACTACGCGGAGTCCGCCCGGCGGTTTCTGGCCTTTACCGGACCACCCGAAGCGCCCTCACGCGCCCTCAATCAACTGGAGGCGGAGGATTTCGAGGTCTGGCTGCTGGAGTTGCAGGCGCAGGGGCTGTCCGCCAACAGCGTCAAGCGGCACCTGTATGGGGTCCGCAACCTGATGAGGGCTCTGGTGTGGGCGGGCGTGTTGAAAAGTGACCCCAGTGCGGGCGTCCGGCCCCCGGCGGAAACCAGCCCGGCCCACAGCCGGAAGCGGGCCATTCCGCTCGACCAGTTTCACGCGCTGTTGGCGCTCCCACACGTCCTGCATGAGGGCGATACCTTCCGCGCCAACCGGGACCGCGTGCTGCTGGAACTCGGCGGGAGCGGCGGCCTGCGCGCGGCGGAGATCGTCGGGTTGAATGTGGAGGATGTCAATCTGAACTTGCGGCAGCTCACCGTGCGCGGCAAGGGGGGAAAAACGCGGCTGGTCCCGCTGACAGGCGGACTGGCCGGGGCTTTGCGGGCCTGGTTGACCTCACGGCAGGCGATCACGGAACAGCCCGGGGGGCCTCTGCTCACGTCCCTGACGCGCCGGAACCTGGGCGGACGGTTGACCACCAAGGGCGCGCGCGATATCGCCCACGCCTACTATCAGCACCTCGGCCTCCCGCCCGAGATGTGGGGCCTGCACACGCTGCGCCGGACGGCGGGCACCCACCTGTACCGCGCCACCCGCGACCTGCACGTGGTCGCCGACCTGCTGGGGCACGCCTCGGTCACGACCAGCGCGATCTACGCCAAGATGGATGTGGACGTGCGCCGCGAGGCGGTGGAGGCGATGGAGCGGCTGCGGGCCGGGGAAGAGTGAACCTCTCCCCTGCTCAGCGGCGGTCGATGCGGGCGGCATAGACCAGCATCAACCCGGCCAGCAGCAGCGCGGGCAGGTCGCCCAGGCGGACGTAGAGGGTTTCCCCGCCGAGCAGCCGCGGGCGGACGTGCAGGGCACCTTCACCCCGGCTGAGGGTCTGCACGGGTTGACCAAGGTCGTCCACGGCGCCCGCGATGCCGCGGTTCACGCTGCGGACCAGCCAGCGGCGGGTTTCGATGGCGCGCACCCGGCCCATCATGAAGTGCTGCTGCACGCCCCAGCCGTCGTACCAGCCGTCGTTGCTGGGGTTGACCAGCACCTGGGCGCCCTGCCGCACGAGCCGCCGCGCCACCCAGGGAAAGACGCTGTCGTAACAGATATAGGCCCCGTAGCGCACGCCGTCCAGGGAGAGCGGCCGGACCTGCCGGGCGGGGGCGATGGCGGGCAGCTCGAAGCCGATGGCCTGCTCGATCACGCCGTAGGCCGCGTGCAGCGGGCGGTAGAGCGGAAAATATTCGCCGAAGGGGACCAGCTTGGCCTTTTCGTTGCGGGCGGTGACCTGTCCGCTGGCCGCCACGCCGACCACGCTGTTGCGGTGCGGCTCCTCCCCGTAGGGCGTGCCCAGCCCGCTGATGCCGGGACCGGGAAAGACCGGGAGGGCAGTCGGCCCCCCCGCCGCCGTCAGGGCGGTTTCACTCCACACGACGATCTCCCCGGGGGCACGCGGGGCGCTGAGCTGACGCTGGACTTCGAGCTGCTGCTCGGGCGTGAGCTGGCGGGACGCCCGGCCGAACGAGTCGAAGTCGGTCCGCAGCACCAGCATGGGCTGGACCGGACCCTGGCCGGGCACGCGCGTGATGCCGTAGGCCAGGGCCACCAGCCACGCGAAGGTGATGATCCGGTGCGGCCAGCGGCTGCCCCAGCGCACGCCGACAAACGAGGCGGCGGTGGCGATGACGAGGACGCTCCCCAGCAGCACGCCGCCCAGGTCCGCGATCTGCATGGCGGGCGTGGGCAGCAGGGTGTAGCCCAGCGTGGGCCAGGGAAAGGCCAGCGGGCCCAGAAAGCGCAGCCATTCGAGAATCACCCAGCCGCCCGCCAGCCCCCACACCCGCGCGGCAGACGAGCGGAAGAGCCGGGCGACCAGCCAGGCCATCAGCGCGAAGAAGGCCCCCTCCAGCGCGTACAGCGCAAAGGCAAGGACGCCCAGCACCGGCGTGCCAAACAGCTTGGACAGAAAGGCCGTGAGCCACCACAGGTGAACGGCGCTGTAGGTGCTCCCCGCCCACCACATCCGGGCGGCGGCCTGCCGGGGCGTTCCGGCCTTCGCGACATAGGCCAGGAGGAACGCCAGCGGCACCGGGGACAGAAAACTCCACGGGAGCGGCACTCCACAGGCCGCCAGGAGCACGCCGAGCAGCGCGGCGATCAGGAAGGGTGGGACCGGGGGCACCGCGCCATGATACGGGCCGGGGAGCGGCTCACCCCAACGGGGGAGGTGGGCGGGTGGGCTGCTGGCGGGGCAGGCGGTGCATTAGGATGGACCCACCTTGAGACTGGCTTTTATCAGTGACCTGCACGGCAACATCCAAGCGCTGACGACGGTGAAACGTTTTCTGGCAGAACAGATCGTGAACCAGGTGATCGTGGTGGGGGACCTGGTCGGCTACGGCGCCTCGCCCGGCCCGGTGATCGACTTCGTGCGGCGCGAGGGCTGGGTGACCGGCCTGGGCTCCAGCGACATGCGCGTGGCACTGGAACTGGGCGAGCGGGCGGAGCGCCACGGCGTCGCGGATCAGGTGCTGGGCTGGACGCGCAAGGTGCTCTCGCCGGACCAGCTCGAATTCCTGCGGCGGCTGCCACCGGGAGGCCGCCTGATGACGCCGGTGGGCCGGGTGCGCTTCTTTCACGGGAGCCCCCACGCGCCCGACCAGCGCCTGGACCTGATGGCCCCCGAGCGCGAGCTGGAGGAGCTGGCCGAGATGCTGGGCGCGCGGGTGGTCGTGGTCGGCGGCTCGCACGTGCCGTTTGTGCGGACGGTGGGCGACACGACCTTCGTGGACCCCGGTTCGGTCGGCCTGAGCCTCAACCACGAGCCGGGCGCGGATGTGGCCGTGGTGGACTGCGTGGGCCGCAAGCCCCGCGTCACGCTGCACAAGGTCAGCTACGACTATGCCTCCTCCGCCTTCGACATCATGGCCTGGAACCTGCCGCCGGTGATCGCGGACGTGATCCGCACCGGGAAGATGGGGTAAGCCGGTTTCGGCTGGACATTCAAAGGGAACAGAGGGGCGCAGTCAGTCTTGACCGCGCCCCTCTGTTCCCTTTCCTTCAGGCCGGAACGGCGTTCAGCGCCTCGTCGAAGCGGCTCACCAGGCCGCGTTCCCCCAGCAGGTCCTCCAGGGCGGTCATCAGGGCGCGGTAGGGCGCGGGACGGGCCGCCTCCCCCATCAGGCCCAGCCGCCAGATCAGGCCCGCCGTCGGTCCCAGGCCGCCCGTCACGCTGATCTCCCGCGCGCGCAGCGCCCCCCGAATGGCCGCGTCGTCGAAGCCCGCAGGGAGGCGCAGGGCCAGGACGGTGGGCAGCCGGGCGGCCCGGTCGGTCACATAGGGGGTGAATCCCAGCGGGGCCAGGGCCGCGAGGATGGCCTGGCTGACGTTCTGGACGCGGGCCTGCCGGGCGCTCAGCCCCTCCTCCAGGGCGGCGCGCAGGGCGGCGTGGAAGGCGTAGTGCAGGTTCACCGGGACGGTGTGGTGGTAACTCTGGTCCACCCAGTAGTCGCGCAGACCCCCGAAATCGCAGTACCACAGGGGCGTGGGGGTGCGCCGCGCCGCGTGGCGGGCCAGGGCGCGGTCACTGATCGCCACCGGCGCGAGGCCGGGAGGGGCCGAGAGGCACTTCTGCGCGCCGGTGTACACGTAGTCGATCCCCCAGGCCTGCATCTGGAACGGCTCCATCCCGGCGGTCGTCACGGCGTCCACGGTCAGCAGCGCCCCGCTTTGCCGGACCACGTCCGCGATTTCCGGGAGGGGGTTCAGCACACCCGTGCTCGTCTCCCCGTGGACCACCGCGACCAGTGACGCGCGGCCGAGCTGGGCCGCCACGTCCGCCGGGTTGATCGCCTCACCGAGCGGCGCCGTCACCTGCCGCACCCGCGCCCCGTAGCGAGCGGCCATCTCGGCCATCCGCGCCCCGAAGGACCCGTTCACGCAGACCAGCACCTCATCCCCGGGTTCCACCAGGTTGGCGAAGCCCGCTTCCATCCCCAGGCTCCCGGTGCCCGCGAGCAGCGCGGTGAACGTCTCCGGGGCCGTGCCGTACATCTCGCGCAGGTCGGCCTGGATTTCCCGGTTCAGCGCGAACACCTCCGGGTCCATGTGGCCGAGCATCTCGCGCAGCAGGGCCCGCTGCGCCCGCGGGTGGATCGGCGTCGGCCCGGGCGTGAGGAGGATGTGCTGCGGGAAGGGCGTGGGCGTGTCCTCAAGCATGGTCTGAAGTGTAGCACCGTCCCCGGAATGATGAGCAACGCCATTGCCTGAACAGGTCGAGCAATGCTGCGAAAAGCAATGATGTTGCTCTCCCCTTTTGGTTCTTGGTGGTTTGGGTGAGTGGAGGTGTGCTGGGCGGGCGAGGAGAATGGTAGGCAAGAATAGGATTAAGTGAAAATATTCACGATAAACTTACTCGTGATTTTTTTGTTCCCTAGACACGCTGAGCGGAGAGCAGCAGAAACATGGGCCGCTCACGTTCCTCCAACAACTCCGGCAGGTTGGCAAGTTGCTCTTCCGTTGGTCCCCACTCCTCCAGGTGGCGAAGGCTGAAGCCCTGCTCCAGCAACAGCTTCAGATACGTCCTGATGGTGCGGTGCTGTTTGACCACCCCTGGCGCCAGCCAATCGGTGATCCGCGGCCCTTCCACCAGATACTGATCCACCGGCCAGGTCTTCCCTCCCCCGGCTTCCGTGAGCCAGTGCGGTTGCCTGGGGGCGGTGTAGATGGGGTGTTCCACCGAGAAAACGAAGTGGCCGCCGGGAAGCAGGGTGCGGTGGACCTGCCCCAGCAGGGCCGGGAGGTGTTCGATGTAGTGCAGGGCCAGCGAACTGTAGACCAGCCCGAACCCGGCCTCGGGCAAGTGCACGTCCTCCAGGTCGGCCCGGAGGTAGGTCACGGCACGGTCGGAGGTGAGCGCCCGGGCGCGGGCCAGCATCTTCTCGGACAGGTCCAGTCCCACGACCTCGCGTGCGCCCTGTTGGCGGGCATAACGGCAGAACCAGCCGAAGCCGCACCCCAGGTCCAGCACCCTGAGGCCAGCCAAAGGGGGCAGCAGCGCCCGCAGGGACGCCCATTCCGGCGCACCCTCCAGCCCCCGCAGGGAGCGGCGCAATCGGCTGTAGCCCTCGAAGAACTCCGGCTGGTCATAGATGTTCTGACTCATGTTTCTGTCCGCTCTGACACGGTGACGAGGTGCGCTGTGTCCGCCACCCGCCGGGCGTACCACTGGCCCTGCTCGGCCAGCAGTTCGGTCACCGCCGCATTGCCATGCGTGAAGCGCCCTTCCCGCCAGGCTTCCTCGGGAGGGACTTGCAGGAGAAGTGCCAGGACCGCCGACAGGGCTGCGCCATGTGAGACGACAATGGGCGTCCCCTCCCCCTCAAAAACGCTCTCCAGGGCGGTCTGAAACCGCTGGGCCACAGCACGCAGGCTCTCACCGCCGGGAAAACCTGGCGTGCCGTCCTCATGCCGCCACTCGTGAACGTGGGTGTGCAGATGGCTGTAGGGGCGGCCTGCCCAGGTGCCGGTGTGAATCTCCTGCACGCCGTCGAGCGTGGTGACGGGCATGCCGAGGGCGGACGCGATGGCCTCCGCCGTCTGCCGGGCGCGGCGGTAGGGACTGGCGTAGATGCGCGGCGCGGACAGGCCCAGGGCCGCGAAGTGGGCGGCGACGGCGCGGGCCTGTCTCTCCCCCAGCGGGTCGAGGGGATCGTCATGACCGGCGCCGAGGGTCTGCGCGACGTTGCTGGCGGTCCGGGCGTGACGGACGAGGAAGAGGCGGGACATGCGGTCAGGCTAGCGCGGTGAGCGTTCTTCCGGTGCGGTGCGTGCGGCTCGCCTATCCTGGGGTGTGCATTTCGACGACCTGCCCGTGCTGCCTGCCTCGCCCGGCGTGTATCTCTTCCGCCAGGGCGGGACGCCGATCTATATCGGCAAGGCGGTCAATCTGCGTTCAAGGGTGGCGCAGCACTTCAAGGCGGGCGGCAAGAGCGGCAAGTTCACGGCGCTGGCCGACTCGCTGGAGTTCATCACCACCCGCAACGAGGTCGAGGCGCTGATCCTCGAAGCGAACCTGATCAAGCAGCACCGGCCGCACTACAACGTGCTGCTCAAGGACGACAAGCACTACCCTTTCCTGAAGCTGACGAACGAGGACTTCCCGATGCTGGTGGTCACGCGGCGGGTGCTGAAGGACGGCGGGAGTTATTACGGCCCCTACCCGGACGCCTCGGCAGTGCGGCGGGTCAAGCACCTGATCGACACGATGTTCCCGCTGCGGAAGAATTCGGGGCTGCCCCTCCAGAAAAAACCCCGGCCCTGCCTGAACTACCACATGGGCCGCTGTCTGGGGCCGTGTATCGGCGCGGCCGACCCGGGGGACTACACGCGGGTGGTGGAGGACGTGAAGGCGCTGCTGGAAGGCCGCGCCGCCCCGGTGATCGCCCGGCTGAAGGAGGATATGAAAGCCGCCGCGAAGGCGCAGGACTTCGAGCAGGCGGCCCGGGTGCGGGACCGGGTGCAGGCGGTCGAGAAGCTGTTCGGCACCGAGCAGCACGCCTTCGTGAGCGAGGAGACGGACCTGGATTTCCTGGGGGTCGCGCAGGCGGGCGAGTACGCGATGGTGCAGTTGTTCCGGCTGCGCGGCGGGCGGGTGGTGGGCCGCGACAAGCGCTTCCTGACCGACGCGGAGGCCAGCGGAGAGGGCAGCGGCGACGTGGGCGAGGTGCTGGGCGCCTTCGTGCGGGACTACTACACCCAGGCGACGCACGTCCCGCCGCTGATCCTGCTGCCCGCCGAGTTCGAGGACGCGCCGGTCTGGAGTGCCTTTCTCTCCGAGCAGGCCGGGCGCCGGGTCGAGATGCGGACGCCCAAGCGCGGGGACAAGGTCGATCTGGTGGAGATGGCGCAGCGCAACGCCGTGACCGGACTGGAATCGGAACTGGCGCTGCTGGAGCGGCGCGGGGACCACCCCGGCCTGGACGCGCTGCGGGAGGTGCTGGCGCTGCCCGACCGGCCCTGGCGGATCGAGGGGTACGACAACTCCAACCTGTTCGGCAGCAACATCGTCTCGGGGATGGTGGTGTTCGAGGGGGGCCGGGCGCGGCGGGGTGAGCATCGCCGCTTCAAGGTGAGGGGGCTCGACCACCCCGACGACTAC
Organism: Deinococcus metallilatus; assembly: GCF_004758605.1. Classification (NCBI taxonomy): domain Bacteria; kingdom Thermotogati; phylum Deinococcota; class Deinococci; order Deinococcales; family Deinococcaceae; genus Deinococcus; species Deinococcus metallilatus. Next base: position 1,597,022 of record NZ_CP038512.1, read on the forward strand.
ACGGCGATGAAGCAGACGATTCTGCGGCGCTTTACCGGCACGCTGGCCGACAAGCTGCCGCTCCCGGACCTGCTCCTGATCGACGGCGGGCGCGGGCAGGTGAATGCGGCGTTGGACGCACTGAAGGAGGCCGGGGTGCGGGTGCCGGTGGTGGGCCTCGCCAAGCGGGAGGAGCGGCTCATCCTGCCGGGGCGCTACGGGGCGCAGTGGTGGCTGGAGTCGGGGAGCGAGGTGGGCGTGGACCGCGAACTGCTGCTGCCACACACGCACCCGGCACTGCGCGTGCTGATCGGCGTGCGCGACGAGGTGCATCATTACGCGGTGAGCTACCACCGCAAGCTGCGCGGGCAGGACATGCTCCGCAGCGTGTTCGATGACCTGCCGGGCATCGGCCAGAAGCGCAAGGACGCGCTGCTGGAGCATTTCACCAGCCTGGAGGACCTGGCGGCGGCGCCGGTCGAGCAGATCGCGGCGGTGCCGGGGATGAACCTGCGGGCGGCGCAGAGCGTGAAAGCCCACCTGACGGAACGGCTGGCGCAGCGGTCGGCCAACAGCGCACCGGCCTAACAAGTTCCGCCCCCTCTTCAGTGGAGGGGGCGGCTTGCGGGGCAGGAGTGGCGGGTCATGCGGGGCGGACGCGGGGGCGCAGGTGCAGGGCGCTCAGGAAGGCTTCGAGGCGGGGCTGGGCGGGCCGCAGGGGGCGGGCGGCGCGGACTTCGCGGGCGTGCTGGGCCTCGGCGCGGAGGGCTTCGGCGCGGTCAAGGTAGAGGTCGAGGTGCATCTGGCTTCCTTTCCGCCGCTCGGCGCGTTCGCTTCCCGGCTGTCCCTATGGTGCTCCAGGTGGCCCGGCGGCGGCATCGGCGCCTTAGCGCAGGCAGGCTGCGCCGAATGGCGGAGGGGGCGGCAGGCATTTCTGAACGTTTTCCGTTCGGCGGCCCGGCGGGACCTGCCTACAGTGGGAGGATGCGCCGTGACCTTCCCGACCTGCTCGCGCGGCACTGGACGCAACTCGCCCTGCTGCTGCTGGGTGTGCTGGTGCCGCTGCTGCTGCTCGCCGACCTCACCGAGGACGTGTTCCGGGAGGGGGGCTTCGCGTGGGACCGCACGGTTCTGGCCTGGTACGCCGCGCACCGCACGCCGGGGCTGACGCTGGCGGCGCGGGCGCTCGCGGTGCTGGGGGGGCTGGGGGTCCTGCCGTTCGTGACGGCGGCCACCGCGCTCTGGCTGGCGCGGCTGGGGGCGCGGGCGCACGCCTGGTTCCTGGTGTGGGCGGTGGCGGGCGCGACGCTGCTGAACGTGCTGGCCAAGCTGATCTTCCAGCGGCCGCGCCCCACCGACCTGGGGGCGGTGCTGACCGAGCGCGGCTTCTCGTTTCCCAGCGGGCACGCGATGAGCAACATGGCCTTCGGGTACGCGCTGGTGCTGGTGTTCTGGCATACCCGGGCGCGCTGGCCGGTGGCGGTGCTGGGCTTCGCCTGGGCGTTCGCGGTGGGTGCCAGCCGCAATTACCTGGGCGTGCATTACCCGACCGACGTGCTGGCGGGCTTCGCGGCGTCGATTGCCTGGGTGGCAGGCCTGTACCTGATCCTGGGGCAACGCTGGCCGCGGCTGCGGCAGGCCCCGGGGGCGGAGGAGCGGGAGGTCTGACGGTCGGCCTCATACGGGCTCCAATGGAAAGGTTGACTGGTAAACCTGGAACTCCGGGCGGACTCGTAGAGCGGCGCAGCAGAGCGAGCAGGAGAAAGGACGGGCTGAAGCGGTATCAGGGCTTCCGCCGGGCCGGGGCCACCTGCGGCGTCAGCAGTTCGTTTTCGCGCACGAACGCGAGCAGGAAGCGGCCCAGCACGTCCATCTGCGAGCGGTGCTCCAGCAGGGCACGCCGCTTGGCGTCCTCCTGGTCCGGGGTGAGGTCGAGGCGCTCCCAGGCGAGGGACCGTCCCCGCGGCGCGATCAGCAGCGGGAAGCGCGGGTGAAGTCCCTTGGGCAGCGGATATTCCAGGCCGCCATGCACGACCCAGAAGCGGAGGCGCCGCTCCTCCCCGCGCGCGGCCAGCAGGCGCGTGACGAAGTAGCTCGCGGCGCGGTGGTCGGGGTGCGCGTCCTGCACGCTGGGGGCCAGCACCCGGTCGGGCTTCACGCGGTCGAGGACGCGCGCCAGGTCGCGCTCAACACTCCGGCCGGTGTAGGGGGCGCCGGGCGTGAGCGCCTGCGGGTAGGGGACGTGGGCCGCGCGGGTGTAGCGGGACGTGTAAGGCTGGGCGTAATGCTCCAGAAAGAGGTGCAGCAGGCCGCCGTCGGGGTAGCCCAGGAAGATCAGGTGGTCCGGCGGCACGTTCAGGACCTGCATGGCGCGGGCCGCCTCCCTGGTCCGCCGCGCGCCCAGGGCGGCGAACTGCGTGCTGCTGGGCCGGGGCGCGTGCTCCAGCAGCACCGCGTCGAACTCGAAACCGTCCCCGCTGGTCAGCCACACCACCCACACCTGGGCGCCCGCCGCCTGCGCCTGGAGGACGCTGCCCGCGCAGCACAGCGTCTCGTCGTCGGGGTGCGGCGCGACGATCAGGACCCGCTCCCCGGCGTGGTAGGGCGCGACCGCGGGCAGGGCGGCCACCGCTCCGGCGGCGCGCGGATAAAAGAGCCGCAGGGCACCGGTGGTGTTGATCACGAAGGCGGCGGTCAGCAGCAGGCCAGCGGTCAGGACGGCGGCGCGCAGGCGGCGGGACACCCGGACAGTGTACGCAGTGGCGCGGTTAGCGCGGCCCGGGCGCGTCCGGGGTCAGGCCGACCTGAACGCGCGCACCCGGCATATACTGGCGGACATAGTGCAGCAGGGCCGAGATCAGGACGATCAGGCCGAACATCTCCAGGGATTCCTCGATAAAGATCAGCACCTCGGTCAGGACGTTGTGGTCGCCCATCACGGTGTCCGTCTTCCCCTGAAACAGTTCCATGCCCAGCGCCCCGCCCACGTACATCACGCCCGCCAGGATGATCTGGTTGCGGGTGCGGGCCGGGAGGTCGCGCAGGAACCGCAAAAAGGCCAGCAGGATCAGGAAGGTGGCGATGCCGTAGGGGATCACCCAGGCGTAGTGCAGGAAGCCGTCCGTGTGGAGCAGGCGGTGGACCGGGCTGACCAGCCGCTCGTGGAGGGCCGCCGCTTCGTCCAGCGTGAGGTAGGCGAAGATCCAGCTCAGGGTTCGCCAGCTCTGGGCGTGGGGCGCACCCACCGCGTGCTTGGCCCGCGCGATCAGGGCCATGATGATGGTCGGCACCAACAGCAGGAAGGTGTTGTACGTCGCGGAGAAGTTGGTTTCACCGTTGAGGTCCATCAAGTGCGCGACGAAGTCCCGCCCGAAGACGTGCGGCATGTAGAACATGCTCAGTGAACTCAGCAGGCCCACCACCACCACAAAGGTCGTCATCAGGGTGAGTCCCCGAACCAGACGGCGCTCGTCAAAGAGCATCCAGCCTGCCCGGCTATAGCTTGGCGCAGCCTGCGCGGCCGGAATTTGCGACGTGAGGGTGGGAGTCTCCGGCGAATAATCCATGTCGCGCTCCTTCTGGCCGCCCGAGCTTCAAGGGTTGTTTATGGGCTCGCTTCCATTTTTCGCCTTTCTCAACAGGATGGCCTTCAGGAAACCTTAATAAGTTCACATCTGACCCGGGACCGGCGGCCGCGCGGGTTCAGTCGGCGGCACTCACCGGCTCGCCCAGGCCGAAGGCGGCGTGGACGGCGCGGGTGGCGCCCTCGACCTGGGCGTCCTCGATGGCCACGCTGATGTTCAGCTCGCTGGACCCCTGGCTGATCATCAGGATGTTCACGTCGTCGGCGGCCAGGGCCCCGAAGAGCCGCGCGGCGACGCCCTTCTGGCCGCGCATCCCGGCCCCGACGATGGCGAGGACCGCGGCGCCGGGCTGCTCCTCGATGTTCAGTTCGCCGGTCACGGTGCGGCGCAGCGCGGTGAGGGTGCGGCCAGCGTCGGCGCTCTGGACGGCCAGCGAGACGTTGCTCATGGAACTGCTCTGGGACACCATCAGCAGGGTGATGTTCTCGCGGGCGATGGCGTCGAAGAGGCTCGCCACGACCTCGGGCACGCCCAGCACGCCCGCGCCGGTCACGTTGATCAGGCTCACGCGGCGGATGGCGGTGACGGCCTTGACCGGATGCCCGACCTCGTTGTGGGCGGCTTCCTGCACCAGCGTGCCGGGAAAGTCGGGATCGGCGGCGCTCTTCACGCGCAGGGGAATGCCGCTTTCCTGGAGGGGGGTAACGGCCAGCGGGTGCAGCACCTTGGCGCCGAAGTACGCCAGTTCCATCACCTCGCCGTAGCTGAGGACCTCGATGTTGCGGGCGTCCCCCACCACGCGGGGATCGGCGCTCATCACGCCGTCCACGTCCTTCCAGGCCCAGACCTCGTCGGCGTCCAGCGCCTTGCCGATGATGGTGGCGGAAAAGTCGGTGCCGCCGCGCCCCAGGGTGGTGATGGCCCCTTCTTCCGTCTCGCCCATGAAGCCCGCCACGACCGGCGTGACGCCCGCGCCCAGCAGGCCGCCCAGGCGGTCGCTGATGCGCTCGTAGGTGCCGGGGAGGGGCCGCGCGTTGCCGAAGTGCGCGTCGGTCATGATGCCCGCCTGCCCGCCGGTGAGGTGATGGGCGCGCAGGCCCTGCCCCTCCAGCGCGACTTGCATCAGCGGCGCGCTGAGGCGCTCCCCGAAGGCCACGATCAGGTCGCGCGAGCGCGGGGTGAGTTCGCGCAGCAGGTACACGCCGTAGACCGCCTGGCGCAGCGTCTCGTGCAGCTCGCGGATCTCGCGCACCGTCTCGGAGTCGGGGGCGGCGCCGAGTTCCTGCGCGGCCGTGAAGTGGCGGGTCCGCATGGCCGCGATCTCGTCGTTGGCCGCCGCGATATCACCGCTCTGGGCGGCGTCGGCCAGGCGCAGCAGTTGGTTGGTCACGCCCGCCATCGCGGACACCACCACGACCACCTTCACGCCCTCGCGGATGCTGCGCGCCGCGAGCGTGGCGCTGTGGCGGATGGCCTGGGCATCCTGCATGTTGGTGCCGCCGAATTTCATCACGAGAAGCGAGTACGCCATATCGGCCCCAGTATGCCGCCCGCCCTGGCCGCCTGGCGGGTGGGCGTCTGGGCAGGGCAGGCCGGGCGAGGTGGCGTGAACGCTGTTCCGTCCAACCGGCCTCTCCAGGCAGCGCGTTAGGGCGGCGCTGTGAGGCTCTTTACACCTGTACGGCGGGACGGGACACATGGCACGCGGTCCACAGTTCTCACAAGTTCAAGAAGACCGGGACAGGGGCACAAGGACTCTTGGGTTACACTCGCTTGTGGGTGGGGTGCGCGGGCCTGCCCCACAGTTCCCAACCGTGTTTGACGAGGAGGCAGTATGAAAGTAGGCATCAACGGCTTTGGCCGCATCGGGCGTCTGGTGTTTCGCAACCTGATCGAGCGTGGCGTGGACATCGAGGCGATCAACGACCTGACCGACACCCACACGCTGGCGACCCTGCTCAAGTACGACTCCACCGCCGGGCGCTTTCCGGGCACCGTGGAGTACGACGCTAACAACCTGATCGTGAACGGGAAGCCCATCCGCGTGCTGGCCGAGCGTGACCCCGCCAACCTCCCGTGGGGTGACCTGGGCGTGGACCTGGTGGTGGAATCTACCGGCATCTTCACCGACCGCGAGGGGGCCAGCAAGCACCTCCAGGGCGGCGCCAAGAAGGTGATCATCACGGCGCCTGCCAAGGGTGACGACCTCAGCGTGGTGCTGGGCGTGAACGAGGAAGAGTACGACCCCGCCAAGCACCACATCATCAGCAACGCGAGCTGCACCACCAACAGCCTGGGCGCGCCGATGAAGGTGCTGGACGAGGCCTTCGGGATCGAAAAGGCCATCATGACCACCGTCCACTCCTACACCAATGACCAGCGCGTGCTGGACCTGCCGCACAAGGACCTGCGCCGCGCCCGCGCCGCCGCCATCAACATCATCCCCACCAGCACGGGGGCGGCCAAGGCCGTGACGCAGGTGTACCCCAAGCTGAAGGGCAAGTTCGACGGCACCTCGCTGCGCGTGCCCACCCCGGTCGGCTCGATCAGCGACGTGGTGGTGATCCTGGGCCGCGACGTGACCGCCGACGAGGTCAACGCGGTCTTCCGCGAGGCCGCCGAGGGCAAGTACAAGAACATCATCAAGTACACCGAAGACCCCATCGTGCTGGCGGACATCGTGGGCGACCCGCACTCCGCCATCATCGACGGCGGCCTCACGATGGCGATGGGCAACCTGGTGAAGTTCTTCAGTTGGTACGACAACGAGTGGGGCTACAGCAACCGGATTGCCGATCTGGTGGAGCTGGTGCAGCAAAAGGGCGCCTAAGGAAGCTTTCAGCGGTCAGCCGTCAGCTCTCAGCTTCTGTTGCTGACCGCTGACGGCTGATGGCTGAAGGCTCAAAGGAGAAACCATGCAAACCCTCGACCAACTGGACGTGAACGGCAAGCGCGTGCTGGTGCGCGTGGACTACAACGTGCCGCTCAAAGACGGCGTGGTGCAGGACGAGACGCGGGTGACGGCCAGCCTGCCGACGCTGCAAAAGCTGCTGGACAGCGGCGCCGCGCTGGTGCTGATGAGCCACCTGGGCCGCCCGAAAAACGGGCCGGAGGAGAAGTACAGCCTGAAGCCGGTGGCGGCGGTGCTGGAAAAGGCGTTGGGGCGTCCGGTGAAGTTCATCGGCTCGCTGCCTTCCAGTGAGGAGACGCTGCGCGCGGTGGAGGCGCTCCAACCCGGCAAGGTCGCGCTGCTGGAGAACGTGCGCTTCGAGCCGGGCGAGGAGAAGAATGACCCGGAACTGAGCCGCAAGCTGGCGCGGCTGGGGGACGCCTTCGTGCTGGACGCCTTCGGGAGCGCGCACCGGGCGCACTCGTCGGTGAGCGGCGTGGCTGAGCTGCTGCCGCACGCGGCGGGGACGCTGCTTCAGACCGAAGTGGACGCGCTCTCGAAGCTGCTCGAAAACCCGGCGCGGCCCTACATCGTCATCATCGGCGGGGCGAAGGTCAGCGACAAGATCAAGGTGATCGAGAACCTGCTCCCCAAGGTGGACCGGATGCTGATCGGCGGCGGGATGATGTTTACCTTTATCAAGGCGCGCGGTGGGCAGATCGGCAACAGCCTGGTCGAAGAGGATCAGGTGCCCTATGCCCGGCAGCTCCTTGAGCAGTACGGCGACAAGCTGATGCTGCCGACCGATGCGGTCGCGGCGGACAGGTTCGCCCCCGACGCCCAGACGCAGGTCGTCCCCGCCGACCAGATTCCCGACGGCTGGATGGGCCTGGATATCGGTCCCGAGACGCGCAAAGCCTACGCGGACGCGCTCAAGGGGGCGCGCACCGTGTTCTGGAACGGCCCGATGGGCGTGTTCGAGTTCCCGGCCTTCGCGGCGGGGACGAACGCCGTGGCGCAGGCGGTCGCGGATCTGGGTGACCAGGCCTACACCGTTGTCGGCGGCGGCGATTCCGTCAGCGCGATCAACAAGAGCGGCCAGGCGGGCAGGGTGAGCCATATCAGCACCGGCGGCGGCGCCAGCCTGGAACTGCTGGAAGGCCAGCAGCTCCCGGGCGTGGAAGCGATGAAGTGATAAGGCGTTAGGGATGAGGTTTTAGGGTTTATTCCTAACCCCTCATCCCTAACGCCTCCAAGGAGAACCATGACCAGACCCAGACCCCTGCTCGCCCTCAACTGGAAAATGAACAAAACGCCCTCAGAAGCCCGTGCCTGGGCTGCCGACCTCGCTGCGGCCCTGACGCCGGGGGGCGCCGAACTCGCGGTGCTGGCCCCGGCGATTGACCTGCCGGTGCTGGCGGGGGAGCTGCCCGCAGGCGTGGCGCTGGGCGGGCAGGATGTTTCGCGCCATGAGGCGGGGGCGTATACCGGCGAGATCAGCGCCGAGATGCTGCGGGACGTGGGCGCGACCTGTGTCATCGTGGGCCACAGCGAGCGCCGCGAGTACCACGCTGAAACCGACGCGGTGGTGGCGGCCAAGGCGCGGCAGGCGCAGGCTTTCGGCCTCGTTCCCATCGTGTGTGTGGGCGAGAGCCTGGACGTGCGCGAGCGCGGGGAGCAGGTCAATTTCACGCTCGACCAACTGCGCGGCAGCACCGAAGGTGTGGGTGAGAACCTGATCGTCGCCTACGAACCCGTCTGGGCCATCGGCACCGGCAGAACCGCCACCGCCAAGGACGCCGAGGAGATGGCCGCCGCGATTCGCGGGGCGCTGGCCGGGCTGTACACCGCAGGCGCCCAGAGTTTCCGCATCCTGTACGGCGGCAGCGTGAAGCCGGACAACATCGCCTCGATCTGTGCCCAGCCGAACGTGAATGGTGCCCTCGTCGGCGGCGCGAGCCTGAAGGTGGCCGATGTGGTGGCCATGAATGATGCCCTGAAGTGAGGGCTGATCCGTTCTCCCCCACCCGGACGGAGTGGGGGTATTTGACTTGAAAGTGAATAGTTTCACGATAAATCTGTATGTGAAATTTTGGTTCTCTCATCAGGCGGGCTGAAGGCTTCTCCGGTCCGCCTATAATTCCGCACGTGACGGCAACCAGCACTTCCATTCGTGATTTGAAAGCCCATGTGGGCGAGACGGTCAGCGTGAACGCCTGGCTGACCGACAAGAGCGGCAAGGGCAAAATCCAGTTTCTGAAACTGCGTGACGGCAGCGGCTACGTGCAGGCGACGGTCTTCAAGGGCGACGTGCCAGAGGCGGCCTTCGAGGCGGCGCGGCGGCTCTCGCAGGAGCAGGCGGTCCGGGTCACGGGCGAGGTCCGCTCGGACGAGCGCGCGCCGGGCGGGGTGGAACTCGCGGTGCGCGAGCTGGTGCCGTTCGCGGAGAACCAGGACGAGTATCCCATCACGCCGAAGGAACACGGGATTGAGTTCCTGCTGGATCACCGCCACGTGTGGCTGCGGCACCGGCGGCCCTGGGCGATCCTGCGCGTGCGTGACTGCGTGGAGCGCGCCATTGTGGACTTCTTTTATCAGGAGGGCTTTATCCGCTTCGACGCGCCCTTCTTCACGCCGAACGCCGCCGAGGGGACGACCGAGCTGTTCGAGATCGACCTCTTCGGAGAGGACAAGGCGTACCTCTCGCAGACCGGGCAGCTTCACGCCGAGGCGGGGGCGCTGGCCTTCGGCAAGGTGTACACCTTCGGGCCGACCTTCCGCGCCGAGAAGAGCAAGACGCGGCGGCACCTGCTGGAGTTCTGGATGGTCGAGCCGGAGGTCGCGCCGAGCACCCACGCCGAGAACATGGCTTTGCAGGAACGGTTCGTGAGCTTCCTGGTCCGCCGGGCGCTGGAGGAATGCGGGACCGAGCTGGAGGTGCTGGGCCGCGACCTGGCGAAGCTGCGGCCAGCCGCCGAGGGAAACTATCCGCGCATCACCTACACCGAGGCGCTGGAGATCATCCGGAAGCACATCGAGGAAGGCGACCTGCCGCCGAACGTGCAGGCGGACGTGCAGCCGGTCGAGTGGGGGGACGACCTGGGCGCGCCGCACGAGACGATCCTGGGCTACCACTTCGACCGCCCGGTGATCGTCGAGAAGTACCCGGCGGCGATCAAGGCGTTCTACATGCAGCCCGACCCCGCAGACCCCCGGCTGGCCCTCTGCGACGACATGATCGCCCCGGAAGGCTACGGTGAGATCATCGGCGGTTCGGAGCGTATCCACGACTACGAGCTGCTCAGGGCGCGGATCGAGCGCGAGGGGCTGCCCAGGGAGGCCTTCGAGTGGTACCTCGACCTGCGGCGGTTCGGGAGCGTGCCGCACGCGGGCTTCGGCATGGGGCTGGAGCGGGCGGTGGCGTGGATCACCGGGATCGACCACATCCGCGAGGCCATCCCCTTCCCGCGCATGCTGACCCGCATGGTGCCCTGAGCACACCAGAGGTAAAGGCGACGCCAGCATCGAAATCAGAGCCCTGAGCGGCTGAGCGAACTGCTGATCGAGACGGTCGCGAACGCGGGCTCGGTCAGCTTCATGCATCCGCTCGATCCGGGCGCGGCCGTCGCCTTATCGCCAAGATGATGACCTGCCCCAGCCACCGCGGCCGAGGCTCTGGCCGCGCAGCGGGGGCGCACCCTCCTGGTGCTTGCCACCGCGGCCGATGGTGGAGCCTCGGCGCTGTACGAGCGGCTGGAGTTCAACCTTGCCGGAATGCTCCCCGGCTACGCGCTGAAGCCGCACGGTGGGCTGGCTGGGGCCCTGATCTCCTGGAAACAGCTCGGGGAAAAGGCGGAACAGGCGGCCTTCCCCCCGGGTGTTCCGCCCGGCCCTCCCCTTCCCCAGGGGAATAATTAAGTGAATGTTTTCACGATAGATCCGATTCGTGAAATTTTTGTTTCTCGCGCTCTGAGGAGTGCGCTACAGTGCCGCCATGATCGCGTATTGCGAGGTGAGCGCGTTCACCGATACGCCGGGACAGGGCAACCGGGCGGGCGTGGTGCTGGAGGCCGGGGAACTGTCCGAGGCGGAGATGCAGGCCCTCGCGGCGTTTCTGGACGTGCCGGAGACAGTCTTCGTCACGCGGATGGGCAGGGAGGCGGTGCGGGTGCGGTACTTCACGCCCACGCAGGAGATCGAGTTCTGCGGGCACGCCACGGTCGCCCTCGGGCTGAGGCTGGCCCAGAGTGGGCACTGGGGAGGCGGCCCGCTGGTGCTGGAAACGCTGGTGGGGCGCATTCCCCTGATGCTGGAGGCGGAAGCGGGCGTGCCCACGCGGGTGTGGATGGCGCAGCGGCGCCTGGAGTCGCGCCCGGTGCCGCGCGCCCTGCGGGCCGAACTCGCGGAGGCGCTGGGCCTCGACGAGCGCATGATTCACCGGGGGCTGCCGCTGGCATCGGCCAGCACGGGCCTCTGGAGCGTCTTTGTGCCGCTGCTCGACGGCGTGATTCTCGACGGGCTGGAACCGGACCTGCGGCGGATTCACGCGCTCTCCGACGCGCTGGAGGTGACCAGCGTGTACACCTACGCCCCAATGGGCGTGAGCCGCTTTGCCGCGCGGGACTTCGCGCCCGCGGTCGGGATTCCGGAGGACCCGGTCACGGGCAGCGCGGCGGGTGCGCTCCTCGCGCTGCTGGCGCGTGAAGGCCGCCTGCCGGTGCGGGGCGGGCGGGCCTGGGGCGTGGTGTACCAGGGCCACGCGCTGGGCACCCCTGGCGAGGTGGAGGTCGAGGTGACGCTCGCGGGGCAGACGGTGCAGGAGGTGCGCGTGGGGGGCCGCGCCGCGCTGAACCGCGAAGGGTACTGGACGGCGGAAACGTAAGTAAGACTTCTGTAGGAAGTTTGCATTATCTTGGGCGTGCTTCGTTAAGAGAATCCTCTCTGACGAAGAGAGGCGCTGAATCCTGTCCTGTAATGCGGGCACCTCGGACAGGAGGAGCCAGTGGTGCGACCGGCTTTTCGTTCAGCTTCCCGACCCATTCAACTGAATGCGCGGAAAGCTTTGATTCACCGGAAGAATCCTTTCCGGGGAGGAGATTCTGATGCATCACTTCAAGGCTTTGGCTCTGGTTGCGGCGCTGTTGACGGGCGGCGCGCTCGCCGCAGACAGCACGTCCACCGACCACAACAACGCGACGATGACCCTGACGGCCAGCGGAACAGCCAGCGACGCGGTCAAGTTCACCATCGCCCAGACGACCCTGACCATTCCGGCGGCCCAGGTGCGGCCGGGGGCCAGCTTTACGGTCAGCGTGCCCGTCAGCAATCCCACCAGCCGGAACATCAAGGTCAGCGGCGCGGCGGGCACCCCCAGCGGCGGGGCGTTTTCCAGCAAGCTGACCATCGCGCCGGTGAATGCCAGCAACGTGGCCATCGCGGGCGGCAGCAGCGGGACGCTGAGCTATACCTTCACCTTCGCCGCGGCCCAGGCGGGCGACCCGGTCTACACCGGCAACGTCTCCGTGACGTTCACCATCACCGCGACGGCGGACGACGCCGCACCAGGTGACCTGACCTTCGGCACCGGCGGCAACTGACTTTTCCTTTCCCTTGAGGCAGGACGGGCGCTCCGGCTCGTCCTGTTTTGCAGGAGCCTTGATGAGACGGACGGTTTGCCTTCTTCTGGCGCTCGCGGGTCAGGCGGGCGCGCAGTTCGCGGCCCCCGGCATCACCCTCACGCCGAGCAGCACCCAGGCGGCGCCGCTGGAAGTCGCCCGGCACGTTCTGGTACAACCCGAGAGGCTGGAAACGCGGCTGCAAACGGGTTACACGACCGGCAACCTGAACTTCACGCTGTTCAGTGAAGTAAACACCGAAGTCGTGCTGAAAACGAGCGACCCGCGTCTGGTCTTGCTGGGCAGCGAGAATGGCGTGGTGCGCCTGAACGCCTACTCGCTCCAGAGTGTCAGCGGCGTGGCGCTGGGGGCACACAACGGCACCCTCACCGTCAGCAACCGCGCGGGGCAGGTGCTGGTGACGGTGCCGTATATCGTCGCCCCCGCCAAAGCCCTCAACCAGAGCGTGTCCTTCTATTACACGCCGGGAAGCAATCAGGGGTCCCTCAGCTACGCCGTGTCGGGCAATCCGCAGTCGCCGCTCGACCCGCGCTGGAGCATGAGTGTCGGTGTGAACGTGAATCCCAGGGAGGGCCGGGTGGGCGGGAGCGTGGGCCTCAACGTGAGCTGGTAGCGTGGCCCCATGGCTCGTGAGGCGGCGTTCTGGGAACAACACGGGTTCGATGTTCGGCTGGAGTGGGGCGAGGCGGGCGTGCGGCACCTCGCCCCGCAGGCCGAAGCGGTGGTGATCGTGGACGTGCTGTCCTTTTCGACCTGCGTGGACGTGGGGGTGTCGCGCGGGGCAGCGGTGTTGCCCTACCGCTGGCGGGAGAGGCGGGCGGCGACGTTTGCCGCTGAACACGGGGCGCTGCTGGCGGGAGAGCGGGCGGCGGGTGGACCTTCGCTCTCGCCCGCCTCGCTGCTGAAACTGCCCCCGGGGACGCGGCTGGTGCTGCCCTCGCCCAACGGGGCCACGCTCTGCGCGTGGGCACAGGAAGGCAGCGGGGCGGCGGTGTTCGCGGCGTGCCTGCGAAATGCGGGGGCGGTGGGCGCCTTTTTGCGCGGACGCTTCCGGCGGGTGCTGGTGGTTCCGGCGGGGGAACGCTGGCCGGACGGGTCGTTGCGGCCCGCGCTGGAGGACGCTCTGGGGGCGGGGGCCGTGGTGGACGCGCTGTGCCGCTCAGCGGGCCTCTCCCCTTCCCCGGAGGCCCAGGGCGCGCGGACCGCCTTCCTGGCGCTGTGGGAGCGGTTGCCGGAGATGCTGAGAACCTGCGCCTCGGGGGCCGAACTGGTGGACCGGGGCTTCGCGGAGGACGTGACGCTGGCGGCGGAGCTGAACGTGAGTGGCGGCGTGCCGGTGTTGCAGGGGGGGGTGTTCGTGAACGCGGCGGACTGAGCGCGGCGTACACTGCCCGGATGCTCGGCCTGATGTGTGTGGATGTGGACGGAACGCTGGTCGGTACCGGGAACGTGGTGCGGGAGGACGTGTGGGCGGCGCTGGCGGACGCGCGGGCGCGCGGCGTGCGGATCGCGCTGTGCAGCGGGCGGCCCGCCTTCGGGAACGCGCTGGCCTACGCGCGGCGGCTGGACCCGGACGGCTGGCACGTCTTTCAGAACGGCGCGTCGGTGGTGAACGTGGGCAGCGGCGCGAGCCTGTCCGAACCGCTGCCGCAGGCGGGCCTGGCGCTGCTGCTGACCCGCGCCCACGAGACGGGGCGGCTGCTGGAGGTCTACACCGACAACGAGTACGGCGTCACGCAGCCGGGCGACCTGGCGCGGCGGCACGCGGAGTTGCTGGGGGTGCCTTACGTCCCGCGCGACCCGGAGACACTGACCGGCACGCGCGTGCGGGCGCAGTGGGTGGTGCCCCACGCCGAGGCCCCGGCGGTGCAGGCCGAACCGCACCCGGGCCTGGACCTGCACCCGGCGGGCAGCCCGGTGATGCCGGACGTGCTGTTCATCAGCGTGACGCGCGCGGGGGTCGGCAAGGGCAGCGCCGTCCGGCAGGTTGCCGCCGAGTACGGCGTGCCGCTGGGGCGGGTGATGATGGTCGGGGACGGGCACAACGACGTGACCGCCATGCGCGAGGTCGGTTATCCGGTCGCGATGGGCAATGCGGACGCCGAAGCCCACGCCGCCGCCCGCTACCACGTCGGGCACGTGGATGAAGGCGGACTGGTGGAAGCGGTGAGGCTGGCCCTGACCCTGTAATACCAACTTGCTCTGATTCCAGAACATACGGACAGGCCACCATAAGGTTTTCCATCGCCGCAAGCCGGTATTTTCTCGCTCCGCTCGGGTTCGTCTCCGACTCACCTGAAGTTCGTATAAGCTCAGGGGCGAGGTCTGGTCCCGGGCCCCCCGTTCACTCGTTCCGCTGGTCATGCGCTGGGGGAAGCGATGCCACAAGAACCGCCGGAAAGACACCTGCGCCTGGTGCTGGACGACGATCTGAACCTGGATGCCGCCTCGCTGGGGGCGTACGCGGGCTGGCAGGCGGCCCTGGCGGAGGCCGCGCGGGCAGGACCGCCGCCGCCGCGCGTGCTGCTGGCCGCGCACGGCGGCCTGGTTTCGCAGACGTCCGGCGAGGCCTTTGCAGGACACGTCCGGGAACTGGACGAGGCGGGCTGGACCGTCACCTTCATCACCCGGACCGGGCTGGAAGAGGCCCTGGACCGGCTGACGAACACGCACCTCTTCAGCGGGCTGGTGCGGGTGGTCGGTCAGCTCCTGGCGCTGTACCGCCGCAGCGATCCCGCCGCCTTCTTTCCGCTGGGGGCCTTCAGCGGGAACGCGAGCGGCCCGGTGACGGCCCCCACGCTGGACGCCCAGGCGCAGGCAAGAGAGCAGCGCCTCCTGGCGGACCTCCAGGGGCTGATCGGGTCGGAGGCAGCGGGGGACTCCGCCGAGGTGCGGGCACTGGTCGAGCACTGGCAGGCCCATCCGGCCGACCTGAGAAGCGCCGTGAAGAGCGCGGCGCAGCAAACCGCGGTCCTGCTGGGGCAGCACACCTGGCAGGCCGTGCAGCCCGCCGTGGCCCCGCTGCTGCAAGGCGCGGACAGGGACCAGGTCAGCCTCAGCGTGCAGGAGTTGCGGGCGGCTCTGGCGACCACGGCAGCAGCAGCGGCCGACCCGAATGCGCTGGAGGCCTACCTCGTCGAGCAGGTCATCCGCACGGTGTTTCCCCCGCCGCGCACGCTGTGGCAGCAGATGAAGGACCGGATGGCGGCCCTCGTGCGGCCCGGGGCGGTGGGGACGGCCCTGCTCGGCTTTCTGGACGGGTTGCCGCCGCTGCGGGTCGCGCTGGTGGGGCACAGCCTGGGCGGCATCCTGCTGGATCATCTGGAGCGGGCGGCCGCCACCCTCACGCCGCTGCGGGACCGGGTGGAAGGCGTGGTGTACCTGGCCCCGGCCAACACGCTGGCCTTCGCGCGGCAGACGCCCCGGCTGCCGCACGCGCGCTACGCCCTGATGGGCCTGACCGACGCCGAGGAACGCACCGAGGTGGGGCAGATTTCCCCGCTGATCGCGGGTCTGTATCCCCGGACGGTGCTGTATTTGATCAGCAACGCGCTGGAAGACCAGCGGGGCACGCCCCTCCTGGGGATGCAACGGTACCTGACGGCGGACAGCTTCCGGGGAAGGTTCCAGACGGTCACCTGGGTGCCCACCCCGCAGATTCAGCACTTCACGCACACCGGCTTTCTCAGCGATCCGGCCATCCGGGCGTGGGTGCGGGGGCAGCTCGGACTGGCCTGAATGCGCCGGATCACGGCAGCGGGTAGAAGAAGACCGCCAGGGCCAGGATCACGTACACGGCCAGCAGCAGCAGGCCCTCCAGCCAGTTCGTCTCGCCGTCGCGCACCACGCTGCCCGCGATCACCACGGCGGCCCCGATAGCGGCAAGTTCCAGCGGCGTCACGACCAGGTTCATCGGCTGCCCGACCAGCAGGCCCGCCAGCACCAGCAGCGGCGCGACCAGCAGGGCGACCTGCACGGTGGAGCCGAGGCTGATGGTCATCGAGAGGTCCATCTTGTTGCGCAGGGCGAACAGCACGGCGGCGGCGTGTTCGGCGGCGTTGCCGATGATCGGGATCAGGATCAGGCCCACGAAGAACTCGGTGAGGCCCAGGGCGGCGGTGGCGGCGTCGAGCGTCCCCACCAGGAACTCGGACATGAACGCGACGGCGATGGTGGCGGCGGCCAGCACGCCGACGGCGTAGGGCACGCTCCAGAGGGGACCTTCGTGCTCGTCGTGGGCGTCCGGGTCGTCGGCGGTGGAGAGGATGTCGCGGTGGCTGACCAGCGTGAAGTAGATGTAGGCGAGGTAGACCAGGATCAGGACGACGGCCGTCGCGTCGCTGAGGTTCACGTCCAGGGCCTCGATCCGTCCGGGCGTGATGCCGCGCGCCGCGAGGTCGAAGATGGTGGGGATCATCAGGGCGATCACGCTGATGGCCAGCAGGCTGGCGACGGTCGTGGCGGACTTCAGGTTGAAGCGTTGCTCCTTGTACTTCAGGCCGCCTAGGAACACGGCCAGGCCCATCACCAGCAGCAGGTTGCCCAGCATCGAGCCGATGATGCTGGCCTTGACCACCTCCAGCTTGCCCGCCTGGAGGGCGAAAAAGGCGATGATCAGCTCGGTGGCGTTCCCGAAGGTGGCGTTCAGCAGCCCGCCCACCGTGCTGCCCGCCCGCACCGCGAGCTGCTCGGTCGCCTGGCCCATGATGCCCGCCAGCGGCAGGATCGCCAGGGCCGCGCTGAGGAAGATCAGCGTGGGGCTGCCGTGCGTGACTTCCAGAAAGACCGCGATGGGCAGGAAGATCAGGAGGACGTTGAGCCACTTCATGGGGGGCAGTGTAGCCGGAAGGTGAGGCGGAGCACCTTCATGGGCAGCGGCGCAGGACACCAAGGCGCCCGCGCGCGTCTGTTAGCCTGCTCCCCGGTATGGCGACGGTCGCGGAATTGCGGGAGAAATTGCGCCGTCCGCTGGCGGCGGAACTCGCGGCGGGCTGCGCGGACCGGGTGGTGGCGGGCGGCGTGGAGCGGCTGCTGGCGTCGCCGCTGGCGAACCCCTTTCCGGGCGTGCGGGAGGCGCTGCGGGGGTACGCGGGGCTGGACGCGGCGGGCCGGGCGGAGGCGCTGCAACAGGCGCTGGCCTTGCTGGACGGGTCGGAGCGGAAGGCAGAGCCTCCCAGGACCACCCGCCAGGCCGTCCCGACCGCCGCCCCCGGCGAGCGGCTGCCCCCCGAGGCCGAGGTCACGCGGCTGGACACCGGACCGGGGGGCGCGCGCAAGCTCCAGTCCCTGGGCCTGCACACCCTGCGCGACGTGCTGCACGCCTACCCGCACCGCCACGAGGACCGCCGCGCCCTCCCCGACCTCTCCGAAGTGGAGGAAGGGCAGAAGGTCACGGTGGAGGGCACGGTGGTCGCCAAGACGCGCCGCAAGCCGAAGCCGAACATGCTGATTCTGGACGTGACGCTGGAAACGCCCTCGGGCGGGCGGGTCAGGGCGTCGTGGTTCAACCAGCCGTGGGTGGAGCGGCAACTGCGGGAAGGCGCGCGGCTGGTGTTGACGGGCCGGGTGAAGAAGTTCGGAAGAAGCGTGCAGCTCGGCGTGGAGCATCTGGAGACGGTGGAGGACGCGCAGGGCAGCCTCAGCACCGGGCGGATCGTCGGGGTGTACGACAGCAAGGACGGCATCTCGCAGGAGTTCTTGCGGCGGGCGGCCTTCCGGGCGCTCCAGGCGGTGCCCCTCGACGATTACCTGCCCGCCCACTGGCGGCGCGAACGCGGCCTGACCGACCTGGCGGACGCGCTGTGGGGGATGCACTTCCCGCGTGACGAGGCGCAACTGGAGCGGGCCATGCACCGGCTGCGCTTCGACGAGTACCTCTTTCTGGAGTTGCGCGTGCTGCTGCAAGGCGAGGACGCCGTGCTGCTGGGGAAACGCTTTCAGGCGACCGGGGACGACATCAGCCGCTTCGAGGCCGCCCTCCCCTTCCAGTTCACGGGGGCGCAGCGGCGGGTGCTGCTGGAGATCACCGACGACATGCGCTCGGAGAGGCAGATGGCGCGGCTGGTGCAGGGCGACGTGGGCAGCGGCAAGACGGCGGTGGCGGCCTGCGCGCTGTACCTGGCCGTGCGGGACGGCTACCAGGGCGCGCTGATGGCCCCGACCGAGATTCTGGCGCGGCAGCACTACGCGAATCTGGTGGGGTACCTGGGCAAGCTCGACGTGCGGGTGGGCCTCCTGATCGGCGCGATGACGCCGAAGGCCAAGCTGGAGATGCAGACGCGCATCGCGGAAGGCGACGTGGACGTGGTCGTGGGCACCCAGGCGCTGATTCAGGAGAACGTGCGCTTCGACAATCTGGGCCTGGCCGTGGTGGACGAGGAACACCGCTTCGGCGTGATGCAGCGGCGCAAATTGCTCTCGGGCCGCCCGGACGTGCTGGTGATGTCGGCCACGCCGATTCCGCGCAGCCTGGCGCTGACCGCATACGGCGACCTGGAACTCAGCGTGATCGACGAGCTGCCGCCGGGGCGCACGCCGGTCGAGACGAAGCTGATTCAGGACACGCACCGCCAGCAGGCCTACGGCTTCGTGATGAAGCAAATCCGGGAGGGACGGCAGGCGTACGTGGTGACGGCGCTGATCGAGGAGAACGAGAATCTGGAGCTGCTGGCCGCCACGCAACTGGCGGACGACCTGCGGGTGATCCTGCCCGAAGCGCGCATCGAGCTGCTGCACGGCAAGATGACGGCGGCCGAAAAGGACTTCGTGATGGACCGCTTCCGCGGGCGGGAGTTCGACGTGCTGGTGAGTACCACCGTGATCGAGGTGGGCGTGGACGTGCCCAACGCCAGCGTGATGGTGATCGAGAACGCGGAACGCTTCGGCCTCTCGCAACTGCATCAGCTCCGGGGGCGGGTAGGGCGCGGCAGCGCGCAGAGCTACTGTGTGCTGATCGCCGGGGAACACAGCAAGAAGACCCGCCAGCGCCTCAAGATCATCGAGGGCAGCACCGACGGCTTCGTGATCGCGGAGGCGGACCTGAAGCTGCGCGGCCCGGGCGAGCTACGCGGAACGCGGCAGAGCGGGATTCCCGACCTGCGGTTGGGCGACCTCGCCAGCGACGTGGAGGTCATCGAGCAGGCGCGCGCGCTCGCCAAGCACATCCTGAGCCATGACCCGAGGTTGGAGCATCCCCGGCTGCAATACCTGCGCCAGGAACTCCAGAGCCGCAGCCAGAGCGTGGCCTTCCGTGAGGTGATCTGAGGCGGGCGGAGCTTTCCGAGGGGGACTGGGCACGGCTGGCACGACTTGATCCTCCCTGGGAGCCTCTGACAGCAGAGCAGGCAGAGCTATTCAAGGAGGAGCTGTGTGGGGAGGTCAGCCAGGGGCACGTTCTACACGGCGTTCAGGTTCAGTTTCTCGCGCGTCGTGTGGGCTACGACGACTTTCTGGCCTCCGCACCTGAACTCGAAGCCCCCTGGGTGCGCGTGCCTCTGACGTGGCTGTACGCGAGATACGGACAGGCAGAGCGTCCGCCCTGGCCTTCCACCCTCCTGTACGCGAGCCACGAGGACTTCTGCGCCGGGCAAGAGCCGGAGCGCGGCGCCTCATGAGGGGAGTCGTGTGTCACCCTCAATTCCGGTGACACTGCCTTTACGCCGGGGTCATAGTCCTGTGACAGGGCCGGGCGTACACTCTGGGCATCAGCGCAATTCAAGATGCGGGCCGGGTGAAGTCCGCGCGCCGGGAGGCCGATTCCGCCGGGGGTCGGCCTTGCCTTTTGGGCCGGGACCGTCCCTATGCTGGCGGAATGACACAGAGCATGAGGGGCAAGACGGTGCTGGTGACCGGGGCGACGAACGGCATCGGGTGGGTGACGGCGCGGGGACTGGCGCGGGTGGGCGCGCGGGTGGTGATCGTGGGTCGCAATCCCGGGAAGACGGCGCGGGTCGCGGCGGAGATCGGGGCAGCGGACACCCTCATCGCCGATCTGTCCGAACTCGCGCAGGTGCGCCGGGCCGCCGCCGAGTTCCGCGAGCGGGTCGGAAGGCTGGACGTGCTGGTGAACAACGCGGGCGCGTTTTACAGCAGGCGGCAGGAAACGCGCGAGGGGATCGAGCTGACTTGGGCGCTCAACCACCTCGCGCCCTTCCTGCTAACGGGAGAACTGCTGCCGCTGCTGCGGCAATCGGAAGACGCGCGGGTGGTGACGGTGGCCTCGGCGGCACACCGCTTCGGGCGGATTCGCTTTGACGACCCCGAGTTCCGGCACGGCTACGGGGGGTGGGCGGCCTACAACCAGAGCAAGCTGGCGAACATCCTGTTCACACGTGAACTCGCGCGGCGTGAACCGGGCGTGAAAAGCAACAGCGTCCACCCCGGCCTCGTCCGCTCCGGCTTCGGGCACAACAACGGCGGAGCCGTCAGCCTGCTGTGGCGGCTGTTTGAACGCTTCGGGACCACGCCCGAGGCGGGTGCGAAGACGAGCATCCTCCTGGCCAGCGATCCGGCCCTGAAGGTCAGCGGGCATTACTTCAACACGGGACGCGAGATCAGGCCCGCCCCGCACGCGCTGGACGACGGAGCGGCGCAGAGGCTCTGGACGCTGAGCGAGGCGTATGTGGGGGACACCGGCGCGCCGTGGGGGGTCCGTGGGGAGTGATCCGTGGACTCTCCCCACTCACTCCCCACCTACCAGACCGCGATATGCCCGTCGGTCCGGCTCTCGGTGCCGCCCTCGAGCACTCCCGTCTCAGGGTTGCGCCAGATAATCTGTCCCCGGCCGAAGGAACCGGGCTCCAGTTGTACCCGGACGTCGTGTCCACGTGCCGCCAGTGCCCGCGCCAGGTCAGCCCCCAGGGCGTATTCGACCTCCACCGCCTTGCCCTGGAGCCACTGCCAACGGGGAGCATCGAGGGCCTGTTGCGGATTCATGCCGTAGCGAACGGTGTTCAGCACCACTTGCACGTGGCCCTGCGGCTGCATGAACCCGCCCATCACACCGAAGGGACCGACGGGGGTGCCATCCGCACGGGATAGGAAGCCGGGGATGATGGTGTGGTAGGGCCGCTTGCCGGGCGCCAGGGCATTGGGATGCGCCGGGTCGAGGTGGAAGTTGTGCCCCCGGTTGTGCAGGGCGATGCCGGTGCCGGGGACGACCACCCCGCTCCCAAACCCCATGTAGTTGCTCTGGATCAGGCTCACCATCTGGCCCTGATCGTCGGCGGTGCAGAGGTACACCGTGCCGCCGGTGCTGGGCGCGCGGGTGGCGGGGTCGTGGGCCGTCTCGCCCAGGAGGGCACGGTGCGCGGCGGCGTTCTCAGCGGAGAGAAGGCGGTCCACGTCGACGGGGACGTGGCGCGGATCACCGACATACCTATGCGCGTCAGTAAAGCCGCGCTTCATCGCCTCGATCTGGAGGTGCAGCCCCTGGGGATCGTCGCGGCGGTCGGGCAGGTCCAGATCGTTCAGGACGTTCAGGGCGATCAGTGCGGCGATGCCCTGGCCGTTGGGCGGAATCTCCCAGACGTCGTGCCCCTGGAAGGCCGTGCGGATCGGCTCCACCCACTCCGACTGGTGGGCCGCCAGGTCCTCCCCACGCAGCAGGCCCCCCGTTGCACGGGCGTGCGCGTCGATGTGCTCCGCGAGGTCACCCTCATAGAAGGCCCTGCCCCCCGTCTGCGCGATCCGCTCCAGCGTGCGGGCGTGGCCCTCACTCCGCCACACGGCACCCGGCGCGGGCGTGAAGCCGTCCGGCGCGAAGACGCGGAACCACTCCTCCATGATGGGGAGGTTCAGGCCCCGGTAGACGCGGATGGCCCGCGCCCAGCCCGCCGCCAGGACCGGCGAGAGCGGGTAGCCGTCGCGGGCGTAGCGGATCGCGGGCGCCAGCACGGCCCCGAAGGGCAGGCGGCCGAAGCGGGCGTGCAGGTCGGCCCAGCCCAGCACCGCACCGGGAACGGTGACGGGCAGCCAGCCGTGCCTGGGCATGTCGCCGCCGTCCAGGATGTCCAGGGTCAGGGCGGCGGGGGCGGCGCCGCTGGCGTTCAGGCCGTGCAGTTCGCCGCCCGCCCACACCAGCGCGAAGAGGTCGCCGCCGATGCCGTTGCTGGTCGGTTCCACCACCGTCAGCGCGGTGGCGGTGGCGATGGCCGCATCGACCGCGTTGCCTCCGGCCTGGAGGACGCTCAGGCCCGCCTGGGCGGCGAGCGGCTGGCTGGTGGCGACCATGCCCCGGCGCGCGTACACCGGACGCCGGACGGTGGGGGTATCAGGTTGGAAGGTCACGGGAGACAGGCTATTACGCCGGGTCAGCGGCCTGCCAGGAACAGGCGGCCGACCGCGTTGATAAAGGCGTCGCGGCGTTCCAGCTCCTCCGGCATGTACCGCTCGCGCAGCAGGCGGGCCTTGAAGTCGGCCACGCTCTCCCCGGCCGGGACCGGCCAGGTTTCCAGCGGCATGCAGGCGAGCCGCTGATCCTCGCCCCAGCGCCACTCGGGATTCACCGGCAGACCGGCCTGGGCGGCGGCGAGGGGCCAGGTGGCGTCCACCACCATGTCGCCTTCCGGCGCATGCACGGTCAGGTAGTTGTGGATGTCCACCACGGGCTGCCCGCCGGTCAGGGCCAGGAGTTCCGGCGGGGCACCGGGGGGCGGCGTGATTTCCTGGGTGCAGGCGATCAGGGTGCTGCTCACCCCGCGTTCGGCGAGCAGGGCGGCCAGCAGCTCGTGCTTGGTGCTGCACGTGCCGCGCCACTCCCGCACGATTCCGGCGGGGTCATGCGTGCTGGCACGGGCATAGGGCATGTCGCGGACCAGGGCGAAGACTTCAGGAGGGTCGGGGAGGGGGGCTGCCGGGTCGCGCAGGCCGCGGGCGGCGGCCTCTTCGTGCAGCAGCCGCGTGAGGGACAGGGAGGTCATGGTCCAGGGTAACAGGCTCCTCCAGCCAAAAAGCGTGCCCCGAACCCCACCCGGGGCCGGGGCACGGGCCGCTGCTGGCCTTACCGGGCCAGGGCCGCTTCCAGATCGGCGGGCGTGATGGGACGGGCCTGGGCGCCGACGCGGGTGGCGGCGAGCGCACCGGCGGCATTGGCGATGCGGGCGGCCTGGGGGAGCGGCTGGCCGGTCAGGACCGCGTGGGCGAAGGCGGCGGTGAAGGTGTCGCCCGCGCCGGTGGAGTCCACGACCCGGCCCTCGGGCTTGATGGGGTCCACCAGTTCGGTTTCGGTGGGGGTCCAGACGATGCTGCCCATGCGGCCCACCTTGACGACCACGCGGCGCGCCCCCGCGTCGCCCAGTTGCGCCAGCGCCGCGCTGATGCTGGTGGTGTCGGTCAGGGCGAGCAGTTCGTGCTGGTTGAGGGTCAGGTAGTCCGCGCCGATCACGTTCTCGATCAGGTCGGTGCCGACCTTGTTCACCGCGCCGGTGCCGAGGTCGATAAAGACGGGGACGGGCTTTTTCGCCTTCTGGGCCGTCTCGATGGCCTTGAGGGTGTAGTCGCGCTGGGGCCCTTCGGTGAGGCTGTAGGCGCTCACGATGACCGCGTCCGCGCCCTCGATGTCCTTTTTCTTCAGCTTGGCGGGGTCGAGCTGACGGTTGGCGGCCCCGTCGCTGATCATCGCGCGCTGGCCGTCGGGCGTCTGCATCACGGTGATGGTGCTGGTGAGGTGCTCGGGATCGACCTGGATGGCCGCCAGCGAGACGCCGCTCTCGCGGACGCTCGCCAGGGCGTACTCCGCGAAGGGATCGTTGCCGACGCGGGCGGCGAGGGTCACGGTATGGCCCAGCCGCGCCAGGGTCACACTGATGGTGCCCCCGGCCCCGCCGGGTTTCATGGTGGCGCGGCCAGGCACAACTTCCTCGCCGGGGGCGGGAAGGCGGTCGAGGTGGTAGAGGTGATCGACGGTGACGTCACCGATAACGAAAAACTTCACGTGGGAACCTCCGGGCCAGAGTGGGGCGGCCCTCCAATGCACCTTGTTCGGGCGAACCTGGGCGTTGGGGAACAAAATTGGCGTTTGAAACGCGGTTCCTAACGTATCACGCCCGGCCTGCCAATACCCAGCCGCTGCGCGAGGGTCCGCAGGTCTTCCAGCGGCACGTCCTCGGCGCGCACGTCGGGGCGCAATCCGGTGGCCTCCAGCGCGGCCCCCACCGCCTCCCCCTCGAACCCGGCCAGGCGCAGATTGTTGCGCAGCGTCTTGCGGCGGTGGTGCAGGGCCGCCTCCACGAACTTCAGGAAGGCGGGGTCGGGCAGGGGGCGGGAACGGTCGAAGTCCAGCCGCACGACGCTGCTGGTCACGTCCGGGGCGGGCAGGAAGGCGCCCTTCGGCACGTCGCGCACGTGGCGGACGGTGCCGTGCAGGGCGGCCAGGGCGCTCAGGAAACCGTAGTTGTCCTGGCCGGGCCGGGCAGCGAGGCGCTGCGCCACTTCCTTCTGGACCAGCACGGTCGCGGAGAGGACGCCCGGGGCCTGCATGAAGCGCGAGAGCAGCACGCCGGTGATGTAGTAGGGCAGGTTGGCGATCACCCGCGTGCCCGCCGGGAGCGAGGCGTAGTCGAAGTCCAGGGCGTCGCCCCAGACCACGTTCACGTCCAGCCCCGCCAGGGTTTCGGCCAGGACGGGCTTGAGGCGCTCGTCCTTTTCCAGCGCCGTCACCCGCGCGCCGCGCGAGGCCAGCTCGCGGGTCAGGACGCCCAGGCCGGGGCCGACCTCCAGCACCGGGACACCGCTTGCCGCGCCGCCCGCCTCCGCAATTGAGCGCAGGATGTTGCCGTCGATCAAAAAGTTCTGCCCGAGGCTCTTGGTGGGTTTCAACCCGTGGCGGGCGAGCAGGTCGCGCACGCGCACGGGCGAGTACAGCGGGAGGGGCGCGGTGGGGGCGGGTTCGGGCTGGGTCAAGGGAGTCCTCGCGGGGCGGCCAGCCAATTGGACTATCCGATTGGAAAAGCGGGACGGATGGCGCCGGAGCGCGTCAGTATACTCCCGGCATGACCGACTCCGGCCGCCCCCTCAGCTCCCCGCTCGACGCCCCGCCCGACTGGGGCACCTTCGCCCGCGGCGGCGAGTGGCGGCGGGCCCTGGCGGCGGCGCGGGTCGCGGCGGCCCCCGCCGAGGTGACGACGGCGCTGGAGGGCGTGGTGGGCGTGCAGGAGGCCGTGCGTGCCCGGCGCTTCCCGCAGGCGCGGCGGGCCTGGACCGGGCTGCGGGAGGCGCTGGACGCGGCCCAGGGCGCGGGCCTGACGGGCGAGGTCGCGCTGCTGCGGTCGCTGGTGAGGCCGGACGCGCTGGGCGAGGCGCTGGCCGTGCTGGAGGGGCTGGGGCGCGGCACGGGCGGCGAGATCGAGACGGACGCGCTGCGGGAGCGGCTGGCCCCGGCCTTCGGGCACCCGCTGACGCAGGCGGAGGCCTTGAACACGGTCGGCGTGCTGCACGCGCTGCGCGAGGAACCGGACGCGGCCCGCGCGGCTTTCGAGCAGGCGCTGGCGGTGGACCCCGGCCATTACCGCGCGGTCACGAACATCGGCAATCTGGAGCTGGAGGCGGGGCACCCGGCCCAGGCGGAAGCCCGTTACCGCGAGGTGCTCCGCCTGAACCCCGACTACGACGGCGCGCACCACAACCTGGGGGTGGCGCTGCGGCGGCAGGGCAAGCTGCACGAGTCGGTCGGCGCGATCCGCCGCGCCCAGCGCCTGGGCCTGAAGCGTTCGCAGGAAGACTCCCGCGAGGACCTGCGCCAGCAGTTCGGTGACAGCGCGAGGTGGCGGACCCTGCGCTGGGTGCTGCTGGCAGCGGCGGTGCTGGTGCTGTATCTGATCGTGCGCGGCCTGGGGCACTGAGATGCCCGAGCAGGTGTTCTCCCCGGCCGGGGTCAGGGCGGTGGACGCGCGGTTGGCGGCAGCGAACCTGCTGGACCTGGCGATGGAGGAAGCCGGGCGGGCGGTGGCGGAAGCGGTCCATCTGCGCTTTCCGGGGAGCCGGGTGCTGGTGCTCGCCGGGGGAGGCGCGAACGGTGGGGACGCATACGTGGCCGCGCGGCATCTCGCGGCGCTGGGGCATCCGGTTGGCGTGCTGGCCGCGCCCGCGAGCCATCCGCTGACGCGCCTGAACCGGCGGCGGCTGGCCGCGTTCGGGATCAGGCCGGGAACGCTCACACCGCAGGCCGTGACCCGCCGCGCCCGCGAGGCGGACGTGCTGGTGGACGGCCTGCTGGGAACCGGCTTCACCCCGCCGCTGCGTCCGGCATTGAGCGCGGTGGTGGAGGCGGTGAACGCGGCCCGGGCCGGGGGCGCGAGGGTGGCCGCCATCGACCTGCCCAGCGGCCTCGACGCGGCGCGGGCGGACATACCGGGCGAGTCGGTCCACGCGGACCTCACCGTCACGCTGACGGGGTGGAAGACGGCGCTGCTGTTCGGCCCCGCCGCACACCGGGCGGGCGAGGTGGGGCTCGCGCCGCTGCGGGTGCCCGGGGAATGGATGGAGGAACAGGCGCTCGCCACCCGGCCCACCGACGCGGAGGTCGGGCGGCTGCTGCCCGTGCGCTTTCCCGACGCCCACAAGGGCACGGCCGGGCGCGTGTGGGTGGTCGGCGGGCATCCCGGCACGGTGGGCGCGGCGGCGCTGGCGGGGCTGGGGGCGCTGCGGGCCGGGGCAGGCCTCGTCACGATTCACTCGGAAGCGGAGGTGCCGCTGGTCACGCCCGAATTGATGATCCGGCAGCACGCGGACTTGGCCGGGGCGCTGGAGGAAGCGCGCGCCGGGGGGTTGCCGGACGCCCTCTGCCTGGGGATGGGCCTGGGGCCGCAGGCTGCCATGCTGGCGAGACAGGTGCTGGCCTGGAAGGTCAAGACGGTGCTGGACGCCGACGCGCTGCAACCCGAACTGGCGGGGGCCGGGCACGCAGAGTGCGTCTGGACCCCCCATCCCGGGGAGGCGGCGCGGCTGCTGGGCGTGCGGACGGAGGAGGTGACCCGTGATCCCCTCACCGCCGCCCGCACCCTGCAAGAACGCTTCGGCGGCGCGGTGGTGCTGAAGGGCGGCCCCAGCGTGATCGCGCACGCGGGCGGCCTGAGTGTCAGCCGTGGCGGGCATCCCGGGATGGCGAGCGCGGGCATGGGCGATACGCTCTCCGGCGTGATCGCGGCGCTGCTGGGGCAGGGCCTCACGGCCGAGGACGCGGCGGTGGCGGGGGTTCGGCTGCACGCCCAGGCGGGGGAACGGGCCGGGGAGCGGCACGGCTATGGCCTGATCGCCACCGATGTGAGCGAGGAACTGGGCGGCGCGTGGCTGGACCTGCGCGCTGCGGCCTCGCGGGGAATGGTAATCTGACGCTCACACATGCAGGGACTCCTCTCCGACCTGCCCCTGATGGGGATTCTGGAACTGGTCAACGCCACCCGGCAAACCGGCGTCCTCGACGTGAAGGCCGAGGTGCCGTACACCGTCGCCTTCGTGGGCGGCGAGATCGTGGGCGGCGGCATTCTCGACTGGTTGGGCGTGGACGCGATCCACGCCAGCCCGATGCTGCCGGACAGCGGCAGTTTCGAGTTCAAACCCAGCGCCGTGACCGGCTCGCCTCTCAGTCCTTACGGCCACTTCACGACCGACTGGGCGCGGGCGAGTGACGAATGGGAACAGGTCTGCGCCGTGATCGGCAGCCCCAGCCGGGTGTTCCGGGGCGACGTGCCGCTCTTTGACGGGGCGGAGGGCCGCAGCGCGCGCGGCGCCGCCCGGCAGACCGAACTGCCGCTGTTCGAGGTCGCGCAGCGGCTCGCGGACGCCGTGCGGCAGGGCCGGGCGGAACCGACCGGAAGGTACGCCTGGCACAGCCTGCGGCTCCGCTCGGGCACCACGCGCACCTCGCCCTCCCCGGTGGCCGCCGCGCTCGACGGGGAGCGGAACGTGGGCGAGGTGATCGCCGGGGGGCTGGCCGAGGCGGACGTGCGCGGCCACCTCCTCGCGGAGATTCGCGCCGGGCTGCGCTTTCCCGGCAGCGGGTGGGTGCTGCGCGACCTGATCTGGGAACAGAAGCACCTGGGGTAAAAAGCAGGAAGGGCGGGCGTGGCTGGATAACCACGCCTGCCCTTGTGCTTTGCCGCTTACATCTCCACGTGGGCGGGAGCCATCCGCTGCCCCTGCTGCCGGGTGGGCATGGTGAGGTCCGGCATCATCAGGGTGGCGAGAAAGGCCAGCAGCGCGACCAGGATGGAATACCGGTAGATGCTGGCGATGGTGTCCGCGAAGGCCACCTTCTGCGCGCGGGCACTGGCGAGGGCGATCCGTTCGCCATCGTTCACGCCCGTGAGCGCGGCGTCCAGCGCCTGCTGCTGGGCCTGCTGGGCAGCGGCGGGGGCGGCGGCGTCCAGGCCCTGCTTGATCCCTGCGAGGATCTGCTGACGGGCGGGGGCGCTGGCGAGGGCCTGCGGGGGAATCTGGGCGAGGCGCTGGCGCAGGGGCGCGGGCAGTTGCGGGTTCGCCGCGACGGCGGCGACCTGCGCGGGGTGGCCGCTGTTCACGGCCTGGGCGACCGAGCCGTACGCCTGGTCGAATCCGGCCCTCACCCCGGCGGCAACTCCCCCGGCGGGCAGGGCGGTCAGGCGGCTCTTCGCCTCGGCGGGGAGGTTCGGGTCCTTCTGGATGGCGGCGATGGCGGCCGGGTCGCCCGTCTCGATGGCCCGGGTGACGTTGCGGCGCAGCGCGGCGAAGTCCGAGCGGATCTGCGCGGGGGTCGGCGGGGTGGCGTTGCGGTTCTGGCCGCCGCTGCCCTCGCCGCTGCGGATGCGCTCACCGATGGTCTTGAGGGTGGTGGCGACGGTGCCCTGCTGCGCGGCGGCCTGGGCGGCGAACTGGGTGGCGAGGTTGGTGGTCAGGCCCGCCGTGAGGACCGCGCCGAAGATCGCGGTGCCGATGGTGCTGCCCATCTGCTGGAAGAACTGCCCGGCACTGGTCGCCACGCCGATCTCCCAGGGCTTGACGGCGAGTTGCAGGGCGGTGGTGTACAGCGGCAGCGTGGGGCCGAGGCCCAGACCCAGCAGGACCATCCGCAGGATCACGCCGCTGTAGGGGCTGTCGGCGGTCAGGGTGCTGAGGCTGTAGAAGCCCAGGGCGGCGATGATCAGGCCGCCCAGCATCAGCACCTTATAGCGGCCGATGCGGCTGGCGATCTGGCCGCTGCCGATGGCGCCGACGATCAACCCGGCCGTGAGGGGAATGGTGGCGGTGCCCGCCTTGGTGGCGCTGACGCCCTGCACCTGCACCAGATACAGGCTCAGGAAGAGGATCGCCCCCAGGAAGCCCGCGCCGATCAGGAAGCGCGCGACCGCGCCCCAGGCGAAGGTGGGGTTCCTGAAGAGGGTCAGCGGCAGGATCGGACTCTCGTTGCGGGCCTCCACGAACAGGAAGGCGATCAGGGCGGCGGCGCTCAGGCCGAACAGGCCCAGCAGGGTCGGGCTGGTCCAGGCGTAGGTGTTGTCCGCCCCCCAGGTCAGGGCCAGCAGCAGCGGCACCGCGAACACGATGATCAGGAACGCCCCCAGCCAGTCCACCTTCGCCTGGAGGCCGCTCGCCAGCCGGGGCATCTTGCTGGCGATGAACGCGAGGGCGATCAAGCCCAGCGGGAGGTTCACGTAGAACACCCAGCGCCAGCTGAGGTGGTCGGTCAGAAAGCCGCCCAGCAAAGGCCCGATCACGCTGCTGAGGCCGAACACCGCGCCGAAGAGGCCCTGGTAACGCGGCCGGTCCACCGGCTCGAACAGGTCCGCGACGATGGCGAAGGCCACCGAGCCGAGCGCCGCCGCGCCGATGCCCTGAAGGCCGCGGAACACCACGAGCTGCATCATCCCGCCGCCGAAGAGGTTGCCGAGGAACGCCTCGCCCGACAGCCCGCACAGCGCGGAACCGAGCAGGAAGATGGCGATCCCAATCATCAGCACCGGCTTGCGGCCGTACAGGTCCGAGAGCTTGCCGTAGATCGGCACCAGGGCCGTGTTGGTCAGCAGGTAGGCGGTCGTGACCCAGGCATAGAGGTTCAGGCCGCTCAAGTCGGCGGCGATGCGCGGCATGGCGGTCGCCACGATGGTCTGGTCCAGCGCGCTGAGAAAGAGGCCCAGCAGCACGCCGAACAGGATCACGCGCTTGGTGCCCATGTCGAGCGTCTGCGCGTAGTTGATGCGCTGGGGTGGGGTCGGTGCGGTCATGGAATCTCCTGGGAGGCGTCGGGGACGAGTTCGGCGAGCAGGGCGCGGATGGAGGACGTGGCGGCGCGGATCGTCTCCGGCGGGAGGCTGCTGAAGGCCGTGATGTAGGCGCCGGTGAACAGCTCGTCCATCCGGGCGACCACCTTCAGGCCCTGCTCGCTGGGCACCACCAGCTTCTCGCGGCGGTTCCCGGGGTTCTCGCGGCGCTGGGCCAGGCCGCGGCGGACCAGGCGTTCGACCAGGTGGCTGGTCGCGGGCACGCTCAGGCGGAGGCGTTCGGCCAGCGCCGTCACGGTCAGGGGTGCCTGGGCACGGAGCTGGTGCAGGGCCGTCATCTGGGTGAAGGTCAGGTCGTGGTCCTGCAAGCCGCCCTGCATGTTCAGCAGGACGTAACTGCTGATCAGGCGGTGGAGGCGGCGCATCTCCTGGCCGAACTCCGCCGCGTCCGTCCTCGTTGCCGCGTTCGGGGCGTTCGCCTGGGCTTCAATCTCTGACATGGTTGCAAGCTTGAAAGAGTCTTATCCATAAGACAGTAGGATGAACCCCAGAGCGCCGAGGCGCAAGCTCGCCAGATGGACGGGGCGAACAGGCCAGAACGCTTAGCCTGTACCCGGGACCAGGGCTATCGCACAGCGGCAAGATTCGCCCAGCCTCGTTTGACCCCTCTGCTGCGCCGCTCTGCGAGTCCGGCCCTTTGGGCCACCTCCCTTCAAGGGGAGGCAACAGATTGAGCTTCCTGGAGGGCAAACGACGTTCCTGGCTCCCTCCCCGGGGAGCTGTCAGCGAAGCTGACTGAGGAGTGAACCGGGCCGAGCACTTCCAAAACCGGACGTTGCAGTTGCCCCGCACCCGGGGCACAGGTGAAGCGTCCGGGAATGCTGGCCGCCGTAACCGTGCCTTTATCATGCCGCCTCTCCAACCTCCATGGGCGTAGCTTGAAAAGCAGGGACAAAACCCGTTTACCCCAGTGGAGGAACCGCACCCGCACCTCTCCGCCTCTCGCTCGACGGCACACCTTGGAGGAATGTATGCAGTCAGATACGTCTCGCCGGACAGGTCCCCTCATCCTTGCCGGAGGTGTCGCGGTCGCGATGCTGTCGGTCGCCCTGGCCGTCCGGCCCCCGACCGTCACGCAGGCGGCGGCCCAGGCGGCTCAGAAACCCGCGCAGGCGGGGGCCAATTCACAGACGCCCACCCAGACGACCGCGCAGACCACCGCCAAGACGGCGGCGGGGAACAACCCGCCCTTCACGGCGGCCCAGGTCAGCCGGGGCCAGCAGGTGTACGCCGGGCAATGCCAGTCCTGCCACGGGGGCAATCTGCAAGGCGTCTCGGGTCCGGCGCTGGCGGGGAGCGGCTTTCTCCAGAAGTGGGCCAATGGGCAGCATCCGCTGGCGGACCTGTACGAGGTGATTTCCAAGCACATGCCGCTGACGGCGCCGGGCAGCCTCACGCAGCAGCAGTACCTGGACGTGACGGCGTACATCCTGTCGAAAAACGGCTACCGCACCTCCAACCAGGCCCTCACCACCGCCGTCATGTCGGCCAAGCTGAACAAGCCGCCCACCGAGCAGGGGAACGCCGGAAAGGGCGCGACCGGCCAGGCCCAGGCAGCCCAGCCCGCGCCCACCGACCTGCCCAAGGTCATGGGGACGGTCAAGCAGGCGAGCGGCAACGCGCCCAGCCAGGCCGAACTGCTGAAGAACGTGGATGCCGACTGGATGATGTACAACGGCGACTACCGGGGCCAGCGATACTCGGCACTGAACCAGATCACGACCGACAACGCCAAGAACCTCCAAGTCAAATGTGTCTATCAGCTCGGTGAGATCGGCAGCTTCCAGACGGGGCCGGTGGTGTACCAGGGCCGCATGTACATCACCACACCGCGCAACACCTACGCGCTGAAGGCCGATACCTGTACCAAACTCTGGGAATACGACTACACGCCCAAGGGACCGGAACCCCAGCCCGCCAACCGCGGCGTCGCCCTCTACGACGGCAAACTGTTCCGGGGAACGACCGACGGCCACCTGCTCGCGCTGGACGCGGCCAACGGCAAGGTGCTGTGGGACAACTGGGTGGCGGACAGTGCCAAGGGTTACTTCCTGTCGGCGGCCCCCATCGCCGCGAACGGGCTGGTCTTTATCGGCGAAGCGGGGGCGGACTGGGGCGCCAACGGGCATGTCCGGGCCTTCGACGCGAACACCGGCAAACCCGTCTGGACCTTCGACGTGATTCCCACCGGCAACCAGCCGGGCGCGGATACCTGGAAGAGGGGGGCGGAACACGGCGGCGGCTCCATCTGGACTTCCCTGACGCTCGATCCGCCCAACGACCTGCTGTACGTGAGCATCGGCAACCCCGCGCCGGACTTCAACGGGGGCCTGCGGCCCGGCGACAACCTCTACACCGACTCGGTGGTCGTGCTGAACGCGAAGACCGGCAAGCTCGCCTGGTACGCCCAGCAGGTGCCGCACGACACCCACGACTGGGACACGGCGGCGGCGCCCATCGTCTACGACCTGGACGGCGGGAAGTACATGGCGGTGGCCAACAAGGGCGGCTGGCTGTACCTCTACGACCGCGTGACCCACAAGCTGATCAGCAAGCAGCAGACGACCACCCACCTGAACTCGGACAAGCCGGTCAGCCTGACCGGGCGCCGCGACTGCCCCGGCATCCTGGGCGGCGTGGAGTGGAATGGCCCGGCGCTCGATCCCCAGCAGAAGGTGCTGTACGTCAACAGTGTGGACTGGTGCGCGACCTACAAGATCGGCGAAACCCGCTACGTGGAAGGCAGCCTGTACTTCGGGGGCGACGCGACCTTCGACCCGGTCAAGGACGCCCGCGGTTGGGTCCGTGCCTATGACGCGACCACCGGCAATCCGCTGTGGAGCAAGAAGATGCCCACCCCGATGATCTCGGCGGTTACGCCCACGGCGGGCGGGGTTCTCTTCACCGGCGACCAGAACGGCGATTTCGTGGCCCTTGACGCCAAGAACGGCGACACGCTGTACAAGTTCCGCACTGGCGGCGCCATCGCGGGCGGCGTGGTGACGTACACGGTGGACGGTCAGCAGTACGTGGCGGTCACGTCCGGCAACGCCTCGCGCAGCATCTGGCTCACCACCGGGTCGCCCACCATCTTCGTGTTCCAGGTTCCGAAGGAATAGGGATGCCGCGCTTCTTGCCTCCCCTCCTCACCCTCTTGATCGCCGGTTCGGCCCTGGCCTACGTGCCCGCGCTGAATGCCTCGCTCCTCCAGAGCGCCTTTGACGAGGGACAGCGCCTGGCCGAGAACCGCGACTCCGGCTATCCGCTGAAGCCCTACACCCTGTATGTCGTGGCCGATACGCTGAAACTGGAGCCGCAGAACGGCGCCGTGGATGCGGTGACCATCGGCACGCCCTACGAGCGCACCCGCTACGAGAGTTTTCTCAGCAAGTACGGGGAGGACCCGATCACCCCGCAGCAGGCCCGTCAACGCGCGGAGCTGCCCGATTACGGCGTGGACTTTATCGTGTTCGCCCACGGACTCAAGCCCGAAGACCAGAACTTCCTGAACCGATTCGGCCCGGCCCGCCTGCGGTTGGGCGGCGTCACCCTGCGTCCGGTCGCCACCACAAAGTCGGGCGCCTCAATCTCGTCGTATCCGAGGACGGTGGGCGAGCCGGGCCTGCGCTTTACCGGCACGGTCACCTACCGCTTTCAGCTTCCCAAGAACCTGACGGCGGCGAAGGGAACACTCAGCTTCACCGATCCGAGCGGCAAGGCCTTCAATATCCCGGTGAATCTGACCCTCTACCGCTGAAACAGGCGGGCTGCGGCGGCCTTCCAGTGGAGTGGAGGCCGCCGCAGGTTCTGAATGAGGTTCAGATCGAGTGGGCCAGGCAGCCCAGCAGGCTCAGGGCGTATTCGCCCATCTTGCGCGGGATGTCCACACCGGTCGTGCTAACCGAGTTCTTGAACTCCATCGTGTGGTTGATCTCGATCACAAGGAGGCCGCCCCACTCATTGCGGCGCTGCGGGTCCTCGACCAGATCGATGGCGACGATCTCACCCTGGACGGCGGCGGCGGCACGGCCTGCGAGGTCGGCGATCTCGGGGGTGACCGGGCAGTTGCTGGCCTTCGCGCCCCGCGCCGTGTTGGTGATCCAGTGTTCGGAGGTGCGGTAGATCGCGCCGATGCATTCCCCACCAACCACGAAGGCGCGGATGTCGCGCTGAGGCTTGCGGATCAGCTCCTGCATGTAGAAGACGCCGTGCTGCGGTCCGCCCAGCACCTCCTTGTGTTCGATGATCGCCTCGGCGGCATCGCGGTCATTGATGCGGCTGACCATGCGGCCCCAGGAACCGACGGTGGGCTTCAGGACGACGGGATAACCGAGTTCCTCGATTAGGGCGAGGGCGGCCTCGCCGTCGAAGGCGACGCCGGTGCGCGGCGTGGGCAGACCGGCGCGGGCCAGGGCCGCGTTCGTGGCGAGCTTGTCGCCGCACAGCTCGATGACGTGCGAGGGGTTGATCACCTGCACGCCCAGGCCCTCCAGCGCCCGCGTGACGGCGTGCCCGCGCGTCTGGCTCACGCAGCGTTCCAGCGCGACCCGCCAGGGTACCTGGGCGCGGCCCTCTTCATCGAAAGTCACGCGCAGGTGCGGCGTGTACACCTTGTCATAGGGCACGCCGAGAGCATCGAGCGCCTCGAACAGCATCTTCTCGTCGGGGCGGATTCGGTCGTAGAGGACGGCGAGTTCGGCCATAAGGGAAAGGGGTGAGGGGTGAGGCGTTAGAGGTTAGGTTGTTCCTAATACCTAACCCCTAATCCCCAACACCTCACTCGCCCCAGTCCTCCGCTTCCTGCGGGGCGAGTTCCAGGCGGGGGGGGTCCACCGACACGACCTCGTATTCCACGCCGGTCTCGTCGTCGATGACCAGTTCGCCCAGTTCGGGGTCGGTGAGTTCGATGATCGCGCCCGTCTCGGGGTTTTCAAATTGAATGATCGACATGCTTAGCTCCTTGCAAGTGACAGGCTAGCGGGCGAGAAAGATTTCAGACGTTATTGTCTAGGCGAGTCATTCCACTTCCTCGAACTCCAGTTCGATCTGGGCGCGGCAGTGGGGGCAGGGGATCAGGGTGGCGGCCACCCCGTCCTGGCCCTCTATGGTCGGCGCGTCCGCCAGCATCTCGTCGGTCACGTCGAATTCCTCACCGCAGTTGGGGCAGGTGGTCAGGACGCCCAGCAGCTCCAGCTCGAAGTCCTCGCCCGCGCCGTTGCGGGTGACTTCCATCTCGGCATTGCAGGAATCGCAGACGATTACGTCCCCCACCTCCAACTCGGCGCGGTCCTCGTCGGTGAGTTCGAGCAGCTCGGCGCAGACGGGGCAGACAATCTCCAGGGTGGCCATACGCCCAGTTTACGGGCCGCCCTCCCCTGCCGGTTCGCCGGGCTGTTCGCCGGGAAAACGTCCGTACCTCTTGAAGAAGGCCAGGATGCTGCCCTCGCGCAGAGCTTCGCGCAGGAACTCGGGCGGCGGCGGAAGCTGGACCGTGCCGCGCGCATACGTCAGCAGGCCCGTTTCCACATCCAGGCTCACCTCGTCGCCGTCCTCCAGTACCCCGGTCAGGTCCGCCTCGAAGGCGGGAATGCCCAGATTCAGCAGGTTGCGGTAGTGGATGCGGGCAAAGGAGGGCGCGATGATGCCGCCGATGCGGAGCTTCTTGAGGGCTTGCGGCGCGTACTCGCGGCTGCTGCCCAGGCCCCAGTTGCGTCCACCGATCAGCACGTCGCCGGGCTGGACCTGTGAAGCAAACTCCGGGCGGATGTAGTGGAAGGC
Organism: Deinococcus metallilatus; assembly: GCF_004758605.1. Classification (NCBI taxonomy): domain Bacteria; kingdom Thermotogati; phylum Deinococcota; class Deinococci; order Deinococcales; family Deinococcaceae; genus Deinococcus; species Deinococcus metallilatus. The sequence goes on from NZ_CP038512.1 coordinate 1,633,140, forward strand.
GTAGCTTTGAAACACGTCCTCGCCCGCCATGAAGGGCGCGAACTTGCCGGGGAGGATGTCGTCGGTGTTGACGGAGTCGCCAAATTTCCAGATACGGGGCATAGTTGTTCTCCTATCGTTATATACTCAAGCCATGCCAGCCAAATATTCCAAGAAACATACAGAGCACGTGTCTGACTTTACCAGAGAATTGTTATAGGTAACTTCCAAGATTAAAAGAAATGATTCGCAGGTTTGAACATATAAATCACTCTTGCCCGTCTCAGTTTGTATCACTCGTTGTTGCGTATGACCAACGAATGTTATTTAGGCGTGTACCAACGGTTTCTAGCAGCCTTTGAGCATCTGGTGATTTACAAGGCGGCCCAGAGATTCCAAGGCGACCACCCCCTGGCTCACCTAAAAGCACCTGATACGACGCTACTGAGTCGCGCGATGACGCGAGGACTAGGCGAATAAAAAAAGGCGTCACGGTCTGGTCACTAATTAAAATGCACATACCGATGAGTTCGGCAGTTCCCAATCCAGTCTTCCGTGCGCTGGTTAAAAATACACCATCCAGACTTTCTCTTTCCCATTCTGAATAACTATGAGAAAGTAGTTGAGGAATATACAATTCCAACAGATAGCTGAGGTCTGCGGACGGTTCTACCTTGAACTCCGAATCAACAGAAGTCTCCTCCAGATAGACACTTAATTGAGAGGCGACTTTAGCCTCCAAACTTAAACTTGAAGAACTTCGGTACGTACCAGATCCGTTCATCATTTTCGGTTCTCCAGATGCTTCTCGATGCTCTTAATAAGCTGTTGCTCAGCGGACAGATGTGCGTTATGCCTATAATCTGCCCCTAGTCTCACAGTGGCGCTGATTCTCGTCTGGACACTAACGTCTGGAGGGAACACTTCCGCATCAAACGGCACCGACCGGCTGCGCCACATCCTCCGGCAAAGCAATCTTCCCCATCACCGCCGTCGCCGCCGCCACCGCGGGCGAGGCGAGGTAAATCTTGGCGTCCTTGTCGCCCATCCGCCCGATGAAGTTGCGGTTGGAGGTGGAAACGCAGACCTCGCCGGGGGCCAGCACGCCCTGGTGACGGCCCATGCAGGGACCGCAGCCGGGGGTCCCCAGCACCGCGCCCGCTTGCATCAGGGTCAGCAGGGTGCCGTCCTGCATCGCCGCCTCCATCACCTCGCTGCTGGCGGGGATGACGAGGAGGCGCGTGGCGGGGTTGACCCTCTGACCCCGCAACACCTCGGCGGCAGCGTGCAGGTCTTCCAGGCGGCCATTCGTGCAGGTGCCGATGAAAACCTGATCCACCTTCAGGCCGCGCAGTTCGGTCACGTCGTGGACGTTGTCCACTTCGCTGGGGGCACTCATGCGGGGACGCAGGGCGGAGAGGTCAAGCTCGACCTCACGGACGTAGGTTGCGCCCGGATCGGGGTACACCCAGTCGGGGATGTCGTAGCCGTAGTCCGTCAGGATTTCGCCGCCGGGCACCACCAGGCCCGCCTTCGCGCCCGCCTCCACGCACAGGTTCGCGAGCGTCATCCGTTCGCCGCGCGTGAAGCGGTCCCCGGCGTGCATCTCGATGCTCTGGTAGGTGGCGCCGTCGGCCCCCAGGACGCGGATCATTTCCAGGGCGGCGTCCTTGGCGGTCACGCCCGGCTGGAGTTCTCCGGTGAAGGTCACCTTCACGCTTTCGGGCACCCGCAGCCAGGTCTTGCCGCTGGCGGCGGCGAGGGCGATGTCGGTCGCGCCCATGCCGGTACCGAAGGCGGCGACCGCGCCGTAGGTGGTCGAGTGGCTGTCCGACCCCAGCACGATCCAGCCGGGCTGCGCGAGGCGTTCTTCCATCAGGACCTGATGGCAGATGCCGCGCCCCACGTCGAAGAGGCGCACGCCCGTCTTCGCGGCATACTCGCGGGCCTCCTTCTGCGCCTGCGCGACGCTGACGGTGGAGGCGGGGGCGACATGGTCCACGACGATGGACACGCGCCTGGGGAACTTTGGCGTGGCGGCCAGGTCTTCTTCCATCCGCTGGATGAAGCTCTGCGCGATGGAGTCCACGACCATCACCTGATCCACGTCCACAACGGCGAGGTCGCCCGCGTACACGGTCTGGCTGCCGCGCCGCGAAAGGATTTTTTCCGCCATCGTCTGTGGCCTTCCGGGAGGGCGGGGGGAGGAAATGCTCATGCCGCCATTCTCGCGTGAACCGGCAGCAGAGGTGTGAGCTTGACTGCTCAAAGGGGGAAGTCGCCTGTCATTTGATAAGTGACACAGTGCGCGGGGGAGTCCCGGCATATCCTGCCGGTATGGTGAAACTGGAAGAGACGCCGCTGCCCGGTGTGGGCGTGCGGTACGACTTTGACGGACGCTTCGGCAAGCGCGTGGGCGTGATCACGCACCGCGACGGACGGCGGGAGATTTTCGTCTCGCGGCGTGACGACCCGGACGCCTGCGCGCAGAGCATCGTGCTGAGCGACGAGGAGGCGGAGGCAGTCGCGGACCTGCTGGGCGGCAGCACCATCACCCGCCATGTCAGCAAGCTCACGCAGGATATCGAGGGGCTGGCGATGGACTGGGTGAATGTGCCGGGCACCAGCCCGTATGCCGGGCATCCCCTGGGCGACACCATGATGCGGACCCGCACCGGCGCGAGCATCGTGGCCGTGATGCGGGACGGGCAGGCCATCCCTGCCCCCGGCCCAGAGTTCCCGCTGCTCGCCGGGGATACGGTCGTCGTGGTCGGGACGCCGGGCGGCGTGGTCAGGGCCGCGAAGCTGCTCAGCGGCGAGGACTGAACCTTCCCTTGTCCGGCCGTCGCGGCGACCGGACGTTCAGACGGCTCTTTCAGATTTCTGGACTCCGCTTTCCTGTTTTCGTGCTTCTTTTTTTCGCCCCTTCTTTCTTTTTCGGAGGTTCTTTTGCCCCTGGCTCAACTGTTTCTGGAACTGGGCGCGGTGGTGCTCGCGCTGGCCTTTGTCGGCCGGGCCGCCGGACGGCTCGGGATCACGCCCATCCCGCTGTATCTGCTCGCGGGCATCGGCCTGGGCGCCTTTATGCACCTGGGCGACGCGCCCGAGGAATTCATTCACATCGGCGCGGAGATCGGCGCGGTCCTGCTGCTGTTCGCGCTGGGTCTGGAGTACACCAGCCAGGAACTGCGGGACAACCTCCAGGCGAACCGGCAGGTGGGGGTGCTGGACCTGGGGTTGAACTTCACGCCGGGGCTGCTGGCGGGGTTCCTGCTGGGCTTTCCGCCGCTGGCCGCCGTGCTGCTGGGGGGCGTGACCTACCTCAGTTCCAGCGGGATCGCCAGCAAGATTCTGGGCGACCTGGGCCGCCTGGGCAACCGCGAGACGCCGGTGATTCTGGCCGTCTGCGTGCTGGAGGACGTGGCGATGGCGGCCTATCTGCCGGTGGTCGCCGCGCTGCTGATCGGCGGGACACTCGCGGCCATCGGCGTCAATCTGCTGGTGGCGCTCGCCGCGTTTGCCGTGGCGTTCTTTCTGGCGCTGCGTTACGGGTACGTCCTGAGCGGCCTGGTGAACGCCCAGAGCAACGAGGCACTCTTGCTCAGCGTGTTCGGGCTGGTGCTGGTCGTGGCGGGGGCCGCCGATCTGCTGAAGGTGTCCGCCGCCATCGGGGCCTTTCTGGTGGGCATTGCCCTCTCCGGCGAGGTGGCCGACCGCGCACGGCACCTGATCGAGCCGCTGCGGGACCTCTTCGCCGCCGTGTTCTTCGTGTTCTTCGGGCTGCAACTGAACTTGGGGAGCGTACCGGGCGTGCTGCTTCCGGCCCTGCTGCTGACCGTGATCACCAGCGCCACCAAGTTTTTCACCGGCTGGTGGGGGGCGGCCCAGGCAGGCGTGCAGACACGCGGACGCTACCGCGCGGGCACCACCCTGATTCCGCGCGGCGAGTTCAGCATCCTGATCGCCGGGCTGGGCCTGGGCCTCGCGCCCACGCTGGGGCCGCTGGCCGCCGTGTACGTGCTGCTGACCGCGATCCTGGGGCCGGTGCTGGCCCGCTTCGACGCGCAACTCGCACCGCTGTTCGATAGAAGGTTGCGGGAGATGCGGGCGGGTTAGGGATTGGCCGCGCGGCGCAGATGACCCAGGAACGCGCGTTCCTCCTTAGGTAGCGGTCATCTCAGCGCTGCACAAAGAAAGGATCTCGTTAAGCGTAGACACCGTCAGAAAGGCGCGGGGATGAGCCGGTCCACGGCGTATCAGAACAGCCGACATTCCAGCGGCCACCGCACCCTCCACGTCATGCGAAGGCGAATCCCCTACGTACAGAGCCTCATGCGGCTCTACGCCAAGCAGGTCCAGAGTATGGTGAAAGATTTGGGGGTCCGGCTTGAAGATGCCGACCTCGCCGGAGACCACCACCACCGAGAAATACCGGTCTAGGCCACTCCATTCCAGGCGGGCCCGCTGCTCCTTGCCGTCGTAGGCATTGGTCAGGAGTCCAAGCTTGAAGTGTGGTTGCAGGGCACGCAACAGTTTCACCGCTCCCACGCTGGGAGCGCAGGAAGTTACCAACTGGTCCCGGTACACCGCCACATACTCTTCACGCCACTCCGCGCCACAGTGGGCAAACGTCGCCTGCAGGCGTTCAAGGTGCATCAGCAGGGGATTGGAGGATCCCTGCTCCACTCGCCCATGAAAGGACATGATTGCGTCCACGCTCGCCTCGATAAAGGTGTCGAGTGGCGTTTCCACTCCGGCATGCCGGTGGAGGTGTGACAGGGCCTGAAGGTCCGAAGCGACGAAATCCGTGAGGGTTCCATCGAAGTCGAACACGATAGCCCTGAAATCACCAAACGGGCGACGGGACAAAGTGGGTAGATTGTACAACCAGAGAGCACCGAACAAGAGGGCCGCCCCATTCTGAAAGCGGCTGCCTCGTGTTCAAGTAGTCAGACCGCCAGCCCCTGCGCGTGCGCACTGACCTCTTTCGCCGCGTACTGCCCCGGTGGCAGCTCGATCACGGGCGCGTTCGTCTCGAACTCGTCGCGCCAGCCGACTTCCTCCAGGGCCTTTTTCCAGGCACCGATGCTCTCGTTGTGGTAAATCTGGTAGGCGGCCAGCCCCACTTCGGGGCCGCCGCGCGCGATCACCGATTCCACCCAGGCCCACTTGGCGGACACATTGCGGAGTTCGGCGGTGGTCCGCAGTTCCTTCTGGATGCGCTTGAGACGCTTCTCGATGGTCTGCACGCCCGCGAAGGGGTCCGCGAAGTGCGGCGTGTGGCGCTTGGGGACGAAGGGGCTGATGCCCAGGGCGACGCGGTTGATCTTCGCCAGGTCCTTGGTGAACGAGATCAGCTCGGTGATGTCGTCGTCGTTCTCCGGGCCGAGGCCGATCATCATGTAGACCTTGATGCCGGAAAAGCCCAGGTCGCGGCTGATCTGCGCGGTCTTGACGAGGTCTTCGGTGGTGATGCCCTTCTTCAGCCAGCGGCGCAGGCGTTCGGAGGGGGCGTCGGAGGCGACGGTGAAGGTCCGCAGGCCGCCCGCCTTCAGGATAGCGGCCAGTTCCTCGTCCACGGTATCGGCGCGGATGCTGCTCACGCCCAGCTTGATACCGCGCTCGGTGAGGGTGCGGCCGACAAACTTGGTGTGCGGGAAGTCGGAGAGGGCCGCGCCGACCAGGCCGACCTTCTCCGCCCAGTCGGGAATCACGTCCAGCAGTTCCTGCGCCTGGTTGTTGCGGTTGGGGCCGTACATGGTGCGGGCCAGGCAGAAGGTGCAGGGGCGCGGGCAACCGCGCTGCGCCTCGACCAGGAACATGTTGCTGAGTTCGCTGTGGGGCGTGACGATTTGAGAATAGGCCGGGAGGAGTTCCTTGGGCGCCGTCGCCCAGGTCGGCTCGTGGACGTGGCGCGCGGGCAGGAAGATACCCGGCATCCCGTCGATCAGGTCGTAGAACTCCTCGCGGGTGCTGGCCTCGCGCAGCGCCCCCGCCACCACCGGCACGATCTGCTCACCGTCCCCGATCACGATCACGTCCGCGAAGGGCGTCAGCGGATAGGGGTTGGAGGACGTGAAGGGTCCCCCGATCATCACGATGGGGTCGGTGTCGTCGCGCTCCTCGCGCAGCGGGTGCATTCCGGCCACGTCCAGCGTGCGGATGATATTCGTCAGGTCCAGCTCGAACGAGACGCTCAGGGCGAACAGTTCACAGTCGCCCGCCGCACGGCCCGACTCGACGGTGGGGAGGGGCTGCCCCGTGCGCTCGAAGGCGTCCACATCGTCGGGCAGGAAGGCACGCTCGCAGGCGACGCCCTCCTCCTGATTGAACATGCGGTAGATGACCTGATAGCCGAGAGACGCCATGCCGACGCTGTAACGGTTCGGGAACGCCAGCGTGACGCGGATGGGCGCCTGCTTGAAGAGGGTGCCCGTCTCCGCGTCCAGCAACGGTTTGATTTCAGTGCGCCAGTAACTCAAAAAGCCTCCCATTCACCAAAGAGCGCAGCGGCGCCGGAGAGCTTCAGACACTCAAGGGGCAGCGCGCGTCACAGCCGCTTATTGTATCCCATCTTGTTTTCTGAACTGAAGCGCGGATCACGGGGTATCCAGGCGGCCCGCAAAGGCGTGCGTGCGGTAGGCGAGTGTGACCGTGCCCCCCTGCTGATAGGCGCCGAAGAGGGCGTCGAGGGCCTGCGTCATCGCCGGGTAAGCCGCGTCCTCGGGCGAGGGCAGGTAGCTGACGCTGGCGGCGAGGGCGTGGAGCCGCTCGCGGGTGAGGGGGAGGGGATTTTCAAACATGACACGCTCGAAGCCGCCGGGCATGAACTGGGGCAGTTCGGCTTCTGGGACGCGGGTGGCGAGTTGGGGCACGCCAGGTTCGGTAAAGCGGGCGACCGCCTCCCCGTAAGCCACGTTGAACGGCGTGTCCTCGCCCCGCCAGTCGTTCCAGACGAGCAGGACATGCCCGCCGGGGCGCAGGATGCGGCGGAACTCCCGCACAGTCGGTTCGGGCTTGAACCAGTGGGCCGCCTGGGCGGCGGTGACGAGGGAGACGCACTTCTCCGGCAGGCCGGTGGCCTCGCTGGTCCCGTCATGCACCGTCAATTGCCCCGCCGCCGCCTGATCGGCCAGCTCCTCGGCCAGCCGGGCGCGCATCTCGGGATTCGGCTCGACGGCGTGAACCTGCGCGGCGTGCCGCAGCAGCAGGCGGGTGAACAGGCCGGTGCCCGCGCCCACATCGGCCACGCCGCCCGCGAGCAGGTTCCGTTCCGCCAGCCAAGCGCCGAGCGCATCCGGATAGCGAGGCCGGGCCTGCGCGTACACGCCTGCCCGGCCCAGGAAACGGTCGGGGGCCGTCAACGCCTGACCTCACGGGCGGGGCGCCAGGCACTCGCGATGAAGTAGGCGAGGCCGCCCAGCCCACCCGCCACGATCAGGAAGCTCAGCAGCCGCACCAGCACGGCGGTGACACCGACCACGAAGGCACCCAGGCCCACCAGCAGTTGCCCGGCCAGCCAGAGCAGCGCCAGCGCCGTGAGGGCCAGCAGCACCACTCCGGCGAGGGCGAACAGGAGGCGCGTCATGGCGGGAGTCTACCGCCTGCCCGCCCCACTTCAACCCGGTTCGGCCACCGCCAGTCCGGCTCAAGGGGCAAAACGCCGGACCTGCACCCGGTACACGCCCCCCACGTCCTCCCGCCAGGCCAGCACCACGGCGCCCGAGGCGTCCACCGCCACCGAGGGGGAACGGGCATCACGCCGGGGGTCAAGGTTCACCGGCCCCAGGTCCTGCCAGACCTGATTGTCCCAGCGGGCGAGGTTCACGTGGCCCATCCCGCCGCGCTCTTCCACCCAGGCGACCACCGGACGCCCCTGGGGGTCCACCGCCAACGACGGGGCAGAGGCGGACCCGGCGCCGATCCTCCCACCCAGGGGCACCCAGGTTTGCCCGTCCCAGCGCGAGGCGAAGAGGCCGTCCTGGCCGCTCACGTCCTCCAGCCAGGCCACGATGGGGCGCTCCTGGGCGTCCAGCACCAGGCGGGTGGAGGCGACGTACGTGTTCGGGTGACGGTTGAGTGCTCCGCCGAGAGCTTCCCAGCCTTCCCCGGTCCCGCGCTTCACGTACACGTTGCTGGAAAGGACGTCCCCCTGCAACCACGCCACGACGGGCTGTCCAGCACGGTCCAGGGCGAGCGCGGGCGTGCGGGAAAAGGCGCGGATATCGTTGAAAGGCTCACTCCGCGTCCAGACCTTCGCCTGCTCGTCCCAGGTCCGGACCGTCAGGCGGCTGCCGTAGGGCCTGCGGAGAGATTCGCCCCACGCCAGCACCGGCTCGCCGCGGCGCGCGGCCACTGCCCGCGTCCTGGCCGCGTAGGGCAGGTCATCCCCGAGGTAGCGCGTCCGCCAGTCCGTCCAGTTGCCGTTCAGAAAGGCGCGGAACACCACCACGTCGTTGTCGCCGTAGTTCTCGTTCCACACGAGGATGGGCGCGCCGCGCTCGTCCATGGCCAGGTTGAGGTTGGAGATCGGGCGGGGGCGGTCGTAGTTGAGGACCCCGCCCAGCGCCTGCCAGGTGCCGCCCGCCTGCCGCCACGCCGTCAGCTCACGCGCGGTGAAGGTGCCGCGCCCACTACTGACCGTGCCCACGTCCGCGATGACGGCGAGGACCAGGGACCCGTCGGGCGCGGCGGCCAGCTGGAGTTCGCGCACGGGCCGCGCGGGATCGAGGCCGGGAGGGGCGCCGGGGGTGGGCACGGTCGCGAGCGCGGCGGCGGTGAGGGCCGCAAGTCCCGTCATCAGGGAGTGCTGACGCATGGTTCCTTTCCTCCGCTTGGGTCCGGTGGGCCGGTAGGAGCTGATCGCTTCTCATTGTGCGGCCTGTCACACGGGGCCACAAGGCCGCCTCAGGGCGACGGGGGCCGGAGGACGCAGCGCAACAGGGCAGAGAGTCGCCCTGACCCTCTGCCCTGTTGCGCTCTTTGCCGCGTTTACGCCTGGCGCATGTTCTCGATGATCTTGTCCGCGAACTGGCTGGTCTTCACCTCGGTAGCACCTTCCATGTTGCGGGCGAAGTCGTAGGTCACGTACTTCTGCCCGATGGTCTGTTCCAGGCCCTTCAGGATCAGGTCGGCGGCCTCGACCCAGCCCATGTAACGCAGCATCATCTCGCCGGAGAGGATCACCGACGAGGGGTTGATCACGTCCTTCCCGGCGTACTTGGGCGCGGTGCCGTGCGTGGCCTCGAAGATCGCGTGGCCGGTCTGGTAGTTGATGTTGGCACCGGGCGCGATGCCGATGCCGCCCACCTGCGCGGCCAGCGCGTCCGAGATGTAGTCGCCGTTGAGGTTGGTGGTGGCGATCACGTCATACTCGGTGGGGCGCAGCAGGATCTGCTGGAGGAAGTTGTCCGCGATCACGTCCTTGATCACGATGCCGTTCGGAAGCTGGAGCCAGGGGCCGCCGTCGAGTTCCACACCGCCGAATTCGCGCTTGGCGAGGTCGTAGCCCCAGTCGCGGAAGCCACCCTCGGTGAACTTCATGATGTTGCCCTTGTGGACCAGGGTGACGCTCTTGCGGCCGTTCTGGATGGCGTACTCGATGGCCGCGCGCACCAGCCGCTCCGTGCCTTCCTGCGACACGGGCTTGACGCCCAGAGAGGACGTTTCGGGGAAGCGGATCTTGTTGACGCCCAGTTCGTTGATCAGGAAGTCGCGCAGCTTGATCGCGTCGGGCGTTCCGGCCTTGTATTCGATCCCGGCGTAGATGTCTTCGGTGTTCTCACGGAAGATCACCATGTCCACGTCCTGGGGGCGCTTGACGGGGCTGGGCACGCCGGGGAAGTACTGCACCGGGCGCACGCAGGCGTAGAGGTCGAGCATCTGCCGCAGCGCGACGTTGATGGAACGGATGCCGGTCCCGACCGGCGTGGTCAGCGGCCCCTTGATGCCGAAGAGGTACTCGTTGAAGGCGTCGAGCGTGCCCTGGGGCAGCCACTCGCCCTCGCCGTAGACCTCCAGCGCCTTTTCGCCCGCGTAGACTTCCATCCACTCGATCTTCTTCTCCCGGCCATAGGCCTGTTCGACGGCGGCATCGAACACGCGCACCGAGGCGCGCCAGATGTCGGGGCCAGTGCCGTCGCCCTCGACGAAGGGGATGACGGGACGGGAGGGCACGACGAGCTTGCCGCCCTCCATGCGAATCTTCTCGCCCTGTGTGGGCACCTTGATGTGCTGGTCGGAAAGCTGGGTCATGACGGTCCAACTCTACCCCCGCGCCGCCTGGGGGGGAATCGGTGTTCCTGTTACCCTGGGGGTGTACACGCGGTCCAACATTTCGCGCCTGTCCCGTTCCTCAAGGTTGAGCTAGGGAAATGGTAATGAAGAGCTGAAGCCGCCCTTCACCTGGGCGGCAGCCGGGCGCGCGATGCTGCTCGCACCCAAGCGGGAATCCACAACCAGGAGGTTCACACTGATGAGTGATGACAAAAGCGCGCTGGAGAATATGGCCGACGCCGCCGGAGCCAAGCTGAAGGAAGGCGCTGACCGCGCCCGCGCCGCCGGGCACGACATCGCCAGCAACTTCGGGGGCACCGCCGACAACCTGAAGGACAAGGCCGAGGCCGCCGAGGACCGCGCCAAGGCCGAGGTCCACAACGCCGAGGCGCACGCCGAGTACAACGAGGGCAAGCGCGAGGCGCAGGACGGCGACGGCCACTGACCTCCAGCAAAGCCTGAAAGCCCCAGCCGAAGGGGGCCGGTCACCTCAATAGGGTGGCCGGTTTTTCATGCCAGGGGGCGCGGCGGATGCGTAGACTGCCCCTCATGACCACCACCCCACGGCGTGAGTCGCGCCGGGCGCAGCACGCGCGGGGCGGAACGGGGGCGCGCGTGACCGTGCGAAATACCCTGATCGCCTACGCCTTCATGCTGCCCTTCCTCGTCCTGCTCGTCCTGTATCACACCTGGCCGGTCTTTTTCGGCACCTACCTGGCCTTTACCAAGTACAACATCATCAGCCCGCCCGAATGGGTGGGGCTGGAGAACTTCCGCACGCTCGCCGCCGACAGCCAGTTCTGGTCGGGGCTGAAAAACAGCCTGAAGTACATCCTGGTCGTGCCGGTGATTCAGATTCTCGCCATCGGGGTCGCCCTGCTGGTGAACCGGCCGCTGAAGGGCATCGGCTTTTTCCGCACCGCCTATTACGTGCCGGTGGTGACCAGCTTCGCGGTCGTCGGCCTGATCTGGACATGGATGTACCAGCAGGACGGGCCGGTGGACGCGGTGCTGGGATTCCTGGGGCTGCACCGGGGCGGCAGCCTGCTGAACAACCCCTTCACGGCCCTCTACGCCGTGATGTTCGTGACGCTGTGGAAGGGCATCGGGTATTACATGGTGCTGTATCTGGCGGGCTTGCAGGCAATTGGCAGGGAACTGGAGGAGGCCGCCGTGATCGACGGCGCGACCCGCTGGCAGGTCTTTCTGAACGTGACGCTGCCGGGCCTGCGCCCGACCATTCTGGTGTGCAGCCTGCTCTCGACCATCAGCGCGATCAAGGTGTTCGAGGAGATTTACGTGATGACGCAGGGCGGCCCCGCCGGAAGTACCTACACGGCCCTTTTCTACACGTACTCGCGGGCCTTTGTGGACTTCCAGTACGGGCTGGCGGCGGCGGCCGGGCTCATCATCGCCGTGATCAGCATTCTGTTCGGGCTGCTGAACTTCAAACTGACGCGGGGGGGGAAGGCGGATGCTTGAGAGAGCGACCAGCGGTCAACCGTCAGCGATCAACCGGGCCGCCGCCGATCTCAAGGCGCGGAAGCGGCGCAAGGACCGGGTGGCGAATCTCGCGGCCTACGCCGTGCTGATCGTCATTGCCCTGATCATGCTCTACCCGTTCTACTGGACCCTCATCACCAGTCTGGAACCGACCGGGAACATCTACCAGGCGAAGCTGCTGCCGAGCGGCGTCAGCCTGAAGAATTACGTGGAGGTGCTGACGGGGACGACCGTCCCATTCTGGCGGCTGATCCTGAACAGCCTCATCATCTGCACGGCGGGCGTGACCCTGACCGTCACGCTGGCGGCGCTGGCGGCGTATCCGCTCGCCAAGATGCGTTTTCCGGGGCGCGACCTGATCTTCTACGCCATCCTGGTGCTGATGGTGCTGCCCAACGAGGCGGGGTTGATCGTCAACTACATCACGACCATCAAGCTGGGGCTGCTGCAACAGACGAATCCGGTCATCGACGCGATTCGGCAGTACGCGGCGGTGGTGCTGCCGAGCATCGCCAGCATCGTGGGGCTGTTCCTGCTGCGTCAGGCATACCTGGGGGTACCGGTCGAGCTGATCGAGGCGGCGCGCATCGACGGGGCGAAGGAGCTGACTATCTGGCGGCGGATCATGCTGCCGCTGGCGCTGCCAACCATCGTGGCCTTCGGCATTCTGGAGTTCGTGGCGTACTGGAACAGCTTCCTGTGGGCGCGGATCATGCTGCCGGACAAGAACCTGATGCCGCTCTCGGCGGGCCTGCTGGAACTGTCAGGCACCTTCAGCACCAACTCGCGCGCGGTGATGGCGGGGGCGGTGATCACGGTCCTGCCCATCCTGGTGATCTTCGCTTTCGGGCAGCGGTACTTCATGAAGGGGATCGAGGGGGCGGTAAAGGGGTGAGCGGGGAAGTGGTGCGTGGTCAGTGGTTAGTGGGGCCTACCACCTCGCGTTGTAGGGAGAGACGGTGAATCTCCCCTACCAGACCGAACCCCGCACCTGGGACGTGATCGTGGCCGGGGGCGGCACTGCCGGGGCCATCGCGGGCATCGCGGCGGCGCGAGCGGGGGTGCGGGTGCTCGTCGTGGAGGCGCTGGGGAGCCTGGGTGGGACCGGCACGAACGCCTGGGTCACGCCGCTAATGCGGAACGTGTCAGGCGGGCAGAACCTGAACCGGGGGCTGACGGACGAACTGAAGGTGCGGCTGCACGCACGGGGCGACGGGGCCACCGACGCGAACGGCAACGACAACTGGTTCAACCCCGAAGGGCTGAAGATGGTGCTGGAGCAGATGTTGCTGGAAGCGGGCGGCGAGGTGCTGTACCACACACACGTGGTCGCGCCCATCCTTTCCCCACAGGCCACAAGCGACAAGCCGCAAGCCGTCACCGCACTCGTCCTGCACAACAAGGGCGGCCTGCAAGCCTTCCGCGCGGGCGTCTTGATCGACGCGACGGGAGATGCGGATGTGGTGATGCGGGCCGGGGCTCCCTTCCACGCGGGCGACGAGGACGGCGTGCACCAGGCGATGAGCCTGCGCTTCACGTTGGCGGGGGTGGATACCGCGCGGCTCTGCGCCTTTCTTGGCAGACACGGGCAGCCCCAGGCCTCGCCCGACTTCCTGCACTTCTGGATGGTGTGGGGGCGGAAGTCCAGCCTGGAGCCGCTCTTTCGGGAAGCGGTGGCGGCGGGCGTGCTGGAGGAGCGGGACGGAGATTACTTCCAGGGCTTCAGCGTGCCGGGGCGGCCCGGCGAGATCAGCTTCAACTGCCCGCGCATCCGGGCGGACCTGAACGACGGCTCCGATCCCTGGCACCTCTCGGCGGCGCAGACGGACGGGCGGGCGGCCATCGACCGGCTGACGGCCTTCTGCCGCGCGTCCCTGCCGGGCTGCGAAACCGCGTACATCGGCACCGTCGCCATGATGGTGGGGGTGCGCGAGACGCGGCGGATCGTGGGGGAGTACACGCTGACGCTGGAGGACATTCTCGATTGCCGCCGCTTTCCGGACAGCATCTGCCGGAACCACTATCCGGTGGACATTCACAGCGTCAAGGGTGGGGCACGGCTGCTGCACGAGCGGGACGGCGCGGCGCCCTACTTTGCCCCCGACGCCTATCACGACCTGCCGTACCGGGCGCCGGTGCCGGTGGGCCTGCGCAACGTGCTGGTGCCAGGGCGGGCGGCCAGCAGCACCTTCGAGGCGCAATCGGCCATCCGCGTGCAGCAGAACTGTCACACGATGGGCGAGGCGGCGGGGATCGCGGCGGCGTGGGCGGCGCGGGACCACGGCGGGGAGGTGCGGGCAGTGGATATTCCGGCCCTCCAGACGGAGATGCGGCGGCTGGGCGGGAATGTGTAACCTGTCACCATGACCTCCACCGAACCGCACACCGAAGATCCGTCGCGCTGGTACCGCATCGAGCCGGACGCACGCTCCACGCCGCACGTCGGAGCGCTGGTGGACATGCTGAACTATGCGCGCATGACCACCCTGCACGCGGTCCAGGGGCTGAGCGTGGAGGAGCTGGACGCCCGGCCGCCGGGCTTTCGGAACTCCATCGGGATGCTGCTGGCCCACATCGCGGCGGTGGACCGGGTCTACCACTGGCTCTCCTTCGAGGGCCGCGATCCCTTTACCGAGAGCATCCCGGAGTTTGACCCATACCGCTCCGGCCTCACGATGGGTGCGGAGGGCGGCGAGGCCGTGCGGGGCCGCCCGCTGGAGTGGTACCTGGCCGAGCTGGAGGCGTCGCGCGGGCATACGCTCGCCACCCTCGCGCAGAAGGATGATGCCTGGCTGGCCTCGCGCCTGACCGTGCCCGGCTTCGACTATCCCAACCACCACTGGGCCTGGTTCCACGTGATGGAGGACGAGGTCAGCCACCGGGGGCAGATGCGCCTGATTCGCAACATCGTCGCGCCGAGGCAGGCGGCGGAGCAGGCCACTTGAGCGGAAGCGATCTCCTGCTGGTCCGCCACGCGAAAGCGGAGGGGCAAGCCCCTGAGGCACCCCTCACGGCCGAAGGGAAAGCCCAGGCGGCCCGGCTGGCGGAAGCTCTGGCCGGGTTGGGCATCACCCGCATCGTGAGCAGCCCCTGGAAGCGGGCGGTGGAGACAGCGCGGCCTCTGGCCGAGAGGCTGGGGCTGGAGGTGGAGACGGACGTGCGCCTGACCGAGCGGGTGCTGAGCGGTCTGGACCTGCCGGATTGGATGACGCACTTGCAGGCCAGCTTCAGGGACCCGGACCTCACGCTGCCGGGCGGTGAGTCCGGTACACAGGCACAAGCCCGCGCCCTCGCCGCCCTGGCTGATGCAAGGGACCTGAAAGGGGTGACGGTCATCGTGACCCACGGCAACCTGCTGGCGCTCGCGCTGGGGCTGGACTACGCGGGCTGGGCGGGGCTGCGGAATCCGGACGTGTGGCGGCTGGACACGGGGGGGCACGCGGAACGAGTGGAGGTGGGGAGATGACGAACGAGCGGAGCTTCAACCCGGCGGACCCCCACGCCACCCCGCTGTATCAGGGCACGCCGTACCTGATCGAGCGGCGCGTGCTGGCGGGCGTGCCGTGCCTGATAGAGAGGCCCCCGGAGATGACGGACGTGCAGAACGTCTGCCTCGTGTATCACGGCGCCTGGGCGGCCAAAGAGGGGAAACTGGGCGTGTACTCCGCCCTGACCGCGCGGGGCTGGGCCGTCGTCATCCCCGACGCGGCGCTGCACGGCGAGCGGACAGGCGACACACCGCCTGGCCTGAATGCCCGCGAGTACATGTGGGAAAGCGTGCGGCGCACGGTCGCGGAGGCTCCGGCCTTGCTGGACGCGCTGGCGGAGACGTTCGGCCCATTGCCCGTTTCCATCACCGGGTCCAGTATGGGCGGGTACGTGACGCAGACGCTGGCCCGCACCGAGCGGCGGGTGGGGCGGGCGGCGGCGCTGATCACCTCCGGCGTGTGGGAGGAACCGGAAGTGAGGAAACCGGAACTGCGCGCCTTTCTGGAGGCGAACCGGCCCGTCACGCACGCGGAGGGCACGCCGCCCACGCCCCTGCTGCTGGCGAGCGGGGACCGTGACCCGGCGTTTCCCCTCGCCGCGAATCACGTTCCGACCGCCGCCGCTTACCGTGAGGCATACGCGCGGGCCGGATGCCCGGAGAACTTCCGGGAGGTGGTGTTTCCCGGTGTGGGGCACTACACCAGCCGGGGAATGCGGGACGCGGTCCTCCAGTTCTTTTTGCAAGACTGACGCGCGTGACCCGCCTGCTGCTGATTCCGCCCGATACCCGGCCGCCCACGCTGGACCACCCCGCGCAACTCGCCCACATGACCGGCGCGGAGGTGCGGGTGCCGCCACCCGCTGCGTTGCCGGACTTCTTCACTCCCGGCGATACCGGGACGCTGCGAACCTGGCTGCTGGACCAGGCGCGGGAGGCGGACGTGCTGGTCGTCTGTCTGGAAACGCTCACCCTGGGGGGCATGATTCCGGCGCGGCGGGTGTCGGATGCGCTGGAGGACGTGTTGGAGCGGCTCGCCGTGCTGCGGGAGGTGCGGGCGCTGAATCCGGGGCTGCGCGTGTATGCCTTCGGGGTGATCGTGCGGGTGGCGCACGACAACGACCCGCACGAGGAAAAGCCCTATTACGGCGAATGGGGGCGCGAACTGCGGGCGTACAGCACGGCCTTCGACCGCCACACTCGGCACGGGGAAGGCGAGCGGGCAGCCCTGGACGCGGCCCGCGCTGCCCTGCCCCCGGACATCCTGGCCGACTGGGTGGGTACCCGCGAGCGCAACCGCGCGCTGCACCTCGCCGCGCTGGACCTGCTGCAAGGCGGCACGCTGACGCACCTGTGCCTCACGCTGGACGACACCACGCCCTACGGCCTGGCCGCCTACGACCGGCGGATGCTGGAGGCCCGCGCCGACGAACTGGGCGTGTGGGAGCGGCTGGACGTGTACCCCGGCGCCGACGAGGTGCCGTGCGCGCTGATCGCCCGGGCGCTGAGGCCGGAGCCGGTGCGGGTCTGGGTGCGCTACAGCGGTCTGCTGGGTGCGGGGGCCGACCTGATCTACGAGGACCGCCCGGCGGGGGAACTGGTGCGGGCCCACCTGCGCGCGGCGGGGTGCCGGATGGCGGACACGCCGGACGAGGCGGACTTCGTGCTGGCGGTGAACACGCCGGGGACGCGGCAGGCCAGCTTTCAGCCGGACTTTGCCACGGTGGACACGCCGCACCGGAACCTCCCCGCCTTCGTGGACCTCGTGCGGGATGACCTGGCGGCGGGGCGGGCCGTGACTCTCGCGGACATCGCCTATCCGAACGGGGCAGAGAGGCGGCTGTGGACGCTGCTGCAAGCACTGCCGCTGGCGGACCTCACCGGATATGCCGCCTGGAACACGGCGGGGAACACGCTGGGGTCGGCGGTCGCGTTCGGCAAGCTCGCGCCGCTGGTGAGGGATCGCGCGGCCCAGGCCGAGGCCCTGTTCGCCCGGATGGTGGACGACGCGCTGTACCAGGCATTCACGCGGGCCGAAGTGCGCGCCCGGCTGGAGAATCCCAGCCCCTTTGACCTGGGGGGGCAACGGGCGGAGGCGGAGGCGCAGTTGCGCGAAACCATCACGCCGCGTATCCGGGCGCTGTGGGAGCGGCACTTCGCGCAGACCGGGCTGACGCTGGAGGTCGGGGAGGCGCGTCTGGCGTGGCCCCGGCTGTTCACCGGGGTGTTTCCACTGACGGTGCGGGGCTCCCCCCAAAGTGGGACGCCCACGGGGGAGCAGGCGGGCAAACTCAACGGGTGAAGCTGCGCCGCCTGCTCCTCCCCGCCGTCTTCCTGCTGGGCCTCCTGGGGCTGGGTGCCTGGGCCTACGGGGTGTTCTGGCCGGTGGTGGATGTGCGGGTGGTCAACTGGAGTGGCGCGGCGCTCCGGGGCCTGCGCGTCTGTTTTGAGTCGGGCGAGTGCGCGGAGCGGGCCGAACTGGGGGCCGGGCGAACGTGGCGCGTGCCGCTGGAGATCACCGGGGACAACGGCGCAACCCTCACTTTTGACGGTCTGCACGGGATGCAGCACGCAAATGCCTACGTCACACCGGGTATGGGCGTGCATGGGGTGGTGAGGCCCAGCGGCGCGATAGAGCAGGAGCAGTGAGAATGGCGCATGATCCTGGCTGATGACGGCATGACTTCTCCCCTCCTCGCCCTCGACATCGGCGGCACGTCCATGCGGGCGGCGCTGGTGGAGGAGGGGCGCGTGGTGGAACGGCGCGAGACGCGCACACCCAAACCCTCGACCCCGCAGGCCGTGCTGACGGCGGCGCTTGGTCTTGCCGCTCCGCTGGCTCCCCGCGTGGCCGCCGTCGGCGTGGCCTGCGCGGGCGCAGTGGCGCGGGGGCACGTGACCGCGACGGCCACCCATACCTTTCCCGGCTGGACCGATATTCCGCTGGAACAGCGTCTCGCGGAGGGGCTGGGCCTGCCCTGCTCGGTGCTGAACGACGCGCGGGCCGCCGCCTGGGGCGAGTTCAGGGCGGGAGCGGGACGCGGCACCTCCGAATTCATGTTCATTACGGTCAGTACCGGTGTGGGCGCGGGACTGGTGCTGGGCGAGAGGCTGCACCTCGCGGCGAACGGGCTGGATGCCGAACTGGGATTCGTGAGCGTGCCCGCCCTGTGGCACGGGGGGGCGGAGGTGCCGCCGCTCGGCCTGCTGGGGCCGCTGGAATTCGAGACGAGCGGCACGGCGCTGGGCGAGCGGGCACGGACGCGGGGCCTCGCTGACGCGAAAGCTCTCTGCGACGCGGCGGAGGCCGGACAGGCGGCAGCAGAAGCCGAATACACCCGTTCGGCCTCGCTGATCGCCTGGAAGATCGCAGACGTGGCCGCCCTGCTGGGCGTGACGCGGGTGGCGCTGGGCGGCAGCGTGGGTCTGCGTGAGGGTTACCTGGCGCGGGTACGGGCGTCCCTCGGACGCTTCCCCGAACGCTACCGGCCCCAGGTCGTTCACGCGGAACTGGGGGCGGATGCGGGCCTGATCGGGGCGGCGCTGTGGGCGGGCCGGGCGACTTCCGGCACTTGACATTTGTAAGGTCGTGGGCAAAAAGTCCAGGCTCTCCGCAGGTTCGCGATGGGGCTTTTTTGCCGTCTGACAGCGGTTTTGCGCTGCTTTGGAGCACGTGTTAAGCTCGCCTTGATTTCAAGGAGGCAACACCTATGACCAGCACGCTGATGGAGGGCTTCCTCCCGTTCGAGCATGAGCCGTATTTCAACTTTGGCCGCGAAGAGGTGGCGGAGCAGCAGCGCGAGGCCTACCGGCTGGTGCGGGAGAAGTACGTGGGCCGCACCTTCCCGATGTTCATTTGTGGCAAGCCGGTCGAGGGCAGCGAGACGTTCGAGGTCCACAACCCGGCCGACACCCGCGAGGTGGCATGGCGCTTCCCCAAGGCCACGCCGGAGCAACTCGAAGAGGCGATCACCTGCGCGAAGGCGGCCTTCGAGGAATGGCGTTTTTCTGACCCCATGCAGCGCGCGACGATCTTCAAGCGGGCCGCCGACCTGCTGCGGGCGCGCCGCATGGAATTCAACGCGGTGATGGGCCTGGAAAATGGCAAGAACTGGGCCGAGGCGGACGGCGAGATCGCGGAGTGCGTGGACCACTTCGAGGTCTTCGCCCGCGAGGCGCTGAAGTGGGCGCAGGGCAAGCCGGTCTACCCGATGCCCGACGAACACGTCACGATGGTGTACGAGCCCATCGGCGTGGTCGCGGTGATCAGCCCCTGGAACTTCCCGGCGGCGATTCCGCTGGGCATGGCGCTGGGCGCGATTGCGGCGGGCAATTCAGTCGTGTGGAAACCCGCCTCAGAGACGCCCCTGAGTAGCCTGCTGCTGGTCGAACTGCTGTTCGAGGCAGGCCTGCCCCGCAACGTCATCCAGTTCATCACCGGCACGGACGAGGTGCTCGGTGATCCCCTGGTGGACCACAAGGACATTCGGATGATCGCCTTTACCGGCAGCAAGGAGATCGGCTGCCGCATCATGGAGCGCGCGGCCAAGGTGCAGCCGGGCCAGAAGTGGCTCAAGCGCGTGATGGCCGAGATGGGCGGCAAGGACCCCACGGTGGTGTGTGCCGACGCCGATCTGGACGCCGCCGCCCAGGGCATCGTGCAGGCGGCTTTCGGGTACGCGGGCCAGAAGTGCAGCGCGTGCAGCCGCGTGATTGCCGAAGACAGCGTGTATGACGAGCTGCTCGATAAGGTGGTGACGCTGGCCCGCGAACTGAAGGTCGGCTCGCCGGAGGAGAACGCGGCCCTCGGCCCGGTGATCCATCCGGGCAGCGCGAACCGCATCCTGGATTACATCGAGAAGGGCAAGGGGACGGCCCGCCTGGTGCTGGGCGGCGAACGCGCGGAGAGCGGGGAGCGCGAGGGCGGCTACATCGCGCCGACCATCTTCGCGGACGTGAACCCGCGTGACCCCCTCTTCCAGGAGGAGATTTTCGGCCCAGTGCTGAGCTTCACCCGGGCGCGCGACTGGCGGCACGCCATCGACCTCGCCAACGACAGCGAGTACGGCCTGACCGCCGCCTTCTACAGCCGCGACCCCCAGAAGATCAACGAGGCCCGCCGCCTGATTCACGTGGGCAATCTGTACGTGAACCGCAAATGCACCGGGGCGCTCTCCGGCACACACGCCTTCGGCGGCTACGGCATGAGCGGCACGAATGCCAAGGTGGGCGGACCGGATTACCTGTTCTGGTTCCTCCAGACGAAGACGGTGGCGCAGAAGTACTGAGTCAGCCTGCGGCGCTGGCCCGGAGCCACAACCACGCCTCCTCCTCGGTCCGCACGAAACGAATCCAACGGTGAGTGGCGTGTTCAAAGGCCAGCTCGGCAAAGCATTTGCCGTGGGCGGCGAAGTCGGGCAGCACCAGCGCCACCCGCAGGCGGTAATTCGTGAACTTCTGGAACGCCTCACCGGCCAGCCCGCTCCGCAGCCGGAAGAACTCGGGGGACAGGTCGGCTTCCGTCAGGATCAGTCCGTCCAGGCCAAAGGCCGCGCCGATCAGCTCCGGGACGTCGGCCAGCGTGCGGAGCGGCACACCGAGTTGGCTCGCCGTCCTGGTCCGGGGGAATTCGTCCGTCGTCATTCCGGCAACCTAACAAAGCCTCCTCTTCTGCGAAACTGGCCTTATGACTGATCCCCAACCTGACCGCAACGAGCGCGCGCAGCTCGCGTTCGCCCGCCTGCTGCCCAAGCTGTTCCGGGGCGGGCAGGCATTCGTGGGCGTGGAAGCGGCGCTGAGCGGGCTGGACACGGCCACTGCCGTGCGCCGTCCCGAACACCTCCCACACAGCGTGGCCGAACTGGTCGCGCACGTGAACTGGTGGAACCGCTGGATGCTGGACGTGATCGAGGGCGGGCAGCCGATGCCCTACCCCAAGCACGCGGCGGACACCTGGCCCGCCGTCCGCGAAGAGGACTGGTCCAGGGTACGCAACGAGTTCTACGAGCTGCTGGCCCGCATCGACACGCACACCGCCCGCCCCGACCTCGCCAACCCCGTCAACCACGACGAGACGATTGGGGAGTTGCTGGCCGACTTCGCGCTGCACACCGCGCACCACTTCGGGCAGGTGATCACGGTGCGGCAGGCGCTCGGGGCATGGCCGCCTCCGGGGGGTGGGGATACGTGGTGAAGGAGCCCTCAGCGGTCAGCGGTCAGCTTTCGGCGTTCGGTGCCGCTGTCGGGAATCTGTTCCGGGGCGGCCCCGCGAATGTGTCGTGGGAGCGGGCGCTGGAGGGACTGAGCGCGGAGGATGCGGCGCGGGTGCCGGACAGGCTGCCGCATTCTGTGGCGCAGGTCGTGGCGCACGTCCAGTTCTGGCAGGCGTACCTGTTGGAGGTGATCGCCGGGGAGAATCCACCCGCCCCGGAACACGCCGCCGGGGGCTGGCCCGAACCGGGCAGTTGGGAGACGCTCCAGGCCGCGTTCTTCCGTGACTCGGAGGCGCTGCGGGCCCTCACGCGGGACGCGGACTTCACCGCCACGCTCGACCGCAAGGAACGCCCCTGGGCGGTGGGCCTCACCAACTTCGGGGGACACAGCGTCTATCACCTGGGCCAGGTGGTCAGCATCCGGCAGGCGCTGGGGCTGTGGCCACCGCCAAGCGGTGGGGATACGTGGTGAGGGAACGGTCAGCCGTCAGCGGCCCGCGTTCAGCGGAAGGCGTCTGGCTCGCCGTCACCGAGCTGAACGCGGGGGATTCGAGCCGCGCCTCGCACGTGTGGCGGGCGGAGGGGGCAGGCGGGCCGGTGATCCTGCGCCGTCCGTGGTGGACTTCGCCGGACGTGAGCGCCTTTATGCTGGGCCTCACGCGCCTGTTTGGAGTAGACCCGCGCGACCTGCACGCTACCGCCGACACTTACCGCTTCTGGCGTGGGCTGGGGGTCTGGGCGGTGCCGGAGGTCCTGGGCATGAAGGACTTTCGGGGTGGGCCAGCGTTGCGGGTGGCCTTTGTCCCCGGTGAGCCGCCGCGCGATCTGCGGGAGGCGGACGCGGCGGAATTGGGGCGGCGGGTGGCGGCGGTCCATTCCCACACAGCGGGCGGCTTCGGCCCGGCCACCGGAAATGGCTTACGGCCCCTCCCCGACTTCTATCCCCACGCGCTGAAGGTGGTGCGGGAGGTCGCGGCCCACTTCGCACCGGAAGCGTGGGCCGACCACTGGCCGGAAGTGGAGTCAGCCTTCACCACGCCGCTCTCCCCCACCCGCGCTGTGCCGATGCTGCTCGATTGGGCTGGCTCGCAGTTCGTGTGGCGTGACGGGCAGCCGTTCGCCCTGGTGGATGTGGAGGCGTCGGCCTTCGCCCCGCCGGAACTGGACCTGTGCCTCTGGGAAATCCTGCTGCCGCCACAGGGGACGCGGGCCTTCCGCTGTGGCTACGAGGAACGCCTCCCCTTCCCTGACCTCGGCCCGCACCGCGCGGCGTGCCGCCTGATTTTGCGCGCCCTGGAAGGTGCGCCACCACTGCGGGACTGGCTCGGACTGGCGACACAGTTTGACGATGCGGCTCCACATGACGAAGGACAACGCCAGTGACGCCCCATAAGCAACGCGGCTTTGAACTCGTGGCCCCGCAGCACAGAAAGCATCCGGACGTGGAAATTCGGCTTCCCAGAAGGGGTTCCAGACACTCCGCCGGATATGACTTTCATACACCCGTCGCCTTCACAATCGCGCCAGGGGAAAGGACGATCTTTGCCACGGACATCAAGGTCTACATGCAGCCGGACGAGTACCTTGCCATTTACCCGCGTTCCTCGATCGGCATGAAGGCCATCATGATTACCAGCACCGTTGGTATCGTCGATTCCGATTTCTATTCCAACCCACACAACGACGGGAACATTCACATTCTTCTCCATAACGTGGGCGACACGCCTTTTCAGGCGCAAGCAGGCGACCGGATCGCGCAGGGCCTCTTTACCAAGTACCTGCTGGCCGACGGCGACGACCTGTCCACTGGCGCCGAGCGTCAGGGCGGCTACGGCCACACCGGGCGCTAGCTTCGTCTCTCTTCCCCCTTCATCCCCCAGACCCCCGCAGGAGTTCTCATGTCCAACGTCTTCTACCGTTCCCGCAAGCCCTACCCCACCGCCGTGCGCGGCGAGGGCGTCTACCTCTACGACGCCCAGGGGCGGCGATATCTGGACGGCTCCTCTGGCGCGCTGGTGGCGAACATCGGGCACGGGCGGGGGGAGGTGGCGGACGCTCTGGCCCGGCAGGCGCGGGAACTGCCCTTCGTGCACGGCTCGCAGTTCACTTCGCCCGTGCTGGAGGAGTACGCCGCGCGGCTGATGGACTTTCTGGGGCTGCCCGGCTTCCGCTTCTGGGCCGTCTCGGGCGGTTCGGAGGCGAACGAGAGCGCGATCAAGCTGGCGCGGCAGTACCACGTGGAACGGGGCGAGCCGGGGCGCTACAAGGTGATCACGCGGGTGCCGAGCTATCACGGGGCCTCTCTGGGGGCGCTGGCCGCCTCCGGGATGGGGGCGCGGCGGGCGATCTATTCGCCCCTGCTGAACGAGGCCGCCTGGCCGAAGATGCCCAAGCCGGACCCCACGCTTTCCGGCGAGGCCGACGCCGAACGCCTGCGGGCCATGCTGGAGGAAGCGGGGCCTGCGAGCGTGGCCGCCTTTATCGCCGAGCCGGTGGTCGGCGCGTCGGATGCGGCGCTGACCCCAAATGCGGGCTACCACGCCCGGATTGCAGAGATTTGCCGTGAGTACGGCGTCCTCTTCGTGGCGGACGAGGTGATGAGCGGCATGGGGCGGTGCGGGTCGCCGCTGGCCGTCCGGTTACACGACGACGTGACGCCTGACATCGTGGTGCTGGGCAAGGGGCTGGCCGCAGGGTACGCGCCGCTGGCAGGCCTGGCGGCGAGTCCGGAGGTATACGGCACCGTGATGAACGGCTCCGGGGCCTTCAAGCACGGCTTCACCTACGCGGGCCACCCGGTCAGCGTGGCGGCGGGCCTTGCCGTGCTGGATATCGTGGAGCGCGAAGGGCTGACGGAGCGGGCGCGGGTGCAGGGGGAGCGGCTGCTGGCCGGACTACGGGAACTGAAGGCACGTCACCCCATTGTTCTGGAAGCGCGGGGGCTAGGGCTCCTGCTGGGCCTGGTGCTGGGTGACCCGGCCACCGGGCAGGCGTTCGAGACGCCGGGCATCGCGGAGCGGGTGGCAAAAGCCGCCTTGAGCCGTGGCCTGATCACCTACCCCGGCACGGGCGCGGTGGACGGCACGCGCGGCGACCACCTGCTGCTCGGCCCGCCCCTCAGCATCAGCGGCGCGGAGGTGGACGAGATACTGGGGGCACTGGATGGGGCTTTGGGAGAGGCAGAGGGCTGACACACGGCTCCCTCTGTGCTCTGCATAGACCTCAATATTCCCCGAACACTGCCCGGCTGATCACAAGCTGCTGAATCTCGCTGGTGCCCTCGTAAATCTCGGTCACTTTGGCGTCACGGTAGAGGCGTTCGACAGGGTACTCGCGGCTGTAGCCGTTGCCGCCGAAAATCTGGATGGCGTCGCGGGCACAGTCCACCGCCGCCTCGGAGGCGAGCAGCTTGGCGATGCTGGCCTCCTTGCCGTAGGGCTGGCCCTGGTCCTTGAGCCAGGCGGCCTTGAGGGCGACCAGGCGGGCGGACTCGATACGGGCGGCCATGCGGGCGACCTTGAAGGACACGCCCTCGAACTCCTTCAGTTTCTTGCCGAACTGCTCGCGTTCGGAGGCGTAGCGGGCGGCGTTCTCCAGCGCGGCGCGGGCGATGCCGAGGGCCTGCATGGCGATCCCGATGCGGCCCGAATCGAGGCTGGCGAGGGCGATGATCAGGCCCTGTCCTTCCTCGCCCACCATGTTCTCCTGCGGCACGCGCACCCCGTCGAAGGTGACGGTGGTGGTGTGCGCCGCGTGCAGCCCCAGCTTCTCCTCGGGGCGGCCGAAGCTGAGGCCGGGCGTTCCGTTTTCCACGATGAAGCAGGAGATGCCACGTGCGCCGGGGCCACCCGTGCGGGCCATCACGAGGTAGGTGTCGGCCTGTCCGCCCGAGGTAATCCACGCTTTGCTGCCGTTCAGCACCCAGACGTCCCCTTCGCGTTCCGCCTTCAGGCGCAGGCTGGCCGCGTCGCTGCCCGCGCCGGGTTCGGTGAGGCAGAAGGCCCCGATATGTTCGCCCCGGGCGAGGGGCCGCAGGTACTTCTCGCGCTGCGCGTCGGTGCCGTAGCGCAAGATCATCTGCTCCGGCAGACCGTTCTGCACACTGACGATCACCGCCACGCTGGCATCGGCGGCGGCGATCTCTTCCAGGCACAGGGCGTAGGTGACCGAATCGAGGCCCGCGCCGTCCCACTGTTCCGGCACGGTGGCGCCCAGCAGGCCCAGTTCGGCCAGGCCGCGCAGTTGCTCGCGGGGGTAGTCGCCGCTGCGGTCGTACTCGGCCGCCTTCGGGGCGATCTCGGCGCGGCAGTAGTCGCGGACGTGCTGCACGATCAGGCGCTGGTCGCCTGTGAGGGCAAAGAAGATCCCCGCCTCGGCGGTGGTCGTGGTGGTCATGAATTCAGGCTACCAAACGGTTGTTAGGGTTGTGGGAGATGGGCTGGAGGATGCGGGAAAAGAGGCCAGGCGCCTGTGCCCCACCACCTACAACCCACGGCCTACGACCTCCTCCAGCGCCTCCTCGATGCCGCGCCCCCGCCAGCCCGTCTCGACCCCCAGGGCCTCGCCGCCTTCCCACTTCAGCGCCGCGCCGATCACCGCGCCGCCTGCGATGGCGAGGGCCGCTGCGGTCAGGGCGCCTTGTGGCGCCTGCGGGCACAGCCGCGCGGCGGCCGCCCGGAGGGCAGGCGCCAGAGGCAAAGGCGGGCGGGTCACGCGGACGCGGGCCGGGAGGGCGGAGGACACGGGGCGGAGTGTAGCAGGCGGGATGCGGGAGGCAGGGGGCGGCGCGCGGTCTTCTCGGGCTCTTCGCTCAGGCGGCTTCAGTGAGACTGTTCCCCTGACGGCTGTCCCTCCCGCGCACCGCTTCCCTCCGCTCTAGAATGCCCGCCGATGACAGGCCAGAGGCAGAGAACAAGGCAGGCGACAACGTGCGGGCGCTGAGGTGGCTGGGGGTCATCCTGCTGGCCCTGCTCACGCTGGCGCTGGCGGTCCTCACGCTGGGGAGTTTCGCCAGCCTGAACCCGAACGCGCCGTTGTGGCTGCGGACATTGGGCGGGGTGGAGACGCTCCTCAGCAGACAGGCGGGCGCGGGGCAGGTGCCCGGCTTCGCGCGGGCCGCCCTGCTGACGCTGCTGACCAGCCTGCTGGCGGGCCTGGTCGCCTTCCTCAAGCCGCGCGCCTGACCCCGGCGAGAGGACCGGGCGCTTTGGGACCCCGTGCTACCCTTGGGGCGTTTTGTCGGGGGGATGGTCCCCCGGCCCCCGAGGAGTGTCTGCTATGGAACCCCTGCTGATTCAGGACGTGCTGAAGATTCTGCCGCACCGTTTCCCCTTCGTCCTGGTGGACCGCGTGCTGAGCGCGGAGGGCGGCGAGGTCCACGCCCTCAAGAACGTGACCGTCAATGAACCCTTCTTTCCCGGCCACTTCCCGCAGGAACCCGTGATGCCGGGCGTGCTGATCGTGGAGGCGCTGGCGCAGGCCAGCATGTTCTGCCTGCACGGGGAGCTGGAGCCGGGCACCATCGGTTACCTCGCGGGCGTGGAGGGCGCGCGCTTCAAGCGCAAGGTGATTCCGGGCGACCAGCTTCACCTGTACGCCAAACTGGACTTCCTGCGCCGGGGCCTGGGCAAGACCACCTGCCGCGCGGAGGTGGACGGACAGGTGGCGGCGGAGGCGACGATTCTGTTTGCGGTGGGGAAGGGATGAGGAGGCTTGTGGCTCGTAGCTTGTGGCCTGTAGAGGCGGCCAGGTCCTTTTCCACAAGCCACGTGCTACAAGCCACAGGCCGCGCCAGAGGCGCGCAATGACCCGCCTCACCCGCTACGTCACGGGTGAGCTGCTGCCGCCGCTGGTGACGGGCACGCTGCTGTTCACGGCGATCCTGAGCTTCGGGTACTTCTTCATCAGCAGCCAGTGGCTCCGGGGCGTGCCGGTGGGATTGATCGGGCAGTGGATCGGGTACCAGGTGCCGGACACGCTGGTCAAGGTGCTGCCGATGGCGGTCGTGCTGATGACGGTGGTGGCCTTCGGACGGCTCGCCACCGAGCGGGAACTGGTGGCGGTGCAGTCGGGCGGGATCGGGCTGGGGCAGGTGGCGCGGCCGGTCGCGGTGGTGGCGGCGCTGGTCACCGCGCTGGCGATCTGGCTGAGTCTGTGGGTGGCTCCCCGCGCGAACGTGGAGACGCGCGGGCTGTACTGGGACGTGCTGACGGGCGCGGGCCTCTCGCACGTCATCGGGAAGACGCTGGACCTGGGCGGAAATCTCACGCTCTGGCTGGGGGGGTACGACCACGCCCGGCGGGAGTTGAAGAATGTCCGGGTGGAACGCTGGCAGGCGGACGACCCACAGCGCGCGACGGTGATCTTCGCGGACAGCGGGACCTTCGAGAACAACCAACTTTCCCTGCGCGGGTATCAGGTGTACACGGTGAATTACCGCGCCGCCGCCGAACTCGCCCGCGTGCCCGAGAACGACCCCGCCGCCTTCCGCGCCGCCGTGCAGGAGGTCTTCCCGAACGTGGTGATTCCCGAGGACGCGAACAGCACGCTGAACCTCGATACCGGGCTGTCGCGCAAGCAGACCATCGCGCAGTACGCCGACGCCATCGGCGCGGACAGCGAGGGCTGGCCGGAACTGGTCACCAAGCTGACCGCGCCCGGTGTGCCGCAGCAGGAGCGGCAGGACGCCCGGGTGAACCTGAACCGCAAGCTGGCGCTGCCCTTCGGCAATCTGGTGCTGGCGCTGGCCGCGCTGCCGTTCGCGCTGCGCTTCGGGCGCACGCTGGGCGTCTCGCTGGGGATCGCGCTTCTGATCGCGGTCGCGTACTACCTGGTCTTCTTCGTGGGCCTGACGCTGGCCGGGGCCTTGCCCGGTCTGCCCGAACTCGGCGTGTGGCTGGCGAACATCGTCTTCGCGGGGCTGGGGCTGTGGCTGTTGAGGCGGGCGTGAGGATGGGTCGTGGGTCGTGGGCTGTGGGGTGCGGGGAAGCTTCCGCTTCTCGCTCTGGCTTCTGCGCTCACGGCTCGAGGCTTAAGGCTCAGGACGTACGCCATTCAGGAAGAGAGAGGGCACGGGAAGGAGTTTTTAGCTCCTCCCCCCCTGCGGGGGAGGTGGGGAGGGGGGTGGACGGCGTAGCCGTCCTGACGCAAGAAAATGCAACTTTAAGCCCCGCTCTCAGGAACAGAGTTCACGCACGTCCCAAGCTCATCGCTCCTGCCCCCCGGGGTCGCCATGCCTGACCCCTCCGGCCCCGAGCTGCGCGCCCTGATCCTCTCCGCCTCGTTCGGCAGCGGGCACCATCAGGCGAACGACGCGCTGGACCGGGCGCTGCGGGCGGCGGGGGTGGACCTGCGGGCGCGGCACGCGGATTTCATCGCGTACCTGAACGCCTTCGAGCGGGCGGTGACGGTCGGGACCTACGACGCCTGGCTGCGTTACGCGCCGGGCATGTACAAGGCGTTTTACGAGTGGACGGATCAGGAGACGGAACCGCGCGCACTGACCGGCACCTTCGGCTGGCTGGGCCTGCGCGGGATGCTGCGGGATATGCGCGATGTCCGCCCCGAAGTGGTCGTGAGCAGTTTCCCGACCCCCGTCGCGCTGGCCCACACCGCCCGCCAGCGGCTGCGCGCCGACTTCCTGAACGCGCTCGTCGTGACCGATTACCGGGTGCATCACCACTGGGCGCGGCCCGAGGCCGAGTTGCTGATGGTGGCGAACGAGGAGGCGCGCGGGCAGATGGTGGACCGCTGGCGCCTTCCCGAAGCGAACGTGGCCGTGACCGGCATTCCCATTGCCCCGGCCTACCGGACCCTGATCGGGGCGGACCGGACGGCACTGCGCGAGAAGCACGGGCTGAAGGTGGACGAACCGCTGATTCTGGTGTCGGGCGGGGGAACCGGCACGTACCGGGCGCTGAACCGGGTCCTGAATGAACTGGCGAACCTGGGCAGGCGGGTGCAGGTGCTGGTGCTGGCGGGGGCGCGGGGGCGCGGCGTGACGCGGGTGGGCGGCGCGACGGTTCACGCGCTGGGCTTCACCACCGCTTTCCCCGAACTGCTGGCCGCGTCCGACCTCGTGGTGGGCAAGGCGGGCGGCCTGACGGTGGCGGAGGCGACCACGCTGGGCGTCCCGCTGGTCATCTTCGAGCCGATTCCGGGGCAGGAGGAACACAACGCGGATTACCTGGTGCGGCACGGGGCGGGGCTGTGGGCGCACGCGCTGGCCGAGGTGCGGCCCGCCGTGTTGCGCGCACTGGACGCAGGCGAACACGCCCGGCTGAGCGCGAACGCCCGCGCCCTCAGCGTGCCCGATGCCGCCGACCGGGTGGCCGCCGCGCTGCTGCGGAAACTGGGGCGGGCATGAGGCCGTCTCTGAAAAGGGGCGCGTGGCTGGGTGCGGGGCTGCTGACCCTGTACGTCGTCCTCCCCTATCTGCTGACGCAGCGCCTCAACCTGGGGCTGGTGCGGGAGGGCAAGCAACGCCGCAAAGCTCTAGCCCTGACCTTCGATGACGGGCCCGACCCCGCGACTACGCCCGCCGTACTGGACGCGCTGCGGGGGGCAGGCGCGCGGGCCACCTTCTTCGTGATCGCGGACCGGGCGGAGGCACACCCGGACCTGATCCGCCGGATGCTGGAGGAGGGACATCAGGTGGAGGCGCACGCCGCGAGGCACGTTCACGCCTGGCTGCGGACACCCTGGGGGGCCTTCCTCGATCCGCTGCGGGCCGCCCGGCGTGTTGCGGCGGTGACGGGGCGGCCCGTCCGCCTGCACCGTCCCCCCCACGGCGCTTACACCCTCGCTACCCGGCTGGGTCAACGTGCGGCGGGTGTCACGGGCGCCCACTGGAGCGTGGAGGGCCGCGACTGGCACCCGGCCTTCACGCCCGAAGGGGTGCGGCAACGGGTGAACGAATTGGCCTTCCCCGGCGCGGTGGTCGTGCTGCACGACGCGGGACCGGGCGCCAGAAACACGGGGCCGATGCTGCCCGGCCTGCTGGCGGATTTAAGGGAACGGGACTATGCGCTGGTTCCGCTGGGCGAACTGGAAGGGGCCGCGCCGCTCACCCTGCGCGAGCTGCCGCGCCGCCTGATGCGGGGGCTGGACCGGGTGTTCGACCGGCTGGGCGGCACGCGGCCCGCCGGGGGGCGCGCGGACAACCTCTTCCGCGTCGGTCCGGTCAGCTTTCCGCTGGCTGGGGTCACGCTGGGGGGCGGCACACCCATCCAGAAGGGCACCCCCGCCGCCGAGTTCCACGTGAACAACCCGCTGCTGGTGGACCTGGGCCTGCGCCGCAGCCTGCGCCTGGCCCGCGAGGACTTCCGCGACCTGGCCCGTGACCTCCAGACCCGCCCCGACCTGCAAGACGCCCAGGTGGTGTTCTGCCTCAGCGCCCTGTCGCCACTGCTCGCCACGCTGGGGTTCGAGACACAGAGCCTTTCCCCCGCCGATACGCGCCGCCTGCGTGCCTGGGCCAGCGTGCTGCGGCGGGCATACGGCAGCGACCCCCACGCGCCGGAGCCGAAGCTGAGCGTGATGGGACGGGAGGCGTTCGTGGCGAGGTATGGGGCGCGGTAGGCGGTGCGTGGTACGCCGTAAAGACTGTTCCCGCGCACTGCGTCCCGCCTACCGCGTACCCTCTTCCCCGTGAACTACGACGACTTCGCCGACCTCTACGATCACCAGTACGACCTCTACCGCGACGACCTGCACTTCTACGCGGGTGTGGCCGAGCGCGCAGGCGGGCCGGTGCTGGAGGTAGGCGCGGGGACCGGGCGGGTGACGGCCTTCCTGGCGCGGCGGGGCGTGCGGGTGGTGGGGCTGGAGCCGAGCGCGCGCATGATCGAGCGGGGCCGGGCGCGGGCCCAGGAACAAGGGCTGGACCTGACCTTCGTGCAGGGGGACGCGCGGACTTTCCGGCTGGACGAACGCTTCGGGCTGGTGATCGCGCCCTTCAACGCGCTGATGCACCTCTACACGCCGAACGAGCAGTTGAGCGCGCTGGAGAACATCCGGGCACACCTCACCAAGGGTGGGGCGTTCGTGTTCGACCTGTACGTGCCGCGCTACGGCGAGATGAACACCCTGCGGCACGAGGGCGAGACGTTCTACGGGCCGGACGGCTCGCGCACGGACGTGTTTCTGGTGCAGCGGCACGACCGGCCCCGGCAGCACGTGACCACCGAGTATTACGTGGACACCACCGCCCAGGACGGCACGCTGCGGCGGCGGCACTACACGCTGACACAGCGGTACTACACCCGCTTCGAGATGGAATGGCTGCTGCGCTGCGCGGGCTTCGAGTCGCCGCAGGTCACGGGGAGCTTCCAGGGCGGGCCGCTGGAGGAAAGCAGTGACGTGATGGTGTTCCGGACGCGGGCGAAGTGATGGGGGCCCTCATACCGACTGGCTCTGATTCCAGCACATCCGGGAAAGCGCCGGATGTTCTTCCATCGCCGCCAGCCGGTACTTCTTGCTGCTCGCTCTGCTTCGCAGCTTTGCAAGTCCGCTCGGTTGATTCTCGCGAATCAACACAATTTGGTATCAGAACCGCTTCCTGACCTCCCGCCGCGCACGCCGCAACCCGTGGTCAGGCCGCACGCCGTCCGCGATCAGGTGGAGCCACTGGCTGAGGTAGTACCCCAGCAGCAGGGGCAGCAGCACCTTCAGGCTGAGGGGCTGCGGGACGCCGGGCAGCGGGACGGCGGGCCACACGAAGCGCAGCAGGCCGACCACCAGCGCGGCGATGACGGCCAGGTACACCAGGCGCGTGAGCGGGCCCAGCAGCCAGGTGTGCGAGAGGCCCCGGTGGCTGAAGAGCATTCCGTAGGGCACCCACAGGAAGCCCAGCAGGCCCCAGCGCCGTTTGCTGTCCACCCGCCCTTCCGCGAGGTCGAGGTCGGGCGAGAGCAGGAAGGTGCCCACAAAGAACCCCAGCGTGAAGTTCAGGGCCTGCACGGGCGTGACGGTCAGGAGGCTCTGCCGGGTCGTGACCAGCACCCCGGCGGCGAGGACGCTGTAGGCGGCGATATTGATGAGGTTATGGATGCGTCCACTGGGCACGGGCGACATTCTGCCCCCGCCGGGGGCTGTCTGCCAGACTTCACACAGCGTCAGGTGGAATGCGGCATCCTGGGAGCCCATGAAACGTGTTCCTGCCCTGCTCACGGTGGCGCTGCTGGCGGCTGCCTGTGGTCCCCTCACACCACCCGCCTCCGGGCCGACGGTGCCGCTCGGCCAGGCCCTGACCGGCCAGGTGTCACAGCCGTTCGGCGGCACCTGGGCGGTGGAGCAAAAGAGCCTGCCCGCCTGGCTGACGGTGTCGCCTGGCAGCGGCACGGGTCGGATCGGGCTGACCCTCACCGCCGACCGCGCGCAGGGCACGCCCACGGCGGCGGACCAGCGTACCCTCAGCGGACAGGTGACCGTCACCTGGACCGAGGGCACGCAGAGCGGGAAAACCACCTGGACGGTCACGGCCGACCAGTACACCCTGACGGGGCGCGTGGTGGACGCCGCCCGCGTGCAGGGCGCGGACGTGGGCGGGGGCGCGGCCCTCAGAGCACAGAGCCAGGTTGGGGCGCGCGGCGTCATCGTGAAGTACCGTTCGGCGGCGGCGCAGGCGGTCGCACTGGGGCGGACGGCTCCGGCAGGCACGCTGAGCGACGCGGCCCAGAGCACCACGCGGGGGACCCTCGCGCGCCTGAACGTGCCGCGCGGCGCCCTGGACGATCTGGGGGGCCGCCGCATCCGGCTGGAGACGCCGGACGTGGAGGGGGCGCTGCTGGCCCTGCGGAGTGACCCGAACGTGGAATACGCGGTGCCGAATGCCATCCTGCACGCACAGGCGCTGGCTGCCCCGCTGGTGCCGACCGACCAGTACGCGGGCTTGCAGTGGGCCTACAAGCTGCTGGGCTACGGGGCGGCGTGGCGCGACATGGAGGCCGGGGGCTACACCCGCCCGGTGACGGTCGCGGTGGTGGATACCGGCGTGCGCTTCGACCATCCCGACCTCCAGGGCGCGCTGTACGGGCCGGGGGAGGGGGCGCTGGACGTGCTGACTTCCCCCAGCAACGGCGACGGCGACGGTCCCGACACCGACCCCACCGATCCCAACACGCCGACGCGCAGCAGCGGCAGCCACGGCACCCACGTGACCGGCATCATCGCGGCGCGCTGGGGCAGCTTCGCGCCCATCGCGGGCTGCCCGGCGTGCAGCACGAGCGGCGTGGTGGGGGCCGCGTACAAGGCGCCCGTCAAGGTGCTGCCCATCCGCGTGATCGACACGGCGGGCGACGCCGAGGTCGCGGACGTGGTGAATGCCGTGCGGTACGCGGCGGGCCTGGAGATCACGCTGGCGGGCCGGACGTACAAGAATCCACATCCCGCGCAGGTCATCAACCTCAGCCTGGGGGGCGACGTGGACGCCAAGACCGCCCAGCCCATGTGCGAGGCGGTGGCCGACGCGACCCGCGCCGGGGCGCTGGTGGTGGTGGCGGCGGGCAACGGCTACGGCACCACGCCCTACTACCCCGCCGCCTGCGAGGGCGCGGTGGCGGTCGGGGCGGTCACCCTCTCGGGGGCGAGCGCGCCGGTCCACGCGCCCTACAGCAACAGTTACCCGCAGGTGATGCTCTCGGCGCCGGGCGGGGCGGACATCAACCGGGCGCCCACCTTCTTCAACGGGGGCAAGCTGAACGACGCGCCCTACCCGGACGAGATTTTCTCGACCGACTGGGATTACGTGAAGGACCAGCCGATGTACCAGTCGTATGCGGGCACCAGTCAGGCCGCGCCCCAGGTGAGCGCGCTGGCCGCCCTGCTGCTCAGCAAGGGCGTCACGCAGGGGCGGGACGACACGCTGGCGCGCCTGACCGCCACGGCGACCGACCTGGGGGCGCGCGGGCGCGACGACGCCTTCGGGTACGGCATGATCAACGCGGCGGCGGCGCTGGGTGCCCCGGCCGTCAGCGACGCGCTGGGTCTGCGGGTCCAGGGCAGCCGGGGACAGGCTTTCCAGCCCGCGCTGGACGCGCTGGGCCGCTTTACCGCCTACCTGCCGGACGACACCTTCCAGGTGGTCGGCGGCCGCGACCGCGACGGCAACGGCATCTACGGCGAAACCTCGGAACCGCGCGCCGAGCGGCAGGCCGCGCTGGGACCGGCAAACCCGCAGGTGGACCTGGGGGACCTGACACCCGCCCCCTGACCCCCAGGGCCCGGCAGGGGCCCCGGTCCCCGCCGCCTTGACAGGGGTGCGGGGTGACCCTACCCTGAGCGCACACTTGTGCTTTAACCGCCGTTCATGTCCCCCTCGCCTGCCAACCGACAGACGAGGTCATGCCTGAATAGGCACCGGAGGTTCCATGAAGAAACTGCTGCTCACCGCCCTGCTCGCCACGCTGCCCACTGCCGGAGCCGCCACGCTGGTCTTCGGCAACAACGGGGAACCCGTCAGCCTGGAATCCGGCAACATCACCGACGGGATCAGCATTCTGGTGCAGCGCCAGATCTACGACACGCTGATCGGCTTCAAGGACGGCACGACCGATCTGGAACCCGCGCTGGCGACGAGCTGGAAGAGCAACGCGGACGCGACCCAGTGGACCTTCACCCTGCGCCCGAACGTGAGGTTCCACGACGGCACGCCCTTCAACGCCGACGCGGTGGTGTTCAACCTCAGCCGCTGGTGGGACAAGAGCCACCCCTACGGCTTCCGCGACCAGGGCCGCACCTTCGAGATCGTGGGCGACCTGCTGGGCGGCTTCAAGGGGGACCCCACCTCCGTCATCAAGAACATCGTGAAGGTCAACGACAACACCGTGCGCGTGGACCTGAACAAGCCCAGCAGCGTGTTCCCGAACGTGCTGGCCGCCGGGTACTTCGGCATTGCCAGCCCCACCGCGATCAAAAAGGACGGCGCGAAGTACGGCACGCCCGCCAGCAAGCCGGTCGGCACCGGGCCCTTCATCTTCCAGTCGTGGCGCACCGGGGACCGCGTGACGCTGGTGCCCAACAAGCTGTACTGGGGCAGCAAGCCCAAGGTGGACCAACTGGTCATCCGCTCGATCAAGGACGCTTCCCAGCGCCTGAACGAACTCAAGGCCGGAACCATCGACTTCGCCAACGACCTGACGCCCGACAGCCTCAAGAGCGTGCAGGCCGACAAGAACCTGATGGCGGTCAAGCGGCCCTCCTTCAACGTGGGCTTCCTGAGCCTGAACAACCGCAACCAGTACCTCAAGAACGACAAGGTGCGGCAGGCCATCAGCATGGCGATCAACAAGCAGGCCATCGTGGACGCCTTCTGGCCGGGGCTGGGCATCAGCAACGCCAGCTTCCTGCCGCCGGTGCTGAGCTGGGCCAATTCCAAGAACGTGCCCGCCGACTACAAATTTGATCCGCAGGCGGCGAAGAAGCTGCTGGCGGAGGCGGGCTATCCCAACGGGTTTTCCCTGGACCTGTGGTACATGCCGGTCAGCCGCCCGTACTTCCCCACCCCCAAACCCATTGCCGAGGCGATGGCCGCTGACCTGGGCGCCATCGGCATCAAGGTCAACCTCAAGACCGAGGACTGGGCCAAGTACCTCCAGGACCGCAACAAGGAACCCGGCTTCGACATGTACATGATCGGCTGGACGGGTGACTACGGCGACCCGGACAACTTCTACGGCGCGTACTACGGCCCCAACGCCTCGGACGACATCAACTGGAACCCGGCCGAATTGCAGCGGCTGCTGGAGCAGGGCCGCGCCGCCGTCGGCCAGGCGGACAAGGCCAAGGCCTACTCGCAGATTCACGAGATCACCTACAAGGCGAACTACCGCATTCCGATGGTCCACAGCCAGCCGCTGGCCGCCGCCCGGACCT
This sequence comes from Deinococcus metallilatus, assembly GCF_004758605.1. Lineage (NCBI taxonomy): Bacteria > Thermotogati > Deinococcota > Deinococci > Deinococcales > Deinococcaceae > Deinococcus > Deinococcus metallilatus. Next base: position 1,669,467 of record NZ_CP038512.1, read on the forward strand.
ACGTGAAAGGCTGGGTCCCCAGCCCGCTGGGCAGCGAGGCGTTCAACAACATCAGCGTCGCTGGCAAGAAGTAACGTCGGCGCGGTCCTGGGGCCTGGGGCCTCAGACCCGGTGCGGAGGGCGCGGGACGGGCGAGACGGTGGCCTGACCCGCGCCTTTCCTGAAGGGCTTCAGGCAAGAGGAGAATTCCATTGGGCAGTTACCTGATACGCCGCATTCTGCGGACGCTGCTGGTGATGGTCGGCATTGCCGTGATCGTGTTCACTTTCGTGCGTTCGATTCCCGGCGATCCGGCCACCGCCATGCTGGGGGAGCGCGCCACCCCGGCGGCGGTCGCCGCCCTGCGCGAACAACTGGGGCTGGACAAGCCCTGGTTCATCAACTTCCGTGACCCGGGTCATCCGCTCGACGCGCAGTTCCCGAAGTACGTGGGGCAACTGCTGCACGGCAACCTGGGCAGCGGCCTCAAGAGCAATATCCCGGTGCGCGACGAACTCGCCGCCCGCTTTCCCGCGACGGCCGAACTCTCCATCGCGGCCCTGCTGTTCGCGCTGCTGATCGGCCTGCCCGCCGGGATCCTGGCCGCGCTGCGGCGCAACAGCGTGTGGGACAACCTGGCCACCACCATCAGCCTGGTGGGCGTGAGCATGCCGGTGTTCTGGCTGGGGCTGCTGCTCTCGTACTTCTTCGCGGTGCAGCTGGGGTGGCTCCCGCCCAGCGCCCGGCTGGGCAACGATACCGCGCTCCAGCCCATCACCGGCTTCTATGTGCTCGACGCCCTGCTGCGCGGACAACCCGCCGCCGCCTGGGACGCCATCCGGCACCTGATCCTGCCCGCCATCGCGCTGGGGAGCATTCCGCTGGCGATCATCGCGCGCATCACCCGCAGCAGCCTGCTGGAAGTGCTGGGGCAGGATTACGTCCGCACCGCCCGCGCCAAGGGCCTGACGAGCCGCACGGTGACCCTCAAGCACGCCCTGCGCAACGCGCTGCTGCCGGTCGTGACCGTCATCGGGTTGCAGGCGGGCGCCCTGCTGGGGGGCGCGGTCCTCACCGAGACGATCTTCTCCTGGCCGGGCCTGGGGTCGTGGGTGTATGAGGCGATCAGCCAGCGCGACTACCCGATCATCCAGGGCGGCGTGATCTTCGCCGCGCTGGTGGTGAGCGTGGTGAACCTGCTGGTGGACCTCAGCTACGCGGCGCTGGACCCGAGAATTCAATACCGGTAAGCGGGAAGGGGTCAGTGGAAGCAACAGCTCAGGCATCCGCTCCCGCCACTCTTTTCCCACGGACCGCCCACCGAGGTACCCATGACCACCCTCTCCCCTCCCCAAGCGGCTCCCAAACGCCAGCCCAGCATCTTCTGGCGGCGCTTCCGGCGCAGCACGCCCGGCAAGGTCGGCGCGTTCATCGTGGCCGTCTTCGTGCTGCTGGCGGTTCTCGCGCCGGTCATCAAGCCCTACGACCCGACCACCGACCGCAATTACCGCCTGAACCTCAAGCCGCCCAGCGTCGAGGCCCTCTGGAACAAGGACGTGGCGGACATCTACCGTGATCCGGTCAGCGGCACGGTCAATGTCTGGGCCGCCCCCTTCGGCACCGACAACCTGGGACGCAGCGTCGCCACCCGGGTGCTGCACGGCGCGCAGCTCAGCCTGAAGGTGGGGGTGGTCAGCACCGTGCTGGCGCTGATCGCGGGGACGCTGCTGGGCCTCCTGGCCGGGTACTTCGGCGGGTGGCTGGACAACGTGACCGGCTACCTGGCGGACGTGATGCTGGCCTTTCCCAGCATCCTGCTCGCCATCGGTTTTGCCAGCATCTTCAACAGCGACCACCCGCCCCTCTTGATCGCCGCGATGGACCGCCTGTTCGCGCTCCACAGCCCGCAACTGGTGACCGCCATGCTGGCCGTGTCGCTGGTGCAGGTGCCCGTCTACATGCGCCTGGCCCGCGCCGTCGTGCTGAGCGTCCGCGAGCGCGAGTTCGTGCAGGCGGCGGGAGCCCTCGGCGCGGGCGCGGGCCGGATGATCTTCCGGCACGTGCTGCCCAACAGCCTCTCGCCCCTGATCGTGCAGGGGGCGCTCAGCATCGCCACCGCCACCATCGAGGTCGCGGCGCTGGGCTTCCTGGGGATCGGCGCGCAGCCCCCGCTGCCCGAGTGGGGCACCATGATCAGTGACAGCCGCCAGTATTACGTGGACGCCCCCTGGACGATGGTGTTTCCCGGCCTGGCCATCTTCCTGACCGTCCTGGGCTTCAACCTGCTCGGTGACGGCCTGCGGGATGTGCTCGACCCGCGCAGCACCCACTAGGAACACCCCACATCCGCGGGCCCCAGACGGCAAGCGGAGCACAGAAACCTTCGTGGCGGGACAGAGCGCGGCACTTCGCGGCGATCTCCCGCCGCGCCCGTCAGGTCGGAGACTTTCCACCAGGGCAACTGCAACGTCCATTTTTGGGTAGGCTCGCCCCGGTCAACCCCTCAGTCAGCTCTGCTGACAGCTCCCCTCAAAGGGAGTCAGAGACTCTATTTGCCCTCTAGGAGGCTAAAGCTGTTGCCTCCCTTTGAGGGGAGGTGGCCCGCAGGGCCGGAGGGGTTGAGCGAGCCTAGGCGAACCTTGCCACTTTGCGGTGCCCCTGTTCCGCGCCGCCGTCCGGTCGTTCCTCCCAGCGCGGTCAGCTATACTGGGGCATTCTGCCAAACACCATCCAAGGGAGCGTCGACCCCGGCGTTGTCTGGGCTCTTCTGCGACTCCACGGGAGGCAGCGGAGGGGGGCAGCAGCCCCAGCCCGGCGACTTCCGATCCCGGTCGCATTCGGTTTGGCCCGGCTGACTTATAACGGCCGGAACGCGGAGGGACTTATGGAACGAACCAAGGAGGCTCTGGCTGTCGGCTTGCTGCTCATCGTGGCCACGCTCGGCACCCTGTATGCCGTCCAGACGTTCTTCGTGAATCCCCCGGCGGCCCCCACGCCGACCGTGCGCGAGGTGGTGCCCCCGGAACCTGCCCCGGCCCCAGTCCCGGCTGCACCCGTGGCGGCCCTGACACCCGCGACCCCCCTGGAAAGCGAGCCGCTCCCCGCGCCCACGACTCCGGCGAAACCGGCCGAGTCGGCCCCACCGCAACTGATGGTGACCCCAGCACCAGCCCAGACCGCCCATCCACCCAGCCGCCCCCGCAGTGAGGCAGGAACGCCCGCCACCCCGGCCCCGGCACCAACCCCCCTGGCGCGGGGACGGCAGCTCACGGACCAGCTCTACGGTGGGCAGCTCAAGCAGCTCTGGGCGGCCTTCCTCCCCGCGTTACGGGCCGAGTGGGGCAGCTTTTCCGCCTTCCAGGCGTACCGGGCAGGCGGCCTGAAGGCGTACGGCGCGGAAACCGGCGTCCTGAAAGAGGAGGTGGCGCAGGACGGCGGCCTGACCTACTACACCCGCACCTCCACCTTCGAGCGCGGCCCCCGGACGGGCTGGACCTTGATCTTCGGCCTGGACACCCAGGGAAGGGTGCGGGAATTCGGGATCGTCGGGGCGGGACTGCTGCCGGAGGCGCAGCACCCGGCCACCCCATGACCCCGGCAGGCTGACCTCTGGCGAAGGGGGTGGGGAGGAGTTCGTCTGGCTGCTGCCGGGTACTGGCCGAGGACCTCCCCGAGCCGGGCTGAGGAGCAGCGGGAGAGCCGGGACAGCCGCGTCCACAGGGCCAGACCACCCGCTTGATGTTCGCCAATCATGAACACCTGGCTTCATTCGGGGCGACCCGGACTCTATTGTGGAAGCACCAACGCCCGGCTCTTTCTGTCTGCTGCGCCGCGAGGTGCGTTCGCCACTGCCCGCCCAGGGATCAGGGACTCCTGCATGTCTGACCTCCCTTCCAACCCCGCTCTCCCGGCCTTCATGACCGTGAACAATGTGGCGCTGCACCACCGGGTCGGCGGCCCGAATCAGGCAGCCCGGACGCTGGTGTTCCTCAACTCGCTGGGCAGCGACCTGCGGATCTGGGACGCGGTCGCGCCCGCCTTTGCCGCCACGCTGAGGACCGTGCAGTACGACCAGCGCGGCCACGGCCTGTCCGACGCGCCGCCCGCGCCGTACACCCTGCGCGACCACACCGGGGACCTGAAGGGCCTGCTGGACACCCTGGGGATCGAGCGGGCGGTCCTCGTCGGCGTGTCTGTCGGCGGGATGATCGCGCAGGATTTCGCGGCGGCCTACCCCGAGCGCACTGAGGGGCTGGTGCTGATCGGCACCGGCGTGAAGATCGGGACGCCCGACCTCTGGAACGAGCGCATCGAGGCCGCGGAGCAGAAGAATCTGGCACGGGTCGCGCCCGCCGCGCTGTCGCGCTGGTTCACGCCCGCGTTCTTCGAGAAACGCCCGGCCGAGGCGCGCGGCTACCTGAACATGCTCGTTCGCACCGCGCCGGAAGGGTACGCCGGAACCTGCGCGGCCCTGCGGGAGGCCGACCTGCGCGAGCAGACGGCGCGGCTGAAGGTGCCCGCCGTGGTGCTGTGCGGCGAGGGCGACACGTCCACGCCCCCCGAACTGAACCGCGAACTCGCTGACCTGCTGGGCGCACCGCTGCACCTGATCCCGGGGGCCGCGCACATTCCCAGCGTGGAGCAGCCCGGGGCCGTCATCGCCCATATCCGGCACTTTCTGGGCACGCTGCCACGGACTGGGGCCGGGGAACGCTACGAGACGGGCCTGAGCGTGCGCCGCAGGGTGCTGGGGGAGGACCACGTGGAGCGGGCCACAGCGAACGTCAGCGACCTGGACCGCGACTTCCAGACCTTCATCACCGAGTACGCCTGGGGCGGGCCGTGGTCACGCGGTCACCTCGACACCCGCACCCGGCACCTGCTCACCCTGGCGGTGTTGACCGCTCTCCCCCGCGAACACGAACTGGCGATGCACATCCGCGCCACCGAGAATACGGGCGTGAGCGAGGAAGACCTGCGCGAAGTCTTCCTGCACGTCGCCGTCTACGCGGGCGTTCCGGTCGCCAACCGCGCCTTCCAGATCGCCCGACAGGTTCTGGCCGAAAGGAACGACCCATGACCCAGACGCCACCCGAGGCACAGGCCACCCGCGGGGTCCACCCCCCACACCTCTACCCGCCCTACACCAGCAGCGTGGGGCGCGCCCCGCACGAACGGCTGATCCCATTGCCCGACGCGCTGCGGGACCATACCGGCCCGGTGTTCGGCACGGACTGCCTCCGCCCGGACGACAACGACACCACCCGCAACGCCCGCGTGAACGGTGAACCCATCGGGGAACGGATCATCGTGCGGGGACGGCTGCTGGACAGCACGGGCCGCCCGGTGCGCGGCGCGCTGATCGAGACGTGGCAGGCGAACGCCGCCGGGCGCTACATCCACCTGCGCGACCAGCACGACGCCCCGCTGGACCCCAATTTCAGCGGCACGGCCCGGATGCTCACCGACGAATACGGCGAGTACGAGCTGCTGACCCTCAAGCCCGGCGCGTACCCCTGGCGCAACCACCCCAATGCCTGGCGGCCCGCGCATATCCACTTCAGCATCTTCGGGACCGGCTTCACGCAGCGGCTGGTCAGCCAGATGTACTTTCCGGGTGATCCGCTGCTGGCCTACGACCCGATCTACCAGGGCATTCCCGACGAGAAGGGCCGCTCAAGACTGGTCAGCCGCTTCGACCTGGCGCTCACGCAGCCCGAGTGGGCGCTGGGCTACCGCTTCGACATTGTGCTGGGCGGCCCCGCGCCGACGCCCTTCGAGGAGCCGGACCATGAGGACTGAGGGCCGCCTTCCCCTCTCCCCCGAGGATTCCAACATCCCCCGGGACGCCTTCGGCCCCTCGCCCAGCCAGACGGTCGGCCCCTACTTCCACCAGGGGCTGGTCCACGGGCAGGACCTGCCGCTGGAACGGGAGAACCTGCTGGTCGTGCCGGGCGACCCGCTGCAGGGCGAGCGCGTCACCGTGACGGGCCGGGTGCTGGACGGCGACGGTCTGCCGGTGCCCGACGCGCTGGTGGAGGTCTGGCAGGCGGACCCCGCCGGGCGCTTTCCCCCCGACACGGCCTTCCACGGCTTCGGCCGCAGCGATACGCGGCGGGAAGGCGGGTTCTGGCTGTTCCGCACCGTCAAGCCGGGCCGCGTCGGCAGTCAGGCCCCTCACCTGAACGTGTGGCTGGGGATGCGCGGCCTGCTCACGCACCTGCCCACCCGCATCTACTTCAGCGACGAGGACAACGGCGCCGACCCGGTGCTGGCCCTGGTGCCGCCCGCGCGCCGACCCACCCTGATCGCGCGGCGCGAGGAGACGCCCGACGGGCCCCTCTACCGCCTGGACTTCCACATGCAGGGCGAACGGGAAACGGTCTTCTTCGATGTGGACTGAGATCATCCGCCCGCCGGGAGCCGCGTGAGCTTCACTTCGCTCGACTCCGGCCTGTACGGGCCGCTCTTCACCTCCCCGGCGATGCAGCGCCTCTTTTCCGACGAGGAGCACGTGCGCCGCCTGGTCGATGTGGAGGTCGCGCTCGCTCGCGCCGAGGCCCGGGTGGGCGTGATCTCGGCGGAGGCGGCGCGGGGCATCGTGGAGGCAGCGGGGCACTTCCAGCCGGATCTGCCAAAGCTGCGGGAAGGGATCGCGCACGACGGCTTCCCGGTGATCGCGCTGCTGGCCCAGCTCCGCGAGGAGATGCCGGAGGACGCGGCGGCGGCGTTGCACTGGGGGGCGACCACCCAGGACATTCTGGACACCGCGCTGGTCCTGCAACTGCGGGACGCGCTGGAGTTGCTGGCCGCCGCGCTGGACCGGCTGGTGCAGCGCCTCGCGCGGCTGGCGGACGCCCACCGGCAGACCCTGATGGCCGGGCGCACCCACTCGCAGCAGGCGCTGCCGGTCACCTTCGGCCTGAAGGTCGCGGGGTGGCTCGCGCCGCTCCTGCGCCACCGGGACCGCCTGCGGGAACTGCGGCCCCGGCTGCTGGTCGTGCAGTTCGGCGGGGCGGCGGGCACGCTGGCCGCGCTGAAGGGGGACGGGCTGGCCGTCAGCGCGGCGCTGGCGCACGACCTCGGGCTGGGCGAGGCCCCGACCCCCTGGCACACCCAGCGCGACACGCTGGCCGAACTCGGCGGCTGGCTCTCGCTGGTGACGGGCAGCCTGGGGAAGATGGCCCAGGACCTCATCCTGCTCGCGCAGAGCGAGGTGGCCGAGGTGCGCGAGTCCGCCGATCCCTCCCGCGGGGGGTCGAGCACCATGCCGCAAAAAAGCAACCCCATCGGGAGCGAGCTGATCGTGGCGGCCGCCCGCGCCAATGCCGCGCTGCTGTCCGGGCTGCACCAGGCGCTGATTCAGGAACACGAACGGGGCACGCACGGCTGGCAGCTCGAATGGCTCACCCTGCCGCAGATGCTGGGCCTGACCGCTGGGGCACTCGACCGCGCGGCCACGCTCGCGCAGGAGCTGGACGTGGACGCCGCGCGGATGCGGGACAATGTCGCCGCGTCCGGCGGCCTGATGCTGGCGGAAGCCTACACCTTCGCCCTCGCGCCGCTGATCGGCCGCCAGCGGGCCAAACAGGTGGTGCGCCAGGCGGTGGAAGCCGCGCTGCAAGGTGGCCTGCCGCTCTCGGAAGCGGTCCAGTCCTGCACCGACGCGCCCCTGGACTGGGAAGCGGTGCGGGAAACCGATTATCTTGGCGCGAGTGACGCACTGATCGACCGGGTCCTTCAGCAGACCGCCGACCCGGACAGGAGTTCAAAATGACGAGAACCCACCCACCCCTGACGCCAGACGACCTGCAAGACCGCGACGTGGTGATCGTGTCCGCCGTCCGTTCGCCCATCGGCGCGATCCGCGGTGCGCTGTCCACCGTTCGCCCGGATGACCTGGCCGCCACCGTGATCAAGGAGGCGGTGAACCGGGCCGGAGTCCCCGCCGAGCAGATCGAGGAAGTGATCCTGGGCTGCGCCAACCAGGCGGGCGAGGACAACCGCAACGTGGCCCGCATGGCCGCCCTGCTGGCCGGGCTGCCCGAGACCGTCGCCGGATTGACGGTCAACCGCCTGTGCGCCTCGGGCCTCGCGGCAATCAACACGGCGGCGCGGGCGATCCGCAATGGTGACGGGGACGTGTATGTCGCTGGCGGCGTCGAGAGCATGACCCGCGCGCCCCTGACAATGCCCAAGGGCGGCCAGGCCTTCGCCAACGGCAACGTCACGGTCTACGACACCACCCTGGGCTGGCGCTTTCCCAACCCGGCGATGGAGGCGCTGTTCCCGCTGGAGGCGATGGGCGAAACCGCCGAGAACATCGTGGAACGCAGCCGCCAGGGCGAGATCGCGGGGGGCGAGATCACCCGTGAGGCTCAGGACGCCTTCGCGCTCGAATCGCAGCGGCGCGCGGTGGCGGCCCTCAACGCCGGAACCTTCAGGGAGGAGATCGTCCCCATCGAGGTCAAGGGCCGCAAGGGCGTGACGGTGTTCGACACCGACGAGCATCCCCGCTACAAGCGCGAGGGGGACAGCTTCACCCTCGCCACCGACGAGGCGACGCTGGCGGGCCTGAAACCCGCCTTCCGCAAGGGGGGCAGCGTGACGGCGGGCAACGCCTCGGGCCTGAACGACGGCGCGGCAGCCCTGGTGCTGATGAGCGCGAAAAAGGCCCGCGAGCTGGGGCTGAAGCCGCTGGCCCGCTGGGTCGGGGCGGCGTCGGCGGGGGTGGACCCGCGCGTGATGGGCCTCGGGCCGGTTCCCGCCACCCGCAAGCTGATGGAGCGGCTGGAGCTGGACCTCTCGGACGTGGACCTGGTGGAACTCAACGAGGCCTTCGCGGCCCAGGCGCTGGCCTGCATCCGGGAACTGGAGCTGGACCCGGAAAAGGTCAACGTGAACGGCGGCGCGGTGGCCCTGGGGCACCCCCTCGGCATGAGCGGCGCGCGGCTGGTGACCACCCTCACGCACGAACTGGAACGGCGCGGCGCACGCTACGGTCTGGCGACCCTGTGCGTCGGCGTCGGGCAGGGCGAGGCGGCCCTGATCGAGCGGGTGGAGGCATGAAGGCCGTTCCCGTCCTCACCGCTGGGGAAGCGGCCCGGCTGGTGAAGTCGGGGGACACACTGCTGGTCGGCGGCTTCGGGATGACCGGGAACCCGGTTCACCTGATGCACGCCCTGGCCGAACTCCCCACCCGTGACCTCACCTACGTCGCCAACAACGTCTCGGAACCCGGCCTCAGCGGCGGGCGCCTGCTGCGCAACGGGCAGATCAAAAAGGCCATCGGCTCCTACTTCACCTCCAACCCCGAGGCGGTGAAGGCGTATCAGGCGGACGAACTGGAAGTCGAGCTGCTGCCGCAGGGCACGCTGGCCGAGGCGGTTCGGGCCGGGGGCGCGGGGCTGGGCGGCTTCTACACGCCGACGGCGACGGGCACCGTGATTGCCGAGGGGAGCGATACCCGCACGCTCAACGGGCGGGAGATGGTCTTCGTCCCGGCGATCCGGGGCAACGTGGCCTTTATTCGCGCCTGGCGGGCCGATACTGCCGGGAATCTCCAGTATCGCCTGACCGAGCAGAACTTCAACCCCGGCATGGCGACCGCCGCCGATCTGGTCGTGGCGGAGGTCGAGGAGATCGTGGAGGTGGGCCAGATTCCGCCCGAGCACGTTCACACCCCCGGGCTGTACGTCGATTATCTGGTGCAGGCCACCCTGACGCCCGAGGACCTGGGCAGCAGCGCCAGCGTGAAGAGCGGGGCCAAGAAGGTGGACCCGGCCCGGATGCACATGGCGCGCCGTGCCCTGAGGGAACTGCGTCCCGGCGACGTGGTGAACCTCGGCATCGGCATTCCCACCCTGGTCGCGGACCTGATCACGCCCGAGCATGGGGTGAACCTCCACACCGAGAACGGGATGCTGGGCGTCGGCCCCGCCCCCGAGGACGGCGGCGCGATGGAGTACCCGGTCAACGCGGGCAAGATTCCGGTCACGGCCCTGCCCGGCGCGAGCTACTTCGACTCCGCCGCCTCCTTCGGGATGATCCGGGGTGGACACGTGGACGTGGCCGTGATGGGCGGCCTCCAGGTGGACGAGGCCGGAAATCTGGCGAACTGGGCGGTCCCGGGCAAGCCCCTGCTGGGCGTGGGCGGCGCGATGGACCTGGCGAGCGGCGCCAAACGGCTGATCGTGACCATGACCCACACCGACCCCGACGGCACGCCCAAGATCGTCCCCGAATGCACGCTGCCCCTCACGGCGCGGGGCAAGGTGGACATGATCATCACCGACAAGGCGGTGTTCGAGTTCATTGACGGACACCTCACCCTGACCGAACTCCTCCCCGGCGCCAGCCTCGAAGACGTGCGGGCCACCACCGCTGCCCGCTTCGAGGAACGGCTCGGCGCGGTGGTCGGGTAGGTTGCCAGGCCGGGCTGGCGAAAGAGATGGGTGAGGGGAAGGCCGCAACCTTCCTCCCAACGCGGCGAGGGACGCCCGGTGTCCAGAATCCGGGCGTCCCTCACGTTTAGATGTTCAGGCCGTGGGCTGGGTGAGCCTGCGTGCTGCCGCGACGTACAGTTCCACGCCGTACTCCAGGGCGCGTTCGTCGATGGTGAAGCGGGGGTGGTGGTGGGGCGCCGTGATGCCCTCCTCCACGTTCCCGGCCCCGATGATGATGAACGTGCCGGGCGCCTTCGTGAGGTAGGCGCTGAAGTCCTCGCCGCCCATGTTGGGTTTGCCTTCCAGCAGGGTGACCTCTGAACCGAGGGTGTCCCGGACCACCTCGCGCAGGAGGCCGGTGGTGGCGGGATCGTTGTGCAGCGCGCGGTAGCCCTGCCGGTAGTCGAGGGTGTAGCTCGCGCCGTAGGCGTCGGTGATGCCCCGCAGCAGCCGCTCCATCTGCCGCGGAATCCACTCGCGGAGTTCAGGGTCGAAGGTCCGCACCGTGCCGCCGAGCGTGACGCTGTCGGGAATCACGTTGTGGGCGGTGCCGCCGTGAATCTGCGTGACGCTCAGCACGGCGGGTTCCAGGGGGTCGCGCTGACGGGAAATGATGGTCTGAAAAGCCAGGATCACCTGCGCGGCGATCACCACCGGATCGACCGTCTCGTGCGGATTCGCGCCGTGCCCGCCCTTGCCCCGGAGGGTGATCTCAAAGCCATCCGGGGCCGCGAGGAGGGGACCTTCCCGCAGGACGACCACCCCGGTCGGAATGGGACTCATCAGGTGGGTGCCGACCACCACGTCCACACCGTCCATGATTCCGGCGTCCACCACCTGCTGCGCGCCGCCCGGGAAGGCTTCCTCGGCGTGCTGGAAGATGAAGCGCACCTCGCCGTGCAGGTTCTCGGGGTGGGCCGAGAGGACCTGGGCGGCGCCGAGCAGCATCGCCGTATGGCCGTCATGCCCGCAGGCGTGCATCACGCCGGGATTCTGCGAGGCGAAGGCCAGCCCGGTTTCCTCCTGGATGGGCAGGGCATCCATGTCGGCGCGCAGCAGCACGGTGCGGCCCGGCCCGGCCTGCCCCTTCAGGGTGGCGAGCACGCTGGTGGGCGTGGGGCGCGTAACCGTCAGGTTCGGCATCTCCCGCAGCCGCGCCTCGACGAAGGCGGCGGTCCGGTGTTCCTGAAAGGACAGTTCGGGGTGCTGGTGCAGGTAACGGCGCCAGGCGATCACCTGCTCGCGCAGGGCCTCGCGCTCGCTCTGGAGGGTATCCGTCATGTCCGCCTCACTGCTTCCCTTCGAGGGTGATGTCCTGGAAGGGGATCAGGGACGTGGCGCTGGGGGTCCAGCCCTTCACGTAGGTACGGGCGGCAGCCAGCGGGCGCGAGTGGACGATGGGAATGCGGACGTTGGCGTCGTAGGTGATCTGCTGCATCTGACCGTACAGCTTGGCCTGCGCGGCGCGGTTGTCGGTGGCGGCCACGGCCTTCATCAGTTGGAGCAGGGTGGGGTTGCTGTAGTTGGTGTCGGCGTCCCCGTCCGGGCCGTAGTGGGTGTTGTAGAAGCTGTACGGGCTGGCGTACGGCCCGCTCCAGCCGATCATGTACATGTCGAAGCCGGGCGATTTGCGGGCGTCCGTCAGGTACTTGGCCCAGTCCTCGGTCTTGAGGTTCGCCTTGATGCCGATGGCGCCTAGGTCAGCGGCCATCGCCTCGGCAATGGGTTTGGGCGTGGGGAAGTATGGGCGGCTGACCGGCATGTACCACAGGTCCAGGGAAAACCCGTTCGGATAGCCCGCGTCCGCCAGCAGCTTCTTGGCCGCCTGCGGATCAAATTTGTAGTCGGCGGGCACGGCCGGATTGTTGGCCCATTTCAGGACTGGGGGGACGATGCTGGTGTCCGTGTCGGCCAGGCCGTTCCAGAAGGCGTCCACGATGGCCTTTTTGTTGATCGCCATGCTGATAGCCTGCCGCACCTTGGGGTTTTTCAGGTACGGGTTCGCCACGTTCATGCTCAGCAGGCCCACGTTGAACGAGGGGAGGATGACGGGCACCAAGTTCTTGTCGGCCTTCACCGCCCCCAGTTGCTCGGGGTTGAGGTCGCTGGTGAAGTCGATGGCTCCGGCCTTGAGTTCGTTCAGGCGGGCGCTGGGGTCTTTCAGGAAGCGCAGGATGAGCTGGTCGTAGCTCGCCTTGGTGCCCCAGTAGTTCTTGTTGGGCACCAGCGTGATGCGGTCGCCCGTCTTCCACGACTGCATGATGAAGGGCCCGGTGCCGACCGGCAGCGCGGCAGGCGTGCCGTACACCGCGCCTCCCTTCTTGACGGCCGTGGGCGACGCGATCCCGAAGAAGGTGGTCGCCATCGTCGCCGGGAAGGGCGCGAAGGGCCGGGTCAGCGTAAAGACGACCCTGTCTGGCCCCTCGGCACGCACGCTCTTCAGGATGTCGCCGGGATCACCCTTGAAGCCGCCGAACGTGATCTGCCAGGAGGTAAAGGTCTTGCTCTGCGCCTTGGCGCCGCCGGGCGCCCCCGGGTCCCACCAGCGGTTGACGTTGAACACCACCGCGTCGGCATTGAAGGGCGTGCCGTCCGTGAACTTCACGCCGGGCCGCAGATAAAAGGTCCATTCGCTCGCGTCCTTGTTGGGGACCCAGCGCAGCGCCAGACCCGGCGCGAGGTCCGTGGTGCCCTTCTTGAACTTGACCAGGTAGTCGTAGACCTGCGACTGCGCCAAAGTCGAGTTGCTGTCGATGATCGTGCCGGAGTCGAGCGACACGGGCTCGCCGCCCATGCCGAAGACCAGGGTGGCAGCCCCGGCGCTGCCGGAGATCAGGGCGAGGGTGAGTCCGGCAGTGAGCAGCTTCTTCAACATGCGGTCCTCCAATGGAAAGGCGGAAGGGGGCGTCTTGCTCCTCTGGTCCGAGAAGCGGTGCCCAGCGGGAACCATCCTCGCAGGTACGGGCTGCACAGGCCCACCGCGCCTGGGGCTACCGGTGCAAGCGAGAGGCGGCTTGAGCCTTACATACTTGTCAGTATGTTAATGCTACGTGGCTTGCCGGGCGCTGTCAAGGGCGGGAAGCCGGAGGTCGTGGAAGTTGTCTGGAGGAGGACTGGCCTCTCCCGCAAGGGTTACCCTCCCCCCCTATGACGCCGCTGACCGTGAGCCTGACCCGCACCTGAGCCAAGACCCCGTCCAACCCGAGGCCCAGCGCATCCTGGTGGGTGACCGGACTGACCGCCAGCGCCCAGCCGCTGCATCTGCAAGCCGACGCGCTGATCGTGCGCGAGCTGCTGGCCTCGCCGCCGGGTGGGAGGACGAGGGCATCACCCGTCCCGGAGCGCGTGCGGCCTTCACGCTGTGGGACCGGGTCGGGGAGAATCCCGCGCCCCGGTGCTGTAGGTGCGGCCCGAGAGGCGCTCAGGAGAGTCACCCAGGGATGCCGCGCGGGAGAGGACTTTCCGGTCCACCCGCAACACTTCCTGTCGGTATGGAAAAATCCGGAAGGCGCGTCAGACCAGCGCGCCCACCAGACCGGCCAGTGCCTCCGGGCGGTATCGCTGGCCGGTGGCGTGCAGCAGTTGCCGGGCCAGGCGCAGGGCCGGGAGGGCCGCGAGGTCGAGGCGCGCCGCGCCGCTGGTGCCGGTCGTGCCCTGCCCGGTCAGGTCCGCGAGGGTGTGGTACGGCTGGAGCAGCCCCGCCGGGAGGCTCCCGCTGGCCAGAACGATCAGGTCCGCGCGCTCGGCCAGGGAGATCAGGGCCGGGTCGCGGCGGCCCAGGGCAAAGGCCCGCACGCTGGCGGGCAGCTCACGGGCGAAGCGTTCGGCATCCGGCAGGTGATCGGTGGCGATGCCCACATGCTCGAACCCCAGGCGCACCAGCGGGAGCGCCCGCGCCAGATCGGCAGCTCCGCCCAGGAAGAGGGCGCTGGCCCCGCGCGCCGCGTAGCCGCTTTCCTCGACCGCGTCCATCAGGGCGTCAGCGAGGGTATAGGTGGCGTGGACGCCGCCGCTGGCCGCCCCGCCCGTGAAAGCCACGGCGTCCACCCGGCCTGCCCGGCGGGCATCGGGGTCGGGGTCAAGCACCTCGGCGGCGGCGATCTCCAATGTGGGATGGACCAGCGCGCCCGCGAAACGCAGGGTCCGGCAGGCTTCCAGCACTGCCGTCAGGTCGTCATGGGGGACGGTCAGGGCGACCAGCCCCACCTCCCGGAAGGCGCGGGCAGCCTGCGACGAGTATCCGATCAGGGCGAGGGGCGCATCAGGGATGGCGGACATCAGCGTAAGTGTACCGCGCGTCACCAACCCGGCGAGCAACGGCAGGGGCCACCCGCAGAAAGGGGTGGCCCCTGCTCGTCACAGGTTGAGTCTGGAACGCTCAGTGAGGCTTGTTGGCGGGGTTCTGGGCGTTGGGCGCGGGGTTCTGGGCCGCGTCCTGATTCTGGGAAGCCGTCGTGGGACGGCTCGTGGCCGGTGCGCCGGGTTCGGTGGAGGCGCCCCACGTCGCGCCCGTGGTGCCTGCCTGGGTGCCTTTGGCGGGGGCAGGGGCAGGCGTCTGGGCGGGTTCCTCGATGCGCTCCAGCCACATGCTGCCCACCAGGTTGCGGGCGCTGCGGCCCGCCTTATGGAGCCGTTCGGCCGCTTCGGGGCTGACGCTGCCGACCGCGTCCAGCAGGGCCTGACGGGCGGCGGGCACCCGGGCCAGCACGACCGCTCCGGCACCCAGCAGGACCAGCGCGACCGTCCCGCCGCTGATCCCGCCTCCGGACTCGGCGCGGGCACTCTTGTGGGCTTTGGCCTGTACGGCATTGAGCTTGGCTTTCCCCTGCTTTTCCAGGCGGGCCAGGTCACGCGCCGTCTGTTTCTTCAGGGGCGCGATCCGCTTCTCGACGGCGCGTTCCAGCTTGTCGGCGTCCCAGCGGCGTCGGGTGCGCCGCAGGTCCTTCTCAGCGTGGCGGCGGGCCCGGGCCAGTTTCTGCTCCAGGTCGTGGCGCTGGCTTGCCAGGCGGTCCTGGGCCTCCGACCGCAGGGCCTTCCCGGCCTTGCTGGCCTTCTTGAGGTCCTGCTTCGCCTGGTGCCGCGCCTGCTCCAGGGCCTTCTGCGCCTCACGGCGACGCCCTTCGGCCAGATTCTCGGCCTGCCCGGCGAGGGACTGCACGCGGTCTTCCGCCTCCGCCAGCAGGGACTTTCCGGCCTTACGGGCATCCTTGAGATTGTCCTTGACCTGCTCCTGCACCTGCCCCAGGGCCTTCTGCGCCTCGCGGCGGCGGCCCTCGGCCATGTCCTGCGCCTCCTGCACGGCGCCGCGCGCCTCGCGCTTGAGATCAGCCGCCCTGTCGGCCACCACGCCGACCACGTTCCCCGCCACGTCCTGGGCATTCTCCAGCAAGGCCTGGGCGCGGCCGGGGACTTCCTCGCGCAGCGTCTCCAACGTCTCCGCGCCCTTGTGAACGGCGACCTGCGCGGCCTGCTGCGCCTGGCTGGCAGCGGTCGCCAGGGCCGGTTTCACCGTCTCGTCGAGCGTTTCCTGGGCGCTGTCCAGCAGGTGATGGGTCCCGCTCACCAGTTGATGGCGGGCATTCCGGTTCAGGGCCAGGGCCAACAGGCCGCCGAGCAGCAGGAGGCTGGTGCCGCTCACACCCGTGTCATTGCTCTTCATGTGATGCTCCTTTCGCGTCCCGCACCCGGCAGAAGGCAGGCGGGGAACCATGCGGCCCATTGTCGCCGCCCCCGGCACCGAGAGTGTGGGGAAAACGTAACGCAGGTTTCATGTTCCGGCCCTGACACCGTGATCCCCACGCCTCTCTCCTCCCCGGCAAACGCTCTACACTCGGAGGGTGACCCGCAAGGCCCGCGCCGCCACAGCACCACCCGCGCCGCCCACCCCGGCCCCGGCGGGACCGCCCCTGTCCCGGCTGGAGGTCCGCAATCTGGCCACCATCCGCGACCTCACCCTGGAGTTGTGGGGCGGCTTCAGCGCCTTTACCGGCGAGACGGGCGCGGGCAAGAGCATCATCGTGGACGCGCTGGGGCTGCTGCTGGGCGGGCGGGCGAACACCGACCTGATCCGCACCGGTGAGGACGGCCTGCTGGTGACCGGCTTCTGGGGCGAGGCGGAGGGCGAGGCCAGCGCGAGCCGCCGCGTGACGGCGCAGGGCCGCGGCACCGCCCGGCTGGACGGCGAGGTGGTCAGCGTGCGCGAGCTTCAGGAGTGGGCGGCCACGCGCCTCACAATCCACTGGCAGCACAGCGCCGTCAGCCTGCTGACCCCCGCCAACCAGCGGGCGCTGCTCGACCGGCAGGTGGTGGCCGACCTGGGCGCGTACCAGGCGGCCTACCGGGCCTGGACGGACGCGCGGACCCGCCTGGAAACGTTGCGGGCCAATCAGCGCGAGCGGGCGCGGCAGCTCGACCTGCTGACCTTCCAGGTGCGCGAGATCACGGCAACGAATCCCCAGCCCGGGGAGGAAGAGCCGCTGACGGCGGAACTCACCCGCCTGTCGAACCTGGAGACGATTGCGCTGGGGGCGGCGGGGGCGCTGGAGCTGCTGTCGGACGGCGAGACGAGCGCGGCGGGCCTGATCGCGGAGGCCGTGCGGGCGCTGAACGCGGGGGCCAAGTACGACGAAACCAGCGCCCAGCTTCAGCAAGACCTGCGGGGGGCGCTGGACAGCGTGCAGGCGGTGGTGGGCGAGCTGCGCGGGGTGGCCGAGGACAGCGCCCCCGACCCGGGGGAACTGGCGCGGGTGGAGGCGCGGCTCTCGGCGCTCGGAAAGCTGCGCGCCAAGTACGGCCCGGCGCTGGAGGACGTGCTGGCCTTCCAGGCGGGGGCGGAGGAGGAACTCGCGGCCCTCACCCGCGACGAGCAGGACGCGGGCACCCTGGAAGCGGAGGTCAGCCGCCTGGAACGCGAGGTGCGGCGGATGGGTGAGGCGCTGGACGCGGCCCGGACCCGGACGGCGGGACCGCTCGCCTCGCAACTCGTGAACGTGATCCGCGAGCTGGGGATGCCGCACGCCCGGCTGGAGTTCCGCCTTTCTCCCCTGCCGCAACCCGGCGCGGCGGGGCTGAGCGACGTGACGCTGCACTTCACGGCCAACCCCGGCGAGGCCCTCGGACCGCTGGCGGACGTGGCCTCGGGCGGCGAGCTGTCGCGCGTGATGCTGGCGATCAGCACCGTGCTGGGAGCGGAGACGCCCGCCGTGGTCTTCGACGAGGTGGACGCCGGGATCGGCGGGGCGGCGGCGCTGGCCGTCGCGGAGCAGCTCTCCCGGCTGGCGCGCGAGCGGCAGGTGCTGGTGGTGACCCACCTCGCCCAGATCGCCGCGCGGGCCGACCACCATTACAAAGTGGAAAAGCAGGTGGAAGGTGGGCGCACGGTCAGCCGCGTCCGTCTGCTGACCCCCGAGGAACGCCTGGAAGAGATCGCGCGGATGCTGGGCGGCAACACCTCCGAGGCCGCGCTGACGCACGCCCGGGAACTGCTGGCGGGGCGCGCGGCGAAGGCGACCTGAAGCGGCCTTCCGCCCGGTTCAACGTGGGTATTTGATCAAGGGCACCTTCAGTCGGCGGTCAGGCGGCGCCCCTAAGCTGACCGCATGAACAAGACCCTGACTGCCGCGCTCGCCCTGAGCGCGGGCCTTCTCGCGGGCTGCACCATGACCGGCCCCGGCAACCTGAAGGTCCACGAGGCGCTGCTGTACGGCGGCACCCAGGAACGCATCGTGTGGGTGTACGGGAACCTGGGGCAGAGCGCGCAGAGCAGCGTGAAACTCGGCGGCACGGCGGTGGACCTGCGCGCCCAGGTCGAGGACCCGCTGGCGGTGGCCGGAACCCTCAGCGTGAACGGCAAGGCGACCTACCGCCTGCCCACCACCCCCATCACGCCCAAGCTCTCGGTCACGCGCGACACCCGGGGCCTGTTCAATGTCGCCATGAACGAAGGGGGCAGCGCGGTGTATTACACCGACGGCCGCACCTGGACGCGGCTGAACGCTGGCTCGGGCAGCGGCGTGAGCGGGACGGCCGTCGGCGGCCTGCGCGGCGCGGGCAACCTCACGGATACCGAGGCGGACGCCCTGGGCACGGCGCTGCTGAACCAGGGGCCGCTGGCCGTCGCCGTGCTGAATGAAGCCGCGGTCCCCGACCGGCCCCTGACGGTAGAGCCCCAGCCGGGCGAGTACCTGCGGACGGCGCTGTACGTGCTGCCCGGCGTCCCCACGGTCGCGGCGACCACCGGCACCGTGACGACGACGCCCGGCACCCCCGCCCCCACATCCAACCCGGGAGGCCGCGTGACCTTTACCGAACTGGCCAGCGGCAGCAATGCCAACGCGAGCACGTCCGCCGTGCAGGTGGCGACCACCCAGGCGGCGGTGAATGCCCTGTACAACCTCGCGTATGGGCGGCAGACCGGGGTGCCAAACGTGCCTGGCCTCACGGGGGGCGAGACGGTCGTGGGCGTGTTCCTGGGGCAGCGGCCCACCGGCGGATACGGCGTGCAAGTCACGGGCGCCAGCGCGCAGGGCGGCGTGCTGACGCTCACGGTGGCTATCACCGCCCCCGGCCCCGGCAGCATCACCACGCAGGCCCTCACGAGTCCCTGGACCATCGTGCGGGTACCCGGCACGTACCGTGACGTGCGGGTGGTGGACCCCCAGGGCCGCCCCTTCCAGACGGGCGCGGGCGGCGAGGCCAGGTAGCGCCGGGCGAACGCAGGGGGAGCAGCGCCCTGCCGCGCTGCTCCCCCTTATCCCGGCTGTTTATCCCGGTCAGGGCGCCATGTTTCTGTCCGCGTAACAACACAAAGTTTGGTTTGGAACCGGTTCATGGGCCAGGATGGAGGAGGACTTCTAGACATCAAGCCCTGAAGGTTCGGGACCCCTCCCGCACGAAAGGAACCTTGCCATGAGCCTGACCCACACTCCGCTGCTGCAAGATCTCGGTATCCAGAACGCGACCATTCACCACAACCCCGGCGTGGAGGAGCTGTACGCCGCGGCCCTGCGGCTCGGCGAGGGCGAGCAGGCGGCCACCGGTCCCCTGGTGGTCCACACCGACAAGACCGGGCGCAGCCCCAAGGACCGCTTTATCGTCGAGGACGACACGACGCAGGACAGCGTGTGGTGGGGCGGCTTCAACACGCCGATCAGCCCGGTGGTGTTCGACCGCCTGCTCGACAAGATGACGGCCTATGCCGAGGGGCGCGAGCTGTTCGTGCAGGACGTGTTCGCGGGCACCGATCCCCGCCACCGCATCGCCGTGCGCATGATCACCGAGATGGCCTACCACTCGCTTTTCGTGCGGAATATGTTCGTGCGGCCCACCGAGGAGGAACGGGAGAACTTCCAGCCCGAGTGGACCGTGCTGAATATTCCTTCCTTCAAGGCCGATCCCGCCACGGACGGCGTGAGGAGCGACACCTTCATCCTGGTGAACTTCGCGCGGAAGATGATCATCGCGGGCGGCACGCAGTACGCGGGCGAGAACAAGAAGGGCATCTTCGGCGTGCTGAACTACCTGCTCCCCGCTTCGGGCGTGATGCCGATGCACTGCTCGGCCAACGTGGGGGAGGAAGGCGACGTGGCCCTGTTCTTCGGCCTGAGCGGAACCGGCAAGACCACCCTCAGCGCCGACCCCGCCCGGCGGCTGATCGGGGACGACGAACACGGCTGGACCGACGAGGGCGTCTTCAACTTCGAGGGCGGCTGCTACGCCAAGGTGATCAACCTCAACCCGGACGCCGAACCCACCATCTACCGCACCACCCAGACTTACGGCACGGTGCTGGAAAACGTGGTGCTGAAGCCAGACGGCACCCCCGACCTGAACGACGGTTCCCTCACCGAGAACACCCGCAGCGCCTACCCGATCACCCAGATCGGTAACATCGTCGAGGAAGGCCGGGCCGGGCATCCCAAGAACATCGTCTTTCTGACCGCCGACGCCTTTGGCGTGCTGCCGCCGCTGAGCCGCCTGACGCCCGAACAGACCATGTACCAGTTCATCAGCGGCTTCACCGCCAAGATTCCCGGCACCGAGCAGGGCGTGACCGAACCGCAGCCCACCTTCTCCACCTGCTTCGGGGCGCCCTTCATGCCCCGGCACCCCGGCGAGTACGCCCGGTTGCTGGCACAGAAGGTGCAGGAGAGCGGCGCGCAGGTGTGGCTGGTCAACACCGGCTGGACCGGCGGCCAGTACGGCGAGGGCCACCGCATGAGCATCAAGCACACCCGCGCCCTGTTAGGCGCCGCGCTCTCCGGGGAACTCGACAACGTGCCCTTCGAGCGCGAGCCGTTCTTCGGGCTGGAGATTCCCACCGAAGTGCCGGGCGTGCCCAGCGAGGTGCTGAACCCCCGCGAAGCCTGGGCCGACAAGGCCGCCTACGACCGCACCGCCCGCAAGCTGGCCAGAATGTTCCGCGAGAATTTCAGGCGCTTCGAGGACGGGGTGGACCCGGCGGTGACGGCAAGCATGCCGGAGCACAGCGAGGCGTAAGGCCTGTCAATTTTTCCACCGCCCCGGCTGAGGCTGGGGCGGTTTCGCTGTGGGGTGAACACCCCTTCTACGTCAAGGCGTGGTCAGACGCTGGGGAGAGGCCCAAGCCGGTCGGTCACGAGGACCTGGGCAAGCACTGGGTCGGCGCAGGCCATCTGAAGATCGGGGATAAGATCAAGCAGGCGGACGGCACCACGGGGGTCGTCGCCAACGTGGTCACCCTTCAGCAGACGCGGGAGATGTTTAACCTAACTGTCAGCGAGGCCCATACCTACTACGTGGGCACGCAGGGCTGGTTGGTGCATAACTGTAATGCAGCGGCGGCGGAAAATTTCCTCCTTAACAATGTTCCTGGTCTTGCAAAACAAAATAAGGTCACTGCGGTCTATGATAAGGCAACAGGTAAGTGGTACTATGGGACAAGTGGTAGTGTGCCCAAGAACCCGCACGAACTTACGCAGGGCTTAATTGACAATGCCCTACAAAATGTTACGAATCCCCCCAGATGGTCTTGCGGGAATTGTGGCGAGTTCAATGCGCTCGATAATGCAGTAAAAGGTGTAGCCTCTTCTGGGAGAACTCCCCAATTATCCGACTTTGAAATGTTTACATTCATGCGCCGAGGCAGAGGAGACAACATACGTCTTATCCCCGAAGCACCCTGCGCCTGGTGTCAGACTCTACGGCCAAACGTTGGAAAAATGTACCCGTGATAAGGAGTTGTTGTGAGCGAGTTGTGCCAAGAAGCAATTGATGTCGTTGGTTTGGCCAGAACATGGTCGCACCCTCCACGAGCTTGGAGTGAAGTTGAATCGCTGTACAAAGGGTGTGGCTGTCCGAGTTTAGAAACAGCAAAGGAGTTTCTCTCTAAGTTTGAGGGATTGAAGTTCTTTGCTGCCTCTCCTCTGCAAATTGATTCTAGGATTAATATGGATGAGATGATTATACATCGGCCCTTATTTAAGAAAGATACAGTATGGGTTAACTTAGATTTGGAAGAGGTCTGCGATACTTATTCCCAGGAGGTTGAGGGTGACGTATACTCCCGCGTGCTGAATAAAGAAGTGACACCTATTGGAGAGGTGATTACGTCAAATGGAGTGGAGTCCTTGGTGATAGACCAAGTAGGGCTTATTTATGCCGCTGTATTCGGCTCTATTGGCTTGGTAGGCAAAGACAGTGAAGACGCCATCAATAGATTAGTGTTGGGCACGGAATATTGGAGGACAAGCCCTGCGGCGACTATCAATTTCGATATGAGCGAATATTCGTAGCAGTTACATTACAACTACCCACTCACCTAATCTCCGTTCCCGTTAAATTCGCCTGACAGAGACAACCGCCCCATTCCCCTTGGGGCGGCTTCTCTGTTCCTACCCGCCCGGCCACACCTGAGCAGCGCAAGCAGCGGCAATGGCAATCAAAAAGCAGTCCTCCGCTGTCTCCGCCTCAACCACCAGCTCAACATCCCCTCAGGCACCTCCGGCGGTTTCGGCATGCCAGCAGGCCAAAACGTTAGGTCTTGCGCACAGCGGGTGGTGGAAGTCCTAAGTCCACTCACATAGGAGGCGCGCGGGAAACCACTATTTGGACAGCGCTCCCTAAATCACACCCAGCCGCACCAACTCTTTCGGCTCGAACACAGGAATGTTCAGCCTGTTCCGCAATCGCAACAGGTGCTTGTCCTTCGTCACGATGCCGTTAGCCCCCGAGGCCACCAGCAGGTCCAGCAGATACCAGTCCTTCGGGTCCGGGCACGACGGCCAGTCCAGTTGCTCCACCTGCTCGTAATACTCCCCGATCCGGTGGAGTTCCCCTGCCGTGCGAAACGCGAACGACGGCGTGATGACGCCGCCACCCATCCCCAGCACGGCGGGATACGTCAGCACCTCGGCCAGTTCGGTGAAATGCGTCTCGCTCAGCACGAACACCACCTCGAAGCGCCGTGCTGCCTGATAGAGGTCTACCGCCGGGCCATGCAGGCTGGTCAACCCACTGAGCAGAACGTTCACATCGGGGACGAGGCGAAGCGTATTCAACGCTCGTCCCGCTCGTCTTTTCGCAAGGCTTCCAGAAGTGAGTTCCCCGCGAACCGCTCGCGCAACGCCTCCTCCGACAGGGCGGGGGCACGCTTGACCTGTTCGACTGGTCGGCGCTCCCTGGCCCACTGCACGGCCTGGTCAATCAGGTCCTCGCGCTCCTCGTCCGTGAGATGCGCGAAGGCCTGGCGAAGCGGCTCGAAGGGATCGGCCTCTTCCTGAAGTTGCAGGGCGGTGTTGCCGAGGACCCGGTCGATGGCCGCCGTGGGAATGCGGTACTGCGCCCGTCCGGTGGCCGTGGTTCGCACCCGGATGGCTTCCAGAGCGCCCTCCTTGATCTGACGGCGCACGGTGTCGTCGCTGACGTGTAGGAGCTTGGCGGCTTCCTGCACGGTCAACAAGCGGCGTGGTTCGTGTTTGCGTCCAGTCATCCTCTCACCCAGCCCCACCTTACCGCACCAAGCGCAGGAGGCGCAGGAGGCGCAAGACATGGCAACGCTCGACCTGCCCGCAAGCGGGCAGGAAGCGAGGCAGAAATGCCGAAACGTGGAAACAGAAAGGGCAGCATTCAGCAGCGGGGCGAGCGGTATGTCGCCGTCCTCACCCTCGGTCGGGACGAGAACGGACGGCAGAGGCGCAAAACGGTACGCTTCGACAGCCGTGAAGAAGCGGAGGCGTGGCTGAAGCGGCAGAAGACAGCGGCCAGCGTGGACTTTGGCTTACCTGAGGGTGACCTCGCTGTCGGTTTGGGACGGGAGACACCCTTCTCGGCATTCCTGGTCACTTGGCTGAATGCCAAGCGCCATCAGGTGCGCGAGAAGACCTGGCGGGACTACGAGCGTGTTGTGCGCCTCCACCTCGTTCCTTCCATCCTCGGCCCCATCGCCTTAGGTGCCCTCACGCCCCTGCATATCGAACGCCTTATGCTGAACTTGCTGACCGCCGGACACAACGCCACGCTCGCTTTCGTGGTGCTGCGCGTTGTCAAACTGGCCCTCGGGCAGGCGGTGGATTGGGGGCTGCTCCCCTTCAGCCCTGCGGCGCGCGTGAAGGCGCCAAAACGACCACGAAAGGAAATGAAGGTGTGGACGCCGGAACAGGCCAGAACATTCCTTGACACCTGCCGGAAGCACCAGCCGCGACTGTACCCGCTGTTCTACCTCGCCCTGACTACTGGAATGCGACGTAGCGAACTCCTCGGACTGCACTGGGACGACGTTCATCTCCACCGGGGCGAGTTGTTGGTGCGGCTCAGCCTCGTTCAGTGTGGACCAAAAGCGGTGCTGAGCGATCCGAAGACACCCGCCAGCCGTCGCCGCGTCCTGCTGTCCCCGGACACAGTGACTGTGCTACGCGAGCACTGCACACGGCAGGAAGCCGAGAAGGGTCGTTAGAAGAAATGTAGCCCTCCTGAGGAGGGACTCGTGTTCCCGTCCACGGTGGGACGCTTCCAACTGCCCTGCACCCTGGTTCGGATCTTCCACAAGCTTGTGAAATTGGCGGAGGTGCCCGACGTTCGCCTCCACGATCTGCGGCACACAGCGGCGTCTCTTCTGGTGCGGCATGGAGTGCCGATCAAGGCGGTGGCGGAACGACTGGGGCATCGGGACGCGAGCTTGACGTTGCGGGTGTACACACACGTCTACGAGGAGCAACGGCGAGAGGCGGCACTGAGCCTCGACCAACTGCTGGGCGGGCACAAATAGCGGGGGAGGTGCTACCGGGATGCTACGGCGGTGCTACTGCGCCCCCGGTAGCACCTGCCCTTCAAAAAGAGGCCGAACGGTTCGGCCTCTTTCCTTGAACACTCCCCCTACGTCAAGGCGTGGTCTGACCGCCCAAGCTGAAACCCGAGCAGCATGATCAATTCGCCGGTTCCGCCTCCACCACCTGCCTTTCCCCGCTCAGGCTGATGCCCACGCTGGCCGAGATCACGCAGAGGATGGCAAGCCATTGCAGAACCGAGAGGCGCTCGTGCAAGAAGAGCAGGCCGCTCAGGGCGGCGATGGCGGGTTCGACGCTCATCAGCACGCCGAAGACGCGGGCAGGGAGGGCGCGCAGGGCGACCATCTCCAGGCTGTACGGGAGGGCGCTGGAGAGGACGGCGACGGCGAGGCCCGCGAGGAGGGCGGAAGGCGCCAGCAGCGTGACGCCTGCCGTGGCGATACCGAACGGCAGCGTGACCACCGCCGCCACGATCATCCCGGCGACCACCCCCGTCACGCCCGGCACCCGCCGCCCCACCGCGCCGCCTGTCAGGATGTACAGCGCCCAGAAAGCCCCGGCGGTCAGCGCCAGCCCTGCGCCGAGCAGATCGAGGTGTCCTCCCCCGCCGTGCGGCGCGATCAGCACGATGCCCAGCGCGGCGAGGGCCACCCACAGGAGGTCCTGTATCCGGCGGGAGAGCGCGAGCGACAGCACCAGCGGCCCCACGAACTCCAGCGTGACCGCCAGCCCCAGCGGCAACCGCGTGAGGGCCAGGTAGAACGAGAGGTTCATCAGCCCCAGGGCCACGCCGTAGGGCAGGACGGCCCGCCAGGCTTCCGGGGTCAAGGCGCGCAGGCGGGGACGAAACACCAGGCTCAGCAGGGCGGCGGCCAGCGTCACACGCAGGGCGGTGGTACCCGCTGCGCCCAGCGCAGGAAACAGCGTCTTGGCGAAGGCGGCGCCGCCCTGGATGCTCACCATCGAGAGCAGCAGCGCCGGGACGGGCGGGAGGGCAGGCAAGGCACGGCGCACGCGGGGCATTATGCCGCCCGCAGGCCCGGCGAGCAGAAACCGCTCCCGTCATAGCAAGGGCGGGAGCGGTCCGGCTGACCGTTAAAGGCGGACGGCCGAGGGCTTCCCCCTCATGCCCACCTGATCAGCCCCGCCTCCAGTTCGTTGCTCAGGCCGTCGATCTCCGGCAGCATCCGCACGCCCACCGAATAGAGGCCGCTGTCCTCCAGGGGCACCTGCGCGCTGTACTTGCCGTCGCCCTGGGAGGTCAGGGGCACGCGGGTGATGTGGTGACCGCGCTTCAGCACCGCCTCGACCCGCAGTTCCTCGGGCCGGATGCCCGCCGGGTTCACGCTGGCCTGCACCTCGACCTTCTGGCCGGGTCTGGCGGTGGCGGGCAGGTGGGCCGTCGCGTTCAGGCTGGTGTGCGGCCACTGCTGGCGCACCCAGGTTTTCCAACTGGCGACCTCGCGGGCGCGCTGGCTGCCGTTGGCGGCGAGGGCCGCTCCCCGCTGGCTGAGCGGCAGATAATACTGCTGCGTGTAGTCGATCACCTGCCGCTGCATCGAGAAGCGCGGGCTGACGGTCTGGAGGGAGCGGCGGACGGTGTGCGCCCAGCCGCTGCGGCCTTCCGCCTCCGGCGAGGCGGGCGCGTAGTAGAGCGGCACGATCTGGGTTTCGAGCGTCTGGTAGAGGCTGTAAGCGTCGGCGTCGTCCTGCACGTTCAGGTCGGTATACTCGCGGTCCTCGCCGATGGGCCAGCCGTTCGTGCCGTCGTACCCCTCGCGCCACCAGCCGTCCAGAATGCTGAAGTTGGGCGCGCCGTTGAAGCTGGCCTTCATGCCGCTGGTGCCCGATGCCTCCAGCGGACGCCGGGGATTGTTCAGCCAGATGTCCACGCCCTGCACCAGGTGGCGGGCCACCGCCAGGTCGTAATTTTCCAGAATCACGATCTTGCCCCGGAACTCCGGTTCCTGGCTGACCTTGTAAATCTCCTGAATAAAGGCCTTGCCGGGGTTGTCGGCGGGGTGGGCCTTCCCGGCGAACACGATCTGTACCGGTCGGGCCGGGTCGTTCACGATGCGGCTGAGGCGGGCCTTGTCCCGGAAGATCAGGGTCGCGCGCTTGTAGGTGGCAAAGCGCCGCGCGAAGCCGATGGTCAGCGCGTTCTCGGACAGCACGCTCTCGGTGGCCGCGAGGTCGGCGGCGCTGGCCCCGTTGCGGGTGAGCTGCTCGCGCAGGCGGCGGCGCACGAAGGCGATCATCTCGCGCTTCATGTCCAGTTGCACGTCCGCCAGTTGCGCGTCGGAGAGCCCCTCCACCGCCGTCCACATCGCCTCTTCCTGAAGGCGCTCGGTCCAGTCGGCGGGCAACACCGTGCTCAGCAGGTCGCGCATCGCCTGCGAGGTGAAGGTGAGGTTATGGGCGCCGTTCGTGATGTGGCCGATGGGCACTTCCTCGGCCTCCGCGCCCGGATACAGGAACTTCCACATCTCGCGGCTGACCTCGCCGTGCAGCTCGGAGACGCCGTTGGCCGCGCGGCTCATGTTCAGGGCGAACACGGTCATGCTGAAGGTCGGCACCCAGTGGCCGTCCCAGAACTGGTCCTGCCGGGCCAGACCGTAGAGTTCCTCGCGCGAGGTGTGCAGCCGGGCGGGCCACTGGCCCAGGTACTTGTCCACCAGGTCGTAGGCGAAGGCGTCGTTCCCGGCGGGGACGGGCGTGTGGGTGGTAAACAGGGTGTTGCTGGCGACCGTCTCCTGCGCGGTGCGGAAGTCCAGCCCGCCTTCCACCAGTTCGCGGATGCGCTCCAGGCCGAGCAGCGCGGCGTGCCCCTCGTTCATGTGGTAGACGCCCGCCGGGACGTTCAGCGCCCGCAGCGCGCGGATGCCCGCCACGCCCAGCAGGAGGTACTGCTGGAAGCGCAGGTCCTGGTTGCCGCCGTAGAGCCGCGCGGTGAGTTTGCGGTCCTCCTCGCTGTTCTCGGGCACGTTGCTGTCGAGCAGCAGCACCTTGATGCGCCCCACCCGGAGTTCCCAGACTCGCACCTGCACGTCGCGGTCCCCGATGTGGACCTGCACCCGGACCTCCTCGCCGGAGGGCGTATGCGCGGCGCGGATGGGCAGGGTGGTGACGTCCACCTCGTCGTAGGCTTCCTCCTGCCAGCCTTCCTTGTTCAGGAGCTGCCGGAAGTAGCCCTGGTAAAACAGCAGCCCGACGGCGGTAAAGGGCAGCCCCAGGTCGGAGGCACTCTTGCAGTGGTCGCCCGCCAGCACGCCGAGGCCGCCGCTGTAGATGGGCAGCGCCTCGGCAAGGCCGTACTCCATGCTGAAGTAGGCGACCGGGGCCAGGCCCGCCGCGTGCTGGCTGGCCCAGGTGTCCTTTTTCCCCATATAGGCGTCGAAGTCGGCCAGGACCCGGGTATACCGGTCCACGTACTCGGGGTCGGCGGCGGCCTGCGTGAGGCGTTCCTGCGAGACTTCCAGCAGCACCCGCACCGGGTTGTGCTGGAAGCGCTCCCAGATGTCGGGGTCGAGGTCGCGGTACAGGGCCTGGGCATGAGGGGTCCAGGACCAGTACAGGTTGTAGGCGAGTTCGGACAGCCGCCCGATGGCTGGAGGCAACTGGGGGAGGACGGTGACCTGACCGATGACGTTCATACCCGCTGAGCTTACACCACCCTGCCGGGACCACTTTCCGCCAGTCCAGACCGCCAGGCGCGGCAAAAATGGACCGACCCAGACACGCCCCCGGGCGCCTGTCAGCCCCCGCCCGCCAGCAGTTCCCGGCGTTCCCAGGTCACGACCCGCTTCAGGACGGTCCGCAGCACGAACACGGCGGCGAACAGGCCGATCTGGGTCCAGGTGGTGAGTTCTATCGTCCGCAGCAGCGTCGCCACGACCTTGAGGTTCAGGGCCAGCAGCAGGCCCTCCGCCACCTGCAACCGGGCGTGCAGCAGCCCACCCCCCCGGACGAGGGTCAGCAGTGCGGCGACGACGTACCCGAAGATGACCACGTTGGTGACCAGTTCCACGAACAGGCGCAGGACGCCGAGCATCCTTAGCCCTGTTCGCGGCGAATGGGCTGGGTGATGCTGGCGTCGGCGGCCTGCTGCTGCGACCGCGCCTCCTCGCGCACCTCCTGACCCAGGAAGTAGTTCAGGGCGGTCCGGATGCCCGCGATGGCCGCCAGCTTGCCGATGTCGCTCCAGTTCGGCGCGACGGCGGTCCGCAGGATATCGGCGGCCAGCAGGAATTCCAGCACCACGGAAAGCCAGCGGCCCAGGCGCAGGCGAATGGCCTCCTTGAGCGATTCGGGCTTCTCGTGCTGCACGAAAAACAACTTCAGCGAACTCCACACCGCCTCGATCACCGCGATACCCACGATGATCCCGGAGACACCCTCCACTCCGGTCGCCAGGTACTGCGTGATGATGCCCACCGTCGCCTCGAACTGCGCGAAAAAACCGCTCAAGCTGCCTTCCATGTCAGCAGGCTAGGTCCCGGCGGGCCGCGCGGGTGATAGCGGCGCAGAGGGGGCATTGAGGAAACACCGGGCCAGCACAGTAGCCTGGGGCATGACCCTCCCGCCCGCCAACGAGGACGATCCGCAGGCCCTGCTGTACGCCGAGGGGGACCGGCTCGCCCGGCGGCTCGCGCAGACGCTGGGCGGCGGCGAGGCGGATGTGGCCCGGGCGCACCTGC
The DNA here is from genome assembly GCF_004758605.1 of Deinococcus metallilatus. Classification (NCBI taxonomy): domain Bacteria; kingdom Thermotogati; phylum Deinococcota; class Deinococci; order Deinococcales; family Deinococcaceae; genus Deinococcus; species Deinococcus metallilatus. Next base: position 1,698,849 of record NZ_CP038512.1, read on the forward strand.
TGGGCCTGAGCCTCGCCGTGAATCTGGTGAATGCCCTGCTGCCCACCGTCGAGCAGGTGACGCGCCACGCCGGAAAGCCGCTGCATGCCCACCTCACCGGGGACGAGCGGGGCCGCGCCGTGATCGAGACGGTCACCCCCAACGGCGAACCCCATGCCCGCCTCCCGGTGGACGACCTGCTCGACTCGGCCCTGTACCGGGGCGGACAGCTCCATCCCACCGTCCAGGCCCATCTCGCGCAGGCCATGCACGGCAGCGAACACCACGCCACCCGCGCGCTGGCGGCCTGCCTGAAAAGCGCCCCCGTGCTGGACGCGCTGCGGCGGCACCTCACCGCCTTGCTGAAGCAGGGCTGATCCCGATCAGGTGGGCCTTCCGGCGGCAGGCCGCATAACCGTCAACGCTTCGCGGACGGCCGGGAGGAAGCGGTCAGGCTGCCCGGTGGTCCCCTGCGCGAGCGTGGGCCGTCCGCCCCCCTTGCCGCCCACGACCTTCAGGGCCGCCCCCAGCAGTTCCCCGGCGGGCACGTCCTCCCGCCCGCTGCCGATGCCGCAGCGCCCGCCGGGAGCGAGGGCGGCCACCACCTCTCCCGGCGGCACGTCCGCCAGGACCAGGGGCAGCAGGGCAACGTCGTCGAGCGTCACTTCGCGCAGGGCCACACCGTTCACGTCCTGACACGGCGCCAGCCGAACCAGCGTGTGGGCGAGATGCTGGCGCAGCGCCGCGGCCGCCGCCCTCTGCGCGTCCCGGTCCGCCAGCAGGGTCGCCACGCGCTCGGGCAGCGCCTCGACGGGGGCGCTGAAGCCCTGCGCCAGCGCGCGGGCCTCCCGGTACACGCCCGCCAGGTAGGCGCCCGCCTCCTCCCCCGCCATGAAGAACACCCGCGTCAGGCCGCCCCGGATACGCTCGGTCCGCAGCACGACGACCGGCGCGACCAGCGCCGCGCGGGGAACATGGGTGCCGCCGCAGGCGCTCACGTCAAAGGGAGTCCCCTCCGCGTCCCGGAAGATCACCAGCCGCACGTCGCCGCGCACCTTCGCCTCCCGGCGCAGCGGGTAGCGGTGCAGCTCCACGTCGGAAACGGTGGGCGTCTCCAGCTCCAGGTCGGTGCGGGCCAGTGTCCCCCGCAGCAGCGTCTCGGCGGCCCGGACATCGGCCTCGGTCGGGTCGCCCTCCAGGTCAATCGTGCTCTCGGCGTTCCGCATGCTGACGGCCGCCACGCGGAAGGCCGGGTTGACCCGGTGAAAGGCCTGCGCGAGCAGATGTTCCGCGCTGTGGCGGGCCATGTTGTGCCAGCGCCAGACCGCGTCCACCTCGCCCGTGACCCGGGTTCCCACCGGAGGCACCACGTCCCCGACCTCGTGCCAGATCACGCCGCTGGATTTGTCCTTGCGGGTTCCGCGTACCACCGCCTCACCGCCCGGCCAGCGCAGCACGCCCACGTCCCCATTCTGGCCGCCGCCCTCGGGGTAGAAGGCCGTCGCGTCCAGGCCCACCGCGCCGCCGCGCGTGTCCGTGACGGTGGCGGTGAAGGTCAGGAGGGTGGAAGCCTCGTGATAGAGGGGGCGGGTCATGGGGTCAGGGTAGAGCGTTCTGACGGTGGGGCGGGCCACATGGGGTGGTCAGGCAGGTCAGTTACCGTTCAGGACTGTTCTGCGGCCCCGGGGTCTTCTCTCAGGCCAGCCGGGAAAGGTGCGGCCGGGGCCTCAACCCGTGCTGCCGCACCAGCCTGCGGACCTCCTGACAGCGGCAGCCCGGGTAGGTGCAGAGCAGGGCCTCGGGGTCGTGGGTCAGCAGGTGGACCGTGCCGTCCACCAGGTCGCGCACCCGGTAGAGGCGCAGGGCGGCGTTGCCGACGCGGGTGGACCGCCCCTGCACGTAGGGTTCCAGGCGGCCGAAGTCGGCCGAGCAGTTGGGAAAGGCGGTGGGAAGCACCTGGCCGTCCAGCGGGACGTAGCGCGTGAGCAGCGGCATCCCCGCCACATGCTCGCCGTAGTGGACGGTCGTGTTGCTGCCGAAGTCCACCCCCATCAGCAGGGCGTAGCCGTCCAGGTCGTAAAGGGCCCCGACCGGCTGGTACGGACTGGCGAGCGTCTGCGCCGCCGTGACGCGCTCCGCCTCGGCCCCCAGCGCGATGAAACTCAGGATGGGGTGGAAGGAGCGCAGGGCGTCCGCCCGCTCCACCAGTTCCTGCGGCACCCGGCCGATCTCGCGGCTGACCCGCAGATCGCGGTGGAAGCGCGTGTGGACGGGCGAGGTGGGGTGCCTCAGCTCGGTGCGGTAGGTGAAGGCCGGGGCCACCAGCGTCGCCGTGCGCGCGCCCAGCGTGTCCACCACCGTCCGCGCCCCGCCTTCCAGATACCCGAACGCCTTGAGGCTCGCGTGGACCATCACATGCTGCGAGCCGTCCAGCCCCAGCTCGGCCAGCCCGGCGGCGAGGTCGGCAGGCGTGACGGACGGCTTGCGCAGCATGTTCAGCACATGGACAGCTTATCAGCGGCCAGCCGTCAGCAATCAGCAGAGAACACACAGAGGGAAGCCGCCCATATCCGGACGGCTCCCCTGTTTTTTGTTTTCCCCTGAAAGCGGACGGCTGAGAGCTGACCGCTTTACTTCACGAACAGCAGTTGCCGGTACGTCGGCAGCGGCCACTGCTTGTCGGCCACGACCTTTTCCAGCCGGTCGGCGGCCTGGCGCACCTCGCGCATGGCGGGCAGCACGTGGTCGCGGACGTGGTGGGCTTTGTCGTGAATCTCCTCGCCGCCCAGGGCCTTGTTCTGCTCGCGCAGGATCTGGAGGGCGTCGTACAGCTCGTCGGTGAGTCCGGCGACCTCGCGGGCCGTCGCGTCGAGGGCGCGGCTGGGAATCTTCACGGCCCCGAGGTCCCCCAGATATTCCGCGGCGGCGGGCAGGATCATCGTCTGGGCGATGTATTCGGTCGTCTCGCCCTCGATGTTCACCGTCTTGAAGTAGATGTCGTACATGATTTCCTGGCGGGCGGCCAGCTCGCGCTCCGACAGCACGCCGAACTTGCCGAACAGCTCCACGTTCTTGCGGTCGGTCAGGTGCGGGATCGCGTCCAGGCTGGTCCGCAGGTTCAGCAGGCCGCGCTCCTCCTCGGCTTCGCGGTGCCACTCCTCGCTGTAGCCGTCACCGTTGAAGACGATGCGCTTGTGCTGGCGGTACGTTTCCCGGACGACCTCGCCCACCGCCGCCGCCAGGTCCGCGCCGCCGTCCAGCTTCGCCTTGAGGACGGCGGTGAGGCTCTGCACCGCGTCCGCGACGATGGTGTTCAGCACCGTGATCGGGAAGCTGATGCTCTGGCTGCTGCCGACCGCGCGGAACTCGAACTTGTTGCCGGTAAAGGCGAAGGGGCTGGTGCGGTTGCGGTCCCCGGCGTGGCGCGGGATGGGCGGCAGCACGCTGGAGCCGAGGCCCAGCAGGCCCGCTTCGGTCCCGCGCCCCCCCTGCCCGCTTTCCAGCCGGTCGAAGATATCGGTCAGCTCGCTGCCCAGGAAGATCGAGATGATGGCGGGCGGCGCCTCGTTGGCGCCCAGGCGGTGGTCGTTGCTGGCCGAGGCCACGCTGATCCGCAGCAGGTCCTGGTGTTCGTCCACGGCCTTGATCACGGCCGCGCAGAAGAACAGGAATTGCAGGTTCTCGTGGGGCGTGTCGCCGGGTTCGAGCAGGTTCTCGCCCGCGTCGGTGGACATGCTCCAGTTGCCGTGCTTGCCCGAGCCGTTCACGCCCGCGAAGGGTTTCTCGTGCAGCAGGGCCACCAGGCCGTACTTGCGGGCGGTGTTGCGCAGCACCTGCATGATGAGCTGCTGGTGGTCGGCGGCCACGTTGCTCTGCTCGAAGATCGGGGCGATCTCGAACTGGCCGGGCGCGACTTCGTTGTGGCGGGTCTTGACGGGAATCCCGAGCGCGTACAGTTGCAGTTCGGCGTCGGTCATGAAGCTCAGCACCCGGTCGGGAATCGCGCCGAAGTAGTGGTCTTCGAGTTCCTGGCCGCGCGGGGGCTGCGCGCCGAAGAGGGTCCGCCCGGTCATCACCAGGTCGGGACGGCGGAAGAAGTATTCCTCCGCGATCAGGAAGTATTCCTGCTCCGCGCCCAGCGTGCTGCCCACGCGGGTCCCCAGCGAGGCCCCGAACAGGTGCAGCGCGGGCGTCACGGCCCGGTTCAGCGCCTCCACCGAGCGCAGCAGCGGCGTCTTGAGGTCCAGCGCCTCGCCGGTCCACGACGCGAAGGCGGTCGGGATACAGAGGGTCGCGCCGTTGGCGTGCCGCATGATGAAAGCCGGGCTGCTGGGGTCCCAGGCGGTGTAGCCGCGCGCCTCGAAGGTGGCGCGCAGGCCGCCCGAGGGGAAGGACGAGGCGTCGGGTTCGGCCTGGATCAGTTCCTTGCCGCTGAAGGTGGCGATGGCCACGCCGTCCCCATTGGGTGAGACGAAGGAGTCGTGCTTCTCGGCGGTCGCGCCGGTCAGGGGCTGGAACCAGTGGGTGTAGTGGGTCGCGCCCTTTTCCATCGCCCAGGTCTTCATGGCGAGCGCGACCGTGTCCGCGATGGCCGGGTCGAGCCTCTCGCCGCGTTCCACGGTACCGCGCAGGCTCTTGTAGGCGGGCTTGGACAGGCGCGTCTTGAGGTCTTCGAGGGTCAGCACGTCGCTGGCGAACAGGTCACCGATCACCTCGGCGGGCGTGGCCGGTGCGGAGGCGTCAACGCGCCAGTTGCGCGCGGCGGAAATCACATCCAGGTCGTGGTTCATGCGGGTTCCCTCCAGGCAGGACCGGTGAGCTAAACCGTCCTGCGGACGCCGCAAGTATAGGCTTCACCGGGAAGGCCGGTCAACGGAGACAAGACAAGCTGCACAGATGAGTGAGGGGATGGACAAATGTCACGGCGAATCCTGCACTTTGTTCCGGACTTTCTGAGCAAAAGGACAGATCATGCGGAGCAGACTGGAGCGCCCGCCCCGGCGGCTTGCGCTGTCCCCCCCCGGCCCGCTACGGTCAGCGCAGCACGGAGGCCTGCCATCCCATGACACTCACCCCGCCCCCCCCTCAGACCGCCCAGGAACTGCTCGCCACCCTTCAAGCCGAGGGCGTGGAGTTTCTGCGCCTGCAATTCACCGACATCCTCGGCACCACCAAGAACGTGGAGGTGCCGCGCTCGCAGTTCGAAAAGGCGCTGCGCGGCGACGTGACCTTCGACGGGAGCGCCGTGGAGGGCTTTACCCGCGTCGAGGAGAGCGACATGCTGCTCCGGCCCGACCTCGCCACCTTCCTGATCTACCCGCCCTTCTCGCGCGAGGAGGCGGGGGGCGGGCGGGTGGCCCGGCTGATCTGCGACGTGACGTTGCCCGACGGGAGGCCCTTCGAGGGTGACCCCCGCTTCGTGCTGAAACGGCAGGTGGAGCGGGCGGCGGCGCTGGGCTTCGAGATGTTCGTGGGCACCGAGCCGGAGTTCTTCCTGTTCGAGCGGGACGCCAGCGGGCGTGGCGGGCCGGTCACCCATGACAGGGCCGGATACTTCGACCTGGCGCCCATCGACAAGGGCGAGCGCATCCGCCGGGAGATCACCCAGAGCCTGGTGCAGATGGGCTTCGAGATCGAGGCCGCCCACCACGAGGTCGCGCCCGGCCAGCACGAGATCGACTTCCGCTACGCGCCCGCGCTCGAAACCGCCGACCGGATCGCCACCTTCAAGTTCGTGGTCAAACGGGTGGCCCTGGAATACGGGCTGCTGGCGAGTTTCCTGCCCAAGCCCATCGCGGGCGTGAACGGCTCGGGGATGCACTGCCACCTCAGCCTCTTTCGGGACGGGATGAACGCCTTTGCCGATCCGGACGGTGAATACGGCCTGTCGGACACCGCGCGGCACTTCATCGCGGGCCTGCTGGAACACGCGGACGGCATGACGGCCATCACCAATCCGCTGGTCAACAGCTACAAGCGCCTGGTGCCGGGTTACGAGGCCCCGGTGAACGTCGCCTGGAGCACCAGCAACCGCTCGGCGCTGATCCGCATTCCGGCCAAGCGCGGCAACTCCACGCGCGCCGAGGTGCGGATGCCCGACCCCAGTTGTAACCCCTACCTGGCGCTGGCGGCGATGCTGGCGGCGGGGCTGGACGGCATCGAGCAGAAGCTGGAGCCGCCGCCCGCTATTCAGCGCAACATCTTCCGCATGACTGTGCGCGAAAAACGGCACCACCGCATCCGTGAGCTCCCCGCCGACCTGCGCGAGGCCGTGGACGAGCTGGAAAAGGACGCCGTGATCGCGGGTGCCCTGGGCGAACACGTCATGGAGCACTTCGTCGCGGCCAAGCGGGCCGAATGGCGCGACTACAGCACCACCGTCCACCCCTGGGAACTGGAACGCTACCTGGACCTGATCTGAGGGGCGGCCGGATCACGCGCGGCCGCGACGGGCATCACCCCCACCACCCCCGGCAGGCCTGGGCAACCCGCAGAGCCACCCTCCCCGGCCAGTCCCGACGGATTATTGCCCAGTTCGGTAGGAGTGGAACAACTTTTCCCGCGATTTGTTGGATGAAAGCAATTTACGACGTGGCTCTGCTCATGAGCGGCACATTGACTTCCCTTTAAGTCGTCCCTAGAATTGGGCGCATCTAACAACGGCGCGCAAGCGCAATAGCTTTACTGGAGGACGCATGAAGAAAACCGCCCTGAGCCTGTCCGTTCTGGCCGCCCTCGCCCTGGGGAGCGCCAGTGCCCAGACGACCGTCAAGATCGCCACCCTCTCGCCGCTCTCGGGCGGCCAGAGCGACCTGGGGACCCAGATCCGCAACGGCGCGCAGCTCGCCGTGAACGAGTACAAGCCGCTGTTCAAGAAAATCGGCCTGGACCTGCAACTCGTCGCCTATGACGACCAGGCCGACCCCGCCACCGGCACCGCGCAGGCGCGCAAGATCGCCTCTGACCGCCAGATTCTCGCCGTGGTGGGCACCCTCAACAGCGGCGTCGCCATTCCTTCCAGCGCGGCCCTGGCGCCCAGCCACGTGGCGATGGTCAGCCCGGCCAACACCGCCAACCAGGTCACCGACCGCGGCCTGAGCAACATGAACCGCATCGTTGCCCGGGACGACGCGCAGGGACCGGCGGGGGCGAACTTCATCGCGCGCACCCTCAAGGCCAAGAAGGTCTACATCCTCAACGACAAGACGGCCTACGGCGAAGGGCTGGCGAAGGAAGTCGAAAAGGCGCTGAAGGCGGACGGCGTGCAGGTGGTCGCCAACGAGGGCACCGAGGAGAAGAGTGACTTCTCCAGCATCATCGCCAAGATCAAGCTCCAGCGCCCCGACGCCGTCTACTTCGGCGGCATCTACAACCAGGTCGGCGTGTTCATCAAGCAGCTCCGCGAGGCGGGGATCAACGCGCCTGTGATCGGCGGGGACGGCCTGGACAGCTCCGAACTGGCCACCATCGCGGGTCAGGGCGCCAACGACATCTACTTCACGACGGTCGCCGCGCCTATCGAGGCGCTGCCCGCCGCGAAGGTGTTCGCCACCAGCTTCAAGCAGACCTTCAACGACAACGCGCAGGGCTTCGGGGCCTTCGGCTACGACGCGGCCAAGGTCGTTCTCCAGGGCATTCTGGACGCGGCGCGGGCCAACGGCAACAAGGCCCCCAGCCGCATGCAGGTCGAGACGGCCATCCGCAAGGGCAACTTCACGGGTCTGCTCTCCGGCAACGTCACCTTCAACAGCGTCGGTGACCGCAAGTCGGCCACGCTGTACGTGATGAACGTGCAGGGCGGCAAGTACAAGCTCGCCACCACCGTGCCCGTCAAGCCCGCCCGGCAGTAACATCGTCCTGAATCCGGCTTTCCCGAAGCCAGGATTCGCGAGCGGCACCGTCTCAAGCCGCACAGGCTCAAGCAGCACAGGGAAGGCCGAGCGGCCCCACCTCTGACCTTTCCCCCACACGCCTGGGGCTGGGCATCCTGCCTAGCCCCTTTTTTTGAGGGGGGGCCCGGCGCAGTACCGTGGGCTGTCCAGCGGCAAGAGGACAGCTCCGCCCCGTTCCCCCTGCTTGACGCCCGCCGTTCTTCGTCCCCCCCCCCATTCCGCCCCAAGCCGGGGCAACAGAGAGAGGAGCTTCGATCTTGGACCTCGCCACATTGCTGCCGTTCATCGTGAACGTGATTGTCGGCGGCCTCGTGCTGGGTTTCGTGTACGCCATCATCGCGCTGGGGTACACGATGGTGTACGGCGTGCTGCAACTGATCAACTTCGCGCACTCGGAGGTCTTCGTGACCGGTGCCATCGTCGGCTACGAGGTCTTCCGGGTGCTGGCGCCCAACCCCATGAACGGCTACCTCAAGCTGCTGCTGGCGCTGCTGGCCGCGATGACCGTCTCCGGGGTCCTGAACGTGCTGATCGAGCGCCTGGCCTACCGCCCGCTGCGCAACGCCCCCAGGCTGGTGCCGCTGATCACCGCCATCGGGGTGTCGCTGATCCTGCAAGACGTCCTGCGCGTGATCGAGGGCTTCCAGGGCCGCTTCGACCTGACCTACATCCTGCCCGAGAGCTTCGGCACCCGGTTCTGCGCGGCCCAGAGCTCCTGCGCGGCCCTGGGCAACGTCCTGCGGACCATCGGTATCGATCTCCAGGTCAAGGACGTGATCCTGATCGTGGTGGCGCTGCTGAGTCTGGGGGGGCTGAATTATCTGGTCAACCGCACCCGGCTGGGCAAGGCCATCCGCGCCGTGGCGCAGGACCGCGTGACCGCCGGGCTGATGGGCATCGACGCCGACCGCATGATCAGCATGACCTTCCTGATCGGCGGGGCGCTGGGCGGCATCAGCGGCGTGCTGTTCGGCCTCAAGGTGGGCACCGTGAACGCCTACTCGGGCTTTGACCCCGGCATCGTGGCCTTTACGGCGGCCGTGCTGGGCGGCATCGGCTCGATTCCCGGCGCGGTGCTGGGCGGGCTGGTGCTGGGTGTGATCCAGAACCTGATCGGGGTCACCAACATCTTCGGGCAGATCCTGGGCAGCGCCAACCTCCAGGCCATCGACGCTTCCTACCAGCGCATCGGGGCCTTCCTGGTGCTGGTGCTGATTCTGATCTTCAAGCCGACCGGCCTGCTGGGCAAGAGTAATGTGGAGAAGGTGTAAGGTATGACTGCTGGCAATCCCACCCTGCCGCGCCGCGCCGCCCCGGCGCCGGACCGTACTTGGATGCTGGTGCTGATCTTCCTGGTGACCAGCGCCCTGCTGCTGGTGTCGCACAACAACGACCTGCTGGGCAATCTGGGCGGCCTGGGGACCGTGCTGCACAACCCCATCGTGGAAGCGGTCGTCGTGTCGCTGTTTCTCGCCAACGTGCTGTTCGCGTACCTGTGGCGCGCCGCCCCCTGGGCCAAGGCGCTGGTGGGCCTGGGCAGCCTGCTGCTGGTGCTGCCCTGGGCCGGACAGGAAGACACCAGCCTGCTCGACCTGAGTATCCAGATCATGATCTTCGCGGCGCTCGCGCTGGGGCTGAACATCGTGGTGGGGCTGGCGGGCCTGCTGGACCTCGGGTACGTGGCCTTTTTCGCGGTCGGGGCCTACACCTGGGGTATCTTCGCCAGCCCGCGCTTTTCCGAGGTGTTGCGGTACTACGGCCAGAATCCCGGCGCGACGAACGCAGGGACGCTGGCCCTGGGGCTGTTCCTGACCGCCGTCACGGCCGCCAGCATGATCGCGATCCGGCGGCGGGTCGCCCGGCCCACGCGGGCCTCCACCTGGAGCTTCGCGCTGGCGAGCCTGGGGCTGGTCGTGGGGCTGATCCTGACCGGGCGGGCGCTGCTGGTGCTGAACGCCTTCCGCGCGCAGGGGCTGGCGACCGGCCTCGACGCCAACTTCTTCTGGCTGTTCCTGGCGCTGAGCGTGCTGGCGGCGGCGGTGGTGGGCGTCCTGATCGGCCTGCCGGTGCTGCGGCTGAAGGGCGATTACCTGGCCATCATCACGCTGGGGCTGGGCGAGGTGATCCGGGTGCTGGCCAACAACCTGGGCCTGTACACGGCGGGCTCACAGGGCATTACGCCGATCAAGAGCGCGGCGGTGCCGTGGTTCGACCGGCTGGCCGGGGCACTCGGCTTCCAGCCGGACCAGTATTACCTGCTGTTCCTGTACGTGGTGGTGCTGGTGATGATCGCGCTGATCCTGACCGTCAACATCCGGCTGGACCGCTCCCGCATCGGGCGGGCCTGGATCGCCATCCGCGACGACGAGGTGGCGGCGCAGGCGATGGGCGTGCCGCTGGTGCAGACCAAGCTGATCGCCTTTGCGACCGGCGCCAGTTTCGCGGGCGCGATGGGCATGATCTTCGCGGCCAAGCAGACCTTTATCAGCCCGGAGAGCTTCAACCTGTTCCAGAGCATCGGCGTGCTGAGCATGGTGATCCTGGGCGGCATGGGGTCCTTCCCCGGCGTGATCCTGGGCGCGGCGGTGGTGACGCTGCTGAACCTGCGGATTCTGCCGGGACTGGGCGAGGCGACCGCCAACATCCCCTGGATTCCGCAACAGGTGAACCCGGGCCAGCTCCAGCGGCTCGTGTTCGGCGTGATCCTGGTGGCCAGCATGCTGCTGCGCCCGGAGGGGTTGCTGCCCAACCGCCGCCGCACGCTGGAACTGCACCAAGACGAAGACCAGGAGGACGACAGTGTCCTGGGCCACGGCCCCGCGCTCACGGCGGCCGGGGGCAGCGACGTCTACAGCCCCGGCCTCGCCCCGGAGAAGGAAGACGAGCGGGCAGGAGGCGTGCAGTGACCTACATCCCGAACATCCTCGACGTGCAGGGCGTGACCAAGACCTTCGGTGGCCTGACTGCCGTGAACGACGTGACCTTTCAGGTGCCCGCGCAGAGCATCATCAGCGTGATCGGGCCGAACGGCGCGGGCAAGACCACCTTCTTCAACCTGATCACCGGGATCTACACCCCCGATAAGGGCATCATTCGCCTCGCTGGAGAGGAGCTGGTGGGCCTGCGGCCCGATCAGGTGACAGCGTCCGGGATTTCCCGCACCTTCCAGAACATCCGGCTGTTCTCGACCATGACCGCCGAGGAAAACATCATGGTGGGGCGCCACGCGCGGCTGAAGGTGGGCTTCTGGGACGCGGTGCTGCGGACCCGCACCTTCCATCAGACCGAGGCCGAGGCGCGCGAGACGGCGCGGGTGATGCTCGACTTCGTGGGCCTGAGCAAGTGGCGCAATGAGCTGGCGACCAATCTGCCCTACGGCGACCAGCGCAAACTGGAGATCGCCCGCGCGCTCGCCACCACGCCCAAGCTGATCCTGCTCGACGAACCGGCGGCGGGCATGAACCCCCGCGAGACGGAAGACCTCAAGGCCCTGATCCGCCGCATCCGCGACGACCTGGGCGTGACGGTGGTGCTGATCGAACACGACATGCGCCTGGTGATGACCCTGTCCGAGAACATCACGGTGCTGGACTACGGCACCAAGATCAGCGAGGGGCGGCCGCACGAGGTCCGCAACGACCCGCGCGTGATGGAAGCGTACCTGGGCCGCGGCGCGGCGGCGGGCGAGTACGGCAAGGAGGCGAGGCCGAATGCCTGAGCAAGTGATGGTGGCAAGCAGCGGGCAGGCCGTTCGCACGGCCGAAACGCCGATGCTGGAACTGAGCGATGTCCATACCTACTACGGCCATATCCACGCCCTCAAGGGCCTGAACATGACCGTGAATCCCGGCGAGATCGTGGCCCTGATCGGCGGCAACGGCGCGGGCAAGACGACCACCCTGCGGACCATCAGCGGCATGATGAAGCCGAAGGTGGGCAGCGTGATCTACGAGGGGCAGAACATCACCGGCCTGCCCGCCCACACCATCATGCAGCGCGGCATCAGCCACGTGCCGGAGGGACGGCGCATCTTCGCGCAGCTCAGCGTGCGCGAGAACCTGGAGGTGGGCGCGTACACGGTGACCGACCGCCGCGTGATCGAGGAACGGGTGCAGGAGGCGTTCGCGCTGTTTCCCCGCCTCAAGGAACGCGAGGGGCAACTGGGCGGCACCATGTCGGGCGGCGAGCAGCAGATGCTGGCGATTGCCCGCGCGCTGATGGTGAATCCCCGGCTGCTGCTGCTGGACGAACCCAGCATGGGCCTCTCCCCCCTCTTCGTGGAGGCGATTTTCGACATCATCGAGCGGCTGAACAAGGAGCGCGGCACCACGATTCTGCTGGTCGAACAGAACGCGAGCATGGCCCTGGCGATTGCCAACCGCGCCTACGTGCTGCAAACCGGCGAGATCCGGCTGAGCGGTCCGGCCGAGCAGATCGCGCAGGACGAGAGCGTGCGAAAGGCGTACCTGGGCGACGAGTAAAGACAGCGACCGGGCTGGGGGCCGCTTCCGACGGGGGCGGCCCTTTTCCCATGCCCGCTCCGTACCCCCGCCCACCGAACGGCCCGCCGAAACCGGGTAAGGTCAACCATGAGGCTCCTGAAAGCTGGCTTGACCGCGTTCGTCTCCGCCTCCCTTCTCTCGTCCTGTCTGCCCGCGCCGCAGAGCTTCGACCCCGCGCGGCTGCCGGACCCGGCGGACCTGGGGTCCCGCAACACCGCGACCGAGTGGTATTACGTGTCGGCCTACCTGCCGGAGTCGGGATTGGCCTTTCACTGGGCGCAGTTCAAGGTGAACTACAAAGGTCTTCCCTACCACGCGGGGCATGTCGCGGTGGTCGACCTGCGAACCGGAAAGCTGAAGTTCTTCGAGAACGAGTCGCAGCGTGCCCGCTTCGGCTTTCCGCCGCTGCGGGTGGAACAGGGGGACTGGCGGCTGGTGCAGGAGGGAAACGCCTACCACCTCCAGGCCGGGCCGCTGAACCTCACCCTCACGCCGCGGCGGGGGCCGGTGGTGCATCCGCCGGGCTACTCGGGGACGCCGGAACTGGGGCGGATGTATTACCAGAGCCTCACCCGGCTGGAGGTGGGCGGCACGGTCACGCTGCCGGGCGGCGAAACGCGGGAGGCGCGCGGCCTGGCCTGGCTCGACCACCAGTGGGGCGACCAGCAGCCCGGCCGGGAGGCCCGCTGGGACTGGTTCGGGCTGCACCTCTCGGACGGCTCGGACCTGATGCTGTACCGGGTGCGGGACGCTGCCGGAAAGGTGGCGCAGGTGGCCGCCTCGCGGGTGGGGACGGACGGCGTGGCGCGCGAGGTGCCAGGCCTCACCATGACGCCGGGCCGGGTGTGGCGCAGCCCCAGCGGGCGCGAGTACGTGCTGGACTGGACGGTCAGCGCGCCGGACCTGAAGTTGACCCTGGAGGCCGTGCGCGACGAGCAGGAGCTGCTGGCGAGAAACACCTCCGTCGCGTACTGGGAGGGGCCGGTGCGCGGTCAGGGCACGTTGAACGGCCAGGCGATCACGGCGGAGGGCATGGGCGAGTTCGTGGGCGGCGTGCTGACCCGCGCCGAGGGGGGACGCTTCGGGCCGTCGGGGCGGTGAGAAGCAGAATAAAAATCACCATTATTAGCACTCCATAAAGTTGACATGATCACACTCAACTTTTACAATGAGGGTCATTGAGGAGGACATCACCTTGAATCCCGAACGCTTCACTGAGGCTGCCTTGCAGGCCATCGTGCAGGCGCAGCAACTCGCACAATCGAACCATCAACAAACCCTGACCGTGGCGCATGTCCTGCGTGCGCTGCTCGACAACGACACCGCCGCCCGTGCCCTGACCGCTGCCGGGGGTGACCTGAACGCTATCCGCCAGGCCCTCGACGCCGAAATCGCCAAGCTCCCGCGAGTGCAGGGGGGCGGCGAACAGCTCTATCTCGACCCGGCGCTGAACCGTGCTCTCCAGGGAGCAGAGAAGGAAGCGCAGGCTTTTGGCGACTCCTTCATCGCCGCCGACACGCTGCTGCTCGCGCTACGCGCGGAGAGCCGCACGCCCGGCCTCCCCAGCGAGGCCGCCCTCCGTCAGGCCGTGACCGAGGCCCGGAAAGGAAAGACCGTGACCACCAAGACCGCTGAACAGCAATTCGACGCGCTGGAAAAATACGGCACCGACCTGACCCAGCGCGCCCGCGACGGCAAGTTCGACCCGGTGATCGGGCGCGACGAGGAAATCCGCCGCGTCATGCAGATCCTGCTGAGGCGCACCAAAAACAACCCCGTATTGATCGGTGAACCCGGCGTCGGCAAGACGGCTATTGCCGAGGGCCTCGCCATCCGTATCGTCAAGGGCGACGTGCCCGAGGGGCTGAAGGACAAGCGCATCGTCTCGCTGGAAATGGGCAGCCTGCTCGCCGGGGCCAAGTTCCGGGGCGAGTTCGAGGAACGCCTCAAGGCCGTGATCGACGAGGTGGTGCAGTCGCAGGGCGAGATCATTCTCTTCGTGGACGAGCTGCATACCATCGTCGGTGCGGGCAAGACCGAGGGCAGCCCCGACGCGGGCAACATGCTCAAGCCCGCGCTGGCTCGCGGCGAACTGCACCTGATCGGCGCGACCACGCTCAACGAGTACCGCGAGATCGAAAAGGACCCGGCCCTGGAACGCCGCTTCCAGCCCGTATTCGTGGACGAGCCGAGCGTGGAGGACACCATCTCCATCCTGCGCGGCATCAAGGAAAAGTACCAGGCGCACCACAACGTCAACCTCACCGACCCCGCGCTGGTGGCCGCCGCGCAGCTCTCCAACCGCTATATCACCGACCGCCAGCTTCCCGACAAGGCCATCGACCTGATCGACGAGGCCGCCGCCCGCCTGCGGATGTCGCTGGAGAGCAGCCCCGAGCGCATCGACCAACTCGAACGCCGCAAGCTGCAACTGGAGATCGAGCGCGAGGCGCTGAAGAAGGAAAAAGACGCCGACTCGCAAAACCGCCTGCTGGACATCGAGGACCAGCTCAAGGCCATCACCGACGAGCTGGCCGAGGTTCGCAGCCGCTGGGAGGCCGAGCGAGGTGAAGTGCAGGCCCTGCGCGAGAAGCGTGACCAACTGGACCAGGTGCGGACCGACATCGAGAAGGCGCGGCGTGAATACGACCTCGGAAGGGCGGCCGAGCTGGAATACGGCAAGCTCCCGCAACTGGAAAAGGACGTGCAGGACCTGGAGCGCAAGCTCAAGAACGCCGAGTTCGCCCACATGGAAGTCACCGATGAGGACATCGCCTCGGTCGTGAGCCGCTGGACGGGCATTCCGGTCAGCAAGCTGATGGAGGGCGAGCGCGAGAAGCTGCTGCAACTCGAAGAGCAGCTCCACGGGCGGGTCATCGGACAGGACCGCGCCATCGTGAGTGTGGCCGACGCGATCCGCCGTGCCCGCGCGGGGCTGAACGACCCCAACCGGCCCCTCGGCTCCTTCATGTTCCTGGGGCCGACCGGCGTCGGTAAAACCGAGCTGGCGAAGGCTCTGGCCGAGTTCCTGTTCGACTCACCCGACGCAATGATCCGCATCGACATGAGCGAATACATGGAGAAGCACTCCGTCGCCCGCCTGATCGGGGCGCCTCCCGGATACGTGGGTTACGAGGAAGGCGGCCAGCTCACCGAGGCCGTGCGTCGCCGCCCCTACTCGGTGATCCTGCTCGACGAGATCGAGAAGGCGAACCCGGACGTGTTCAACGTGCTGTTGCAAGTGCTGGACGATGGGCGCCTGACCGACGGACAGGGCCGCACGGTGGACTTCCGCAACACGCTGATCATCATGACCAGCAACATCGGCTCGCCGCTGATCCTCGAAGCGCAGGCGCGCGGCGACAGCCCCGAGAGCATCCGCGAGCAGGTTCTCCAGGTGCTGCAAGCACACTTCCGCCCCGAGTTCCTGAACCGCATCGACGACATCATCGTCTTCGACGCGCTGACGCCCGCCGACCTGCACAAGATCGTCGAAATCCAGCTCAGCGGCCTGCGCCGCCGCCTGGCCGAACGCCGCGTCACGCTGCATCTGACCGACGCCGCGAAGGACAAACTCGCGCAGATCGGCTACGACCCCGCCTTCGGTGCCCGCCCCCTCAAGCGCGTCATCGCCCGCGAGATCGAGACGCCGCTGGCCCGCGAAATCCTGCAAGGTCAGGTGCCGGAAGGCAGCACGCTGACGGTGGACTACGACGGGAACAAGTTCCGGTTCGAGACTGGGGTGTTGCACTGAGAGATGAGGTATTAGGCGTTAGGAATTAGGAAAGCAAATCAGCCGCCGTCCGTGCAATGGGCGGCGGCTGTTCTATCATAGGAGGCTCGCCTCTAGTTGCTCTGTGGACGAAGCCCCGTAGTCGCACCCTCCCGTCGAAGCTTTTCTGTGGCCGCTCCTCTTCTTTGAAACCTTTGAGCATTCGATGCTCAGCCGTGATTCATGGATAATGGAGGACATCAGCTCCGCCCTTAAAACTTGCCAAGCGAGGCTCAGAAAAGAGTCATTGTCCAGACTCTTATGGAGATCGCTTTAGGAATCATACGCGAAGCATCAAAGCAGAGATTTCGAACAAAGAGTTTTGGCTGGATTGACAGAGACGACCGGCTCCATACTCCCCAGCTTGAAAGATACTGGAAGAACAGAGCCGCCGCCCGGTTAAGGAGCGGCGGCTTTCTGCTGAATACTCAGCGGCGCACAGTGGTTGCGGTGCGGGTGTCGACATCGCGTCGGCCACGGGACAGACCAGCCAGGCCGATCAGTCCGGCGAGGCCCAGCCAGCCCCAGTCGAAGCCGTTATTGCGGTTCGTCGTGGTGGTGGTCCCGGTCGTCGTGGTATCGGTTGTTCCGGCGGTTCCGGTCGTGTCCGTCGTGCCGGGCGTCCCGGCTGCCCCCGTGGTATCCGTGGTTCCGGCCCCGGTCGTGTCGGTGCCAGGGGTACCGGTGGTCCCGGCTGCTCCCGTGGTGTCCGTGGTTCCGGCTCCGGTCGTGTCGGTGCCGGGCGTCCCGGTGGTGGTATCGCTGGTTCCAGGCGTCCCAGTCGTATCCGTACCGGGTGTCCCGGTGGTGGTATTGGTCGTACCGGGCGTCCCAGGGGTTCCGGTCGTATCGGTCTGAGCCAGGGCACTCACAGGCAGAGCCAGCAGAGCGGTCAGGGTCAGGGTCTTCAGCGCCTTATTCATAGTGAGGTCAGTGTGACCGAGAATTCTGGTCGGGACATTTCAGAACCTGACCCTTTCCTTGACTAAACCCCTATCAAAGCTGAAGCGCCCCTCAAACTCAGGGGGTCGGCTGCCAGACCAGGCCCACAGCCTCCTCCACGCTGCGGACACCCTCGCGTCCGTCCAGGCCGGGAGGAACGATCAGGTGCAGGTATCCGGCGCGGGCCGCCTCCTCGGCGCGGCGCAGCGCCCCCTGGGTGGAGCGGACCTCACCTGCCAGGCCAACCTCTCCGAAGACGGCGACGTTGCCCGGCAACGCCCGGCCGACCACCGCCGAGTACACCGCCAGCGCGACCGGGAGGTCCAGGCCCGGGTCCGGCACCTTCAGCCCGCCAGCCAGGTTGACGTACACGTCCAGCCCCCCCAGCGTGAGGTCCAGACGGCGCTCCAGCACGGCCAGCACCACGTCCACTCGCCGGGGATCGAGGCCGACCACCACGCGGCGCGGATTGGGGTAGGGGGTCTTGGCGGCCAGCGCCTGCACTTCCAGCAACATGGGCCGCTGCCCGTCGATGGTCGCGGCGACGACGCTGCCGGGCACACCCACAGGCCGCTCGGCCAGGAAGGCGGCGCTGGGATTTTCCACCGCGACCAGGCCCTCGCCGCGCATCTCGAACACGCCGAGTTCTCCGGCCTGACCGAAGCGGTTTTTCACGCTCCTGAGCAGGCGAAAGGCGCCCACCGTCTCCAGAAACACCGTGGTATCCACGATATGTTCCATCACCTTCGGCCCGGCGACGGTGCCCTCCTTGGTGACGTGGCCGACGAGGACCGTCGCCGTCCCGGTTTCCTTGGCCGCGCGGGTCAGCAGGGCCGTCCCCTCGCGGACCTGGGCCAAACCGCCGGGCGTGCCGTCCCCCTCCACCGTCACGGTCTGGATCGAGTCCACGATGCACAGGGCGGGTTTGTGTTCGGCCATCAGGGCGGCGATGTGTTCGGCGCGGGTGTCGCGGGTGAGTTGAATTTCGGCGGTCACGCCCAGACGGTCGGCCCGCAGGCGAATCTGTTCCAGCGATTCCTCACCCGCGACGTACAGCACGGCCCCGCCATTCCGGGCGAGCCTGTCGGCCACCTGAAGCAGCAGGGTGCTCTTGCCGATGCCGGGTTCGCCGCCGATCAGCGTCACGCCGCCCGCGACCAGGCCGCCCCCCAGAACCCGGTCGAGTTCCGCGATGCCCGTGCGCGTCCGGGGTTCCTCGCGCCGCCCGACCGTCGAGAGGGGCGTGAGGCGGCCCCCGGTGACGCCGCCGTAACCGCCGCCCAGGCTGCCCCGCGTCTTGCCGCTCGCCACGACCGGCGCTTCCTCCTCGAAGGAGTTCCAGGCCTGGCAGTTGGGACAGCGGCCCAGCGGTTTGGCGGACTGGTAGCCGCAGGAGGTGCAGACGTACCGGGTGGTGACCCTAGCCATTGGGCCTGCTGTCTGCCCGCCAGTAGTCGCCGTCTCGCGTGACGAGATAGTCGCCGTCCACCAGTTCGGTCAGGAGGAGCGCCGGTTCCTCCAGCGTGCTGTGGTCGCGCAGCACCGCCATCACGGCGTCCTCGCCGTAGCGGCGGCCCGGCTCGAAGAGGCCGGTGAGGTAATCGAGGATGGCGAGTTGATGCGCCCGGCGGCGGTCGGAGGGCCAGCCGGTGATGCGGCCGTATTCGTCCTGAAAGGCGGCGATGCTCTTGGTCATAGAGGAGCATGGTAGCGGTTGGGCGGAGAAGGGACCGTGCCGGGATACAGAAGGAAGGGGAAGTGCAACACGGCACGCCGCATAGCCTCTCCTCCGGCTCCGTTCAGCCATCCGAAGCCAGGACCCACCACGAGGACGGCATCTTGCCTCACCAGGAGCAACGGAGGGCCGACAGCAACAGGTGATTCCCAGGTGAAGCTCCGGGTGGAGATATCGGCTCCAGTGAAGGCATCACCAACACCGCTGCCTTTGCCAGGTCTGCCAGCGTCAGTGACGGGCTCCCCGTCATTCAGGCTGATATCGACTACGAAAGGTTGTCTTGTCAACCTGGAAATCCGAGCAGAGCGAGTGGGAGAACAACGGACTGATAGGCGTGGAGTTTCCCGGCCTGAAGCCCGCCCGGGACCAGCCAGCAAAAAGCCCCGGAGGAGGGCACTCCGGGGCTCCTTGTTGACTTTCGAGGTTCAGGCCAGGATCTGTGGCGGTGCCGTCGTCCCGCGCTCGAACTGGATGCCGTCCTGGCCCAGCACCACGCGCAGTTCCTCGCCCGCGTTGCCGATCAGTTCCAGGGCCAGCGGGTCCTCGATCTCCTCGCGGACCAGGGTACGGAGCTGGCGGGAGCTGCCGACCGCGTGCTTGGGGCTGCGGGCCTTGAGCTTGCCCACCAGCCAGGCGGCGATGGCCGGGTCGAAGGTAACGTTCAGCTCGCGGCTGGTGAGTTCCTCGCGCATCTCCCCCATCAGTTGCTGGGCGACGCGCACCAGTTCCTCCTCGCCGAGCGGGCGGAAGCGGATCACGTCGTCGAGGCGGTCGAGGAACTCGGGCGTGAAGATGTTCCGCAGCGGCGCGTTGTTGTCGGGCGTGACCGGGCTGAAGCCCACCGTCGGATTCACGTTGAAGCCCGTGTTGCTGGTCATGATGATGATGGTGCGGCGGAAGTCCACCGTGCGGCCCAGCCCGTCGGTCAGGCGGCCGTCGTCCAGCACTTGCAGGAAGGTGTTGTACACGTCCGGGTGCGCCTTTTCGATCTCGTCGAGCAGGATCACCGAGAAGGGCTGACGGCGCACGGCCTCGGTCAGGCGGCCCCCCTGCTCGAAGCCCACGTAGCCGGGAGGGGACCCGATCAGCTTGGAGATGGAGTGCGATTCCTGAAACTCGCTCATGTCCACCCGGATCAGCGAACGCTCGGAGCCGAAGAGGGTGCGGGCCAATGCCTTGGCGAGGTGCGTCTTGCCCACGCCGCTGGGGCCGACGAAGAGGAAGCTGGCCGAAACGCGGGTGCGTCCGCCCAGGCCCACCCGGGCGCGGCGCAGGGCGCTGGACAGCGCCTTGATGGCCTCCGGCTGGCCGTACACCTGATCGGTGAGCTGCTCTTCGAGGTCGCTGAGCTGCGCCGCCGACTCGTCGGAGTAAATACCGCCCATCGAGTTGATCACGCTCTCGATGTCCTCGCGGGTGACCATCGGCTCGCCGTCCTCGGTCTCCGCGACGGGCAGGCCGACACTCATGTTCAGGCGGACGCGGCTGGCGGCCTCGTCGATCAGGTCGATGGCCTTGTCGGGAAAGTTGCGGCCCGGGAGGCTGCGTTCCCCGATGCGGACTGCCAGTTCGAGCGCCGGGTCGGGAATCTGGACGCCGTGGTGCTCCTCGTAGCGGGGGCGCAGGCCGCGCAGGATTTGCAGCGTCTCGGCCGGGCTGGGTTCCAGCACGATCACCGGCTGGAAGCGGCGTTCCAGGGCGGCGTCCTTCTCGATGTAGCGGTGGTATTCGCCGGTGGTGGTCGCGCCGATCACCTGAATCTCGCCCCTGCTCAGCGCAGGCTTGAGGATGTTCGCCGCGTCCAGCGTCCCTTCCGCGCCGCCCGCCCCGACCAGGGTGTGCAGCTCGTCGATAAAGGCCATCACCTTGGCATTGCGGAGTTCCTCGATGATCTGGCGCAGCCGCTCCTCGAATTCGCCGCGGTACTTGGTCCCGGCCACCACGCCCGACAGGTCGAGGCTGACCAGGCGGACGCCGTGCAGGTTGGGCGGCGTGCGCTTCTCGTGGATGGCGAGCGCGAGGCCCTCCACGATGGCGGTCTTGCCCACGCCGGGGTCACCGATCAATACCGGGTTGTTCTTGGTGCGGCGGGTCAGGATCTGGGTGACGCGGCGGATTTCCTCGCTGCGGCCGATCACCGGGTCGAGCTTGCCCTCGCGGGCCTGCCGGGTGAGGTCACGGCCGTACTCGTCGAGGAAGGGGGTGGCGACCGGCTTGGCGGCCTTGCCGGTGCTGCTGTCCCCCTGCGCCAGCACGCGCCAGCGGATCGTGTCCACGTCCTTCGTCAGCTCTTGCAGGATGCGGAAGGCCACCCCGTCTCCCTCGCGGATGATGCCCAGGAGGATGTGCTCGGTGCTGGTCACCTGGGCGCCGAGCGAGCGGGCCTCGGCGGAGGCGAGTTCCATCACGCGGCGGGCGCGGGGGGTGATGGAGGGAGCGTCGTTCAGGCGGTTGCCCTCGCCCCGGCCGATGATTTCTTCCACGCGGCGGCGCAGGCCGTCCAGTGAAGCGCCGAACTCGGTCAGGATGGTGGCGGCGGTGCCGCCCTCGCGCATCAGGCCGAGCAGCAGATGTTCGGGGCCGACCATCGCGTGGCCCAGCCGGTTGCCTTCCTCACGGGCGTAGTGGAACACGAGGCGGGCGCGGTCGTCGTATCTGTTCATGGGCTACCCCCTGTGTCGGGCGGGCTGCACCGCGCCTGGGCGCAGCGCGTTGGAAAGCGGGTGTCGAGGCTGCATCAATTCTAGTCTACGGGCCTGTTCGCGCGCACGACGCGGTTTAGCGTTACCTTCTGCCCACGCTCAGGCTAGCGTCCCCGCCCCCGCCCGCGTCTGTCTGCCCGGACCCCATTCGCAGGCCCGCCGCGGGTGCCGCCGGGGCGCGCAGGGCGGTCAGCGCCGCTTCCAGCGTGGTGTCGCGGCCCTGGGCCGTCAGGGCGCTCACGTCGGTGGGGGCGGCCACGTCCGGCGTGATGGCGGCCGGGAGCGGTTCGTCCGCTTCGCTGTAGGCGCGCAGGATGGTCACGGACAGCACGCCGCCGTCGGGCATCGGCTCGAAGACGACGCCGCTGTTGCCCACACCGCGCGTCTTCTCCCCCACCACGACGGCCCCGGCTCTGTGCGCGTAGTACGCGAAGACCTCCGCGCAGGAGGCGGTGTTCGGACCGACCAGCACCGCCAGCGGGCCGCGCCACAGGGCCCAGCCCGGCCCCGCCGCCCGCGCCAGGAAGGGGAACACCGGCTCGCCGCGCAGGCCCGCGTAGGTGTAGCTGAGGCCCTGCTCGCGGGTCTTGTACACCACCGGCCCGAAGATGCTGGCGGCCGCGACGCACTGTTGCAGGCTGCCGCCGCCGTTGTAGCGCAGGTCCACGACCAGTGCCGCCGCGCCGCCCGCCTGCGCCTGGGCCACGCTCTTCAGGAACAGCGCGGCGCTGTCACTGGCCAGAAAGGACGGGTAGTCGATCAGGGCGGTCTTCCCGTCCGGCCCGGTCCAGGTGAGGTTCGGCTCGTCGCGGGCCTGGAGGCGGGCGGTGGGCAGCGTCAGGGGGTGGTCGGGCTGGCCCGCCCGGCGCAGGGTCACGTTCAGGGGTGCTCCCGCGCGTTCCAGCCGGATGAACTCGTTGGAGCCGACCGGGAGGTTCTGGCCGCCCACGTCCTTCCCGGCGGCCTGGCCATTCACCCCGGTGAGCAGGTCGAAGCGGCGCAGACCTGCCTGCTCGGCGGGACTCCCCGGCATCACCGACACGACCAGCAGGCCGCCCGCCACCCGCACCACCCGCACGCCGGTGCGATTCACGGCCCGGTTCTGGGAAACCTCGGCCAGCCGTTCGGCCCCCTCCGCGTCGCGGATGTTGGTGTGGGCGTCGCCCAGTTCGCTGAACATGTCGTTCAGCACGGCGCGGCCGGTCGCGTAGTCGCAGGCGTCCCCCTGCGGCGCACACTTCTCGGCCAGGACCGCCGCGTATTTTTCGCCAAGTTGCGTGCGGTCCACCGTGGACCAGCCGTAGTACTGCTGCTGCACGGCGCGGGTGGCCGCCCCGAACAGGTCCGTGGCGGGACTCGCCCCCGCCGGAAGAGAGGTGAGGAACGCGAGGGCCAGGGCGCGGGCGCGGCGGCTTGTAGGCACGTCTTCAGGCTAGCGCGCGGCGGCAATGAGCAACCGTGGCGCTTGCCCGCGTCGGTCAGCCGATGTGGGTCACCAGCGTCCCGATCCCCTGCACCTCCACCTCGACGGTATCGCCCCGGTGCAGCGCGCCGACGCCTTCGGGGGTGCCGGTCAGCACCACGTCGCCGGGTTCCAGGGTCACGTACCGGGTGAGGTAGGTCAGAATCTGCACCACGTCGAAGATCATGTGGCTGGTGCGCCCGTCCTGGCGGAGTTCGCCGTTCACGCGCGTCTGCACCCGCAGGTCGGTCGGGTCGAGGTCGGTTTCGAGCCAGGGACCGAGCGGGCAGAAGCGGTCGGCGGCCTTGGCCCGGAACCACTGGAGGTCTTGCTTCTGGAGGTCGCGGGCGGTGAGGTCCAGGCCGCAGGTATAGCCCAGGACGGCACTCAAAGCCGTGTCGGGCCTCAGGTCGCGGGCCTGCTGCCCGATCACCAGGGCCAGTTCGCCCTCGAAGTGAAAGTTCTGGGTCCAGTCGGGATACTGGACGGTGCCGCCGGGTTCGGCCAGCGCGTTCGGCCCCTTCAGGAAGATGCCGGGTTCGCTGGGGAGGTCGCCGGTATCGTTGCCGAGTTCCTTGATGTGGTCCAGGTAGTTGCGGCCCACGCAGACGATCTTGGTCGGCTCGGCGGGCGCGAGCAGCCGGGCGCCTTCGAGCGGCACCGTCTCCCCCGTCGGCTCGCCCCCCATGCCGTCCGTGAGGTGAATGGTGTCTCCCTCGACCTGGCCCCAGCGGGGAGCATTGCCGTATTCGATTCTGACAAGACGCATAGAGGGAGGATATACGCTGCGGTGCGGCCTCACCGGGGACATGGACCCGGCTGGGGACGCGCACGCCGAGAACAGCGAGACGCTGGAAAGTGGTCCCCTCCGACCCCGCGCTGGGAGTGGAGGTGGATTGACCGCTAGACTGCCCGTCATGACCGCCCCCCTCCCCCCCGGTTTCATTCGCGCGCAGGACGTGCTGGACGAACGCCTCGGTCCCGCCGAAGTTAGGACGCTCGACATGCGCTACGGCAACGAGGAGTTGCTGTACGGCCTCGACCTGCTGGGGCTGGCCGGGCCTTTTTACCGCGTGACACCCTGGGAACTGGAAGACGAACATGGCGTGCGGCGCATCAACGCCTCGGGGTACGCCGCCGTGCCGTTCGGGGACATGCCGCCGGTGGTCACCCGCTTCTTGCAGGAGTACCTGGAGAAGAACCGGGCGATGGGCCTGCCGCAGCAGTCCAGTTCGCCCTGGCGGGCGGCCCTCCAGACCAATCTGGTGCGGCTGCTGGCGCGTGAACTGCCCTCCCATGCCGACTCGCAGGTCTTCTTCTGCTCCAGCGGCACCGAGGCCATCGAGGGGGCGCTCAAGTTCGCCAAGGCGTGGCGGCCGCGCGCCAAGTTCTACATCTCCTTTTCCAGTGGCTACCACGGCAAGACGCTGGGCAGCCTCAGCCTGACGCCGAATCCCGAGTACCAGGACATCTTCCGCCCGCTGGTGCCCGGCGCCCTGACCAGCCCCTACGGCGACCTGGACGCGCTGACGCGGCTGATCCGGCGGCTGGGGCCGGACAACGTGGTGGCGGTGGTGGTCGAGCCGATCCAGGGCGAGGGCGGCGTGAACATTCCCCCGCCCGGCTTCCTGCGCGGCGTGGGCGACCTGTGCCGCCGTCACGGCATCGTCTGTATCGCGGACGAGATTCAGACCGGCCTGGGCCGCACCGGACACTGGTTCGAGTCGGCGGCGCAGGGCCTCGACGCCGACATCGTCACCCTCGCCAAGCCGCTGGGCGGCGGGATGACGGCGGTGGGCGCGACCATCGTCCGGCACGCGATCTACAAGAAGATGCTGGGCGGGCTCAGCTCCAAGCGGCATTCCAACACCTTCGGCGGCAACTCGCTGGCGATGGCGGTCGGCCTGAAGTCGCTGGAATACCTGATCGAGTGTGACCTTCCCGCCCGCAGCGCCCGCCTCGGCGCGGTGGGGCTGGAGCGGCTGCGGACCGTGCAGCGGCGGTATCCCCGGTTACTGGAGAATGTGCGCGGCCAGGGCCTCCTGCTCGCCATGCAGTTCAAACCGATGGTCGGCGTGCCCCTCCCCGGCGTGCTGAAGGAACTGGTCTTCGAGGCCACCGCCATCCTCGCCCTGCGCGAACTGCACGTGATGGGCGTGATGGCGAACCTCAGCCTCAGTTCCAAGCGCACCGTGCGCCTCACCCCCGCCCTCGACATGCCGGAAGAGGTCTTCGGGCGCCTGTTTGACCGGGTGGACGCCTTTGCAGAGCGCAACCCCGCTTCCCGTTATCTGCTGACGAACACGCCGCCCGGCATCACCGCCCGGCTGGCGAAGTTCGCGGCGAGCAAGCCGAAGAAGCGGACGGAGAGCGACGGGTGAGGGGGAAGCGGTGCGCGGTACTCAGGGCGCAGGAAATGAGCTTTGACCACGTACCGCGCACGGCGTACCGTCTCCCCTACGCCAGCCCACACGCCCGCTGCACCAGCAGATGCACCTCGTCCCGTGCCAGGCGGCGGGGCTGGAGGGGCAGGCTGGCGGGCAGGTCGCTGAGGCCGCGCACCAGGGGGACGTAGCTGAACTCGGGCCGGGCGATCAGGTCGCGGGCGGCGGTCAAGGCCAGCACGAAGTCGAGGCGCAGCTCGAAGTGGGCGTTCAGTTCGGCGCGCAGGGGGCCAGGGTCGCCCGCCAGCAGGGCCAGGAGGGCCGGATGCGTCTCGAAGCCGTCGTCGAGGGCCTGGGTGACGCGGCCGGTGTCGAGCAGCAGGGCCGCGCCGGGCAGGGCGTAGCCGCTGACGCGGCGGCGGCACAGGTCCGGGGTGTCGCCGCGAACCAGCGTGATCTCGCGTCCGGCACGTTCGGCCCCGCCCAGACAGGTCCAGAAGCGTCCCAGGCTGCTGTACCGCGCCAGTTCCACGTAACCGGCGGGCCGCGTGGGCAGGGGGCGGGTGGGCTTGGGGTTCACCCGGTCATGCTAGTGTCCCGGCCCTGACTCTGCCGGGACGCGCGGCCATGAAGCTGCGAGAGGCTCACTCGTCGTGGGGCGGGGGCTGGTCGGGGTCACAGTAGTCGATGGTGGCGGTGCGGAAACTCCCCACGACCACCTCACGCTTGAAGGGGTAGCCGATGCGGACACCTTCTGCCGCGCACTCCAGGGTGAAGCGTTGGCCCTTCGGGACGGGCGTGTCTCCGATCACCAGGGGGCGCCGGGCCTCGTAGATGGCGCAGTAGGGCGTGCAGAAGTAGAAGCCGACGAACTGGCCATCGGGGTGGCGGGCCGGGACGGCGCCCCCCGTTTGCAGGGCGCGGCGGACATCGTCCCAGAGGGCCAAGCTGGCCGCCGGATCGGGGTCGAGCGCCCACATCTCCTCGATCACGCGCCGGGCGTCGGGGTTGCGGCGCAGAGTGGCGACGTTGCCGGGGTCGGTCATGGCCCAGGGATCAAAGCCCGGCTCGCCGGGGAGCGGGATCCGGGCGAAGGTGCCCTGGCGCGGCCGCTCGCGGCCCGGGGGGGTGGGCGCGCGGCCGGGCTCGGTCAGCAGCGCGGGATAGCTGATGAGCTGGCCCACCCGGTACAGGCTCTCGGTGGCGCGCTTGGCCTGTTCCTCGATCTGCTCGTGCAGAGCCAGCGACGCGCCGGGCGTGTACATGCCCGACACGTAGCCCGCCTGCGACAGCGCCTCCGCCACCTGACCGCGCAAGCGGGCCAGCCGGGGCGCGTCGGCTTCGGGCGTCGCCTGTTCCAGCCCGTGCATCGCGGCCTCGGCGTGCAGGCGCATGGCCTCCAGCGCCGCCATCATCGCCTCCAGGTGGGGGCGGGGGCAGGGTTCGACCGGCGACCATTCCGGCAGCCGGGCGGGCAGGGTGCCGGGGGGCAGGTCGAAGGCGGGGTCGTGGGCCGCCTGACTCGCGTGGCCCAGCCAGCGTTGCACGCCGCTGTAGTAGCCCTGCACCTGATCGAAGGTGACCGGCGGGACGAAGCCCGCGGTGGTGGGGTCGGCCGCCTCGTCCGCCTCCAGCATCTTGTCGCCCAGCGTTTGCAGGGCGAAGGCGTTCCAGGCGCAGGCCAGTTCCAGCCCCACGTGCCGCGGCACGGCGAAGGGACTCTGGCCGCTCACCATCAGGTCGAAGCGGCGGCGTTCGGCGGCGTCGAGTAGCGGGTGAATCTGCGCCCCGGCCCGCCGGTAGGCATAGAGCGTTTCCGCGTCGCGTTCGCCGCGCAGGGAGGCCCGCAGCCGCGCCCAGACTCCAGGGGCCGAACTTTCAGGGGATGGCATACGTCACACAGTACGTCAGCCTCCGCCGGACCGATCCCTCACCTGCCCATCCCAGGGACCGGCACCAAGACTGAACATTGCGTGAACGGCGGGCGGGTCGGGGCTGGCGGTCCGGCACACTTGCACCAGGTACAACGGGGGATATGACCTCGCCTTCAAGAAATCCCCTGGAGCTGCTCGGGCAGATCGACCTGGAGGCGCTGGGGCGGCTGAGCCAGAAGGTGGACCTGCCCGCGCTGCTGGGAACCGCCTCGCGCCTGAGTGACGGGCAACTGAAGCAGCTCTCGCGGCTGCTGGACCGGGGCAACCGCCCGCCCAGGGCGTTGCCGGAGCCGGATGGCGACTTCTACGGGCAACTGGACGACCTCACAGAGGAGCAGCAGGTGGTCCGGCTCAGGGTGCGCGGCTTCATGGAGGAGCGGGTCGCGCCGATCATGAACGAGTACTGGAGTCGCGACGAGTTCCCGCGCCACCTGATTCCCGAACTGCGGGCGCTCGACCTGCCGCGCCGGGTCTGGAACGAGGACGGCACCCACAAGCCCGACGCGACGCTGATGGAGGGCCTGATTACGCTGGAATTCTGCCGGGTGGATGTCTCCACCGCCGTGTTCTTCGGCGTCCATACCGGCCTCGCGTTCGCCTCCATCGCCCTGGGCGGCTCGGCGCAGCAAAAAGCCGAGTGGCTGCCGAAAATGCTCGACCTGGAGGCCATCGGCGCCTTCGGGCTGACCGAACCGGAAGGCGGCTCGCAGGTCAGCCAGGGGATGCGGACCACCTGCCAGCGCGACGGTGACACCTGGATTCTGAACGGCGAGAAGAAGTGGATCGGGAACTCCACCTTCAGCGACTTCACCGTGATCTGGGCGCGCGACGTGGACACCGGGGAGGTGCGGGGCTTCATCGTGCGGGCGGGGACGCCGGGCTACCGCGTGCAAAAGATCGCGGGCAAGATCGCGCTGCGGATGGTGGAAAACGGACAGATCACGCTGGAAGGCTGCCGGGTGCCCGAGTCGGACCGTCTTCAGGAGGTGCGCGGCTGGCGGACGACCGCCGAGGTGCTGCGGCTCACGCGGGCGGGCGTGGCCTGGCAGGGCGTGGGCTGCGCGCTGGGGGCATACGAACTGGCGCTGAAGTACGCGCAGACCCGCGAGCAGTTCGGCAAGCCCATCGGCGCCTTTCAACTGATCCAGAACCACCTCGTTCACATGCTGGGCAACGTGACGACCACGCTCTCGCTGTGCCTGCGGCTCTCGCAGATGGCCGACGCGGGGCTGATGCGCGACGAGCACGCCGCGCTCGCCAAGGTGGTCACGGCGGCCCGCTGCCGCGAGACGGTGGCGCTGGCCCGGGAAACCTTCGGCGGCAACGGCATCCTGCTCGAGTACCTCGTCGCCAAGCACTTCGCGGACACCGAAGCGATCTATTCCTACGAGGGCACCAACGAGATCAACACGCTGGTGGTGGGCCGGGCAGTCACCGGGCTGAGCGCCTTCGTGTAGGGGGCCTGGATATGAGGGGGGTGTTAAGTGTCCGGATAACGTCAAGGACGTAGGCGGCGGTTAGGGTGAAAAGGAAGAGGCCCAACCTGGACGGGCCGATACCGGACAGATTCCCCTACGGGGAACGACGGAGGAGGAGAAGCCATGACACTGAACACCGACCGACTCTCTCACCGGCTCCACTGGGGCGGCGTTCTCGCGGGCCTGGCACTGGGCTTCGTGACCACCCTGAGCATCCTGGCGTTGGGCGTCGTCATCACCGCCCTCACCAGCATTACGCTGACGGGCACTGGGGTCGCCGCCCTGATCTGGACCGCCATCGCCGCGCTGGTGGGCGCCTATGCGGCGGGCCTGACCGCGGTCCGCGCCAGTGCCCCGGCCACCCGCAACACTGACGGCATCGCGGCCATGACGCACAGTGACGCCACCATGACCGGCATGGTCACGGGCGGCCTGCTGGTGCTGCTGACCACCTGGCTCGCCTACAGCGCGGCCAGCAGCCTGCTTGGCACGGCCACCAACATCGTGGGCACCCTGGCGGGCACCGCCGCGACCGCCGGAGCCGCCGCGACAGCGGGGGCCGCGCAGTCCAACCCGGTGCAGAACTTCCTGGGCAACATCAACGAGCAGGACGTGGTGAACCTGATCGCCCAGAACAGCCCCAGCCTCAACCAGCAGCAGGTGCAGGCCGCCGCCAACGTGGTGACCAACATCTACCGCCGCACCGCCTATGACCTGGGCAACCAGAACCTCAGCACCATCGGTGACTTTGCCACCGCCCGCATCCAGGCCATCCAGAACGCCCTGACCGGCCAGGACTTCGTGAACCGGCTGGAACGTCAGGGGCTGAGTGCGCCGCAGGCCCAGGAAGTCCAGAAGGTGATCTCCAACGACATCAACAACATCCAGAAGCAGGCCACCGACCTCGCCAACACGGCGGCGGCCAACGCCCGCATCGCGGCCCGCAACACCGGCCTGGGCTGGCTGCTGGCCGCGGGTCTGACCCTGCTGTTCTCGGTGATGGGTGCCCGCAGCGCCTCCACCCACCGCGCCATCCCCGAGATTCCGGTCGCTCGCTAAGCCGCGCCCCCTCCGCGCCGCCCTCCTCCGTGGGGGCGGCGTTGTTGTCGGCCCGGGGGCAGCGGCGTTAGCCTGCTCTCCATGAGCCACCCGCCGACCCTCTCCCCCGCCGCCCGGCAGGCCCGTCAGCTCGCCACCACCGGCCTGATCCTGGGCGTGTTTCTGGCCGCGCTGGAATCGAGTGTGGTGGCGACAGCCATGCCCAGCGTGATCGCGGACCTGGGTGGGCAGCGTCTCTACGCGCTCCCCTTTGCGGTGTACCTGCTCACCAGCACCGTCAGCAGTCCGCTGTGGGGCCGCGCGTCGGACGTGCTGGGCAGGCGGCGGCTGTATCTGGTGGGCGTGGTGCTGTTTCTGCTGGGGAGCGCCCTGTGCGGCCTCGCGCAGAGCATGGGCTGGCTGGTGGGCGCGCGGGTCTTGCAGGGTCTGGGGGCGGGCGCGGTGCTGCCCCTCACGATGACCATCGTGGGGGAAACGTACCAGCTCAGCGAGCGCGGGCGGGTGCAGGCCTTTATCAGCGGGGTGTGGGGCCTGTCGGGGTTGCTGGGGCCGCTGCTGGGCGGCTGGCTGACCGACACGCTGTCGTGGCGCTGGACCTTTTACGCCAGCCTGCCGTTTGGACTCGCGGCCTTCTTGATCGCGCTGCGCCACCTGCATGAGACGGGCAAGCCGCGCCCCGCACGGCTGGACTGGGCGGGGGCGGCCCTCTTCACGCTGGGGAGCGGCCTGACCGTCTGGGGGCTGGAGGGCAAGGCGTGGCTGCTGGTCGCGCTGGGGCTGCTGACACTGGTGGCCGCCGTCTGGGTCGAGCGGCGGCACCCCGACCCCCTGCTGCCGATGGGGGCGCTGCGGCAACGCACCACCGCTATCGCCTTCGCGGGCAATCTGCTGGGCGGCGCGGCCTATTTCGGCGTGATCGCCTACCTGCCGCTGTACGCGCAGGGCGTGGGCGGCGGGAGCGCGACCGGTGCTGGCGCGATTCTCACGCCGATGCTGGTGGGATGGACCCTCAGCAGCCTGCTGAGCGCGCCGCTGCTGACGCGGGTGCCGCTGGCCCGGCTGGCGCAACTGGGCTTCCTGGTGCTGACGGTGATGTTCGCGCTGCTGACGCTGGCGGTGCATCAGCCGCTGTGGGTCACGTCCGCGCTGGGCTTCGTGGTCGGGATGGGGATGGGCTTCGCCATGCTGAGCCTGCTGCTCTCGGCGCAGGAGCAGGCGGCCCGCTCCGAACTCGGGGCCGTCACCAGCGGCGTGCTGTTCGCCCGGCAGATGGGCGGTGCGCTGGGCGTGGCGCTGATGGCCCTGCTGATCGGAGCCGGGGCCATCGCCTCGGGCGGTCCGGCGCTGGCCGAGGGGCTGGGGCGGGCCTACCTGCTGGCTTTCGGCCTGGTCGCGGCGGGATTCGCGCTGAGCCTGGCGCTCCGCCCCTTGAGGCATGGGAAGGCAGAGGTCCGGGGCTGAGAAGAGCATGCCCCACGACCCAGTTCAGGCTGCTGCCCTCCCCCGCGCGGAGGTGCGCGGCCTCCTCGGGCACGCCTGGCAGGTGATGGGTCGAGGTTGCGGCGAAAAGTGCGGCTCAGGCGGCCAGCTTCGGGAGACATACCCCAGATTAGCCGTCCAGCACGGTCAGCACCGCGTCAACGATGCGCTCCCCGTAGGCCTCGATCCGCTTCTCCCCCATGCCCGGTAGGCCGCGCAGGTCGTTCAGCGTGCGGGGCTGCCGGGCCGCCAGCGCTTCGAGGGTGGCGTTCGGGAAGATCACGAAGGCGCTCAGCCCCGTCTCGCGGCAGAGTTCCTTGCGAAGTTCGCGCAGGGCCTCGGCCACTTCGGGATGGGGTTGTGGGTCGTGGGCTGCGGGTTGTGGGGGGGAGGAAGGGAAGAGAGCGGCGGGCCGCGCTTCCGGTTGAGAGCTGACCGCTGACGGCTGACGGCTTGAGAGCTGTTCACTTCCCCGCAACACTCCCAGCACCGCCGCGTTCCCCGCCGCCCCGCGCTCCGCTCCACTGGACTGACGGCTGGCCGCTGGTCGCTGGCCGCCCGAATGCCCCCGCACCACCTCCAGCACCTCCTCCCCGTACTGTTCCAGCTTGCGCGCGCCCACCCCGCTGACGGTCCCCAGTGTGTGCAGGCTGCCGGGCCGCAGTTCCGCGATGGTCTTGAGAGTCGAGTCGTTGAAGATCACGTAGGGGGGGACGGCCTGCTCCCGGGCTTTCCCGAGCCGCCACTGGCGCAGGGCCTCGAAGAGCGGCTGATCCTGGGCGTCCACCGGGGCGCGGCCCTGGCGGGGGGCACGTTCGCGGTCGCGCTTGGCGGGTTTGGGCACCAGCGTTTCCTCGCGCAGCTTCAGCGTCTCCTCGCCCTTCAACAAGGGACGGGCCTTGCCAGTGGCGCTGAGGCCGTGGTGGTCGCCCGCCGCCAGATACCCCAGGCTGACGAGCTGGCGCAGCAGGCCCCGCCAGGTCTTCTCGTCGTGTTCGCGCCCGACGCCGAAGGTGGGGAGCAGGTGGTGGCCCATTGCCCGCACCTTCTCGGTGTCACGGCCCAGCAGCACATCCGTCAGGTGCGCCGCGCCAAAGCGGTTGCCGGTGCGGATCGCCGCCGAGAGGGCCATCTGCGCCTCGCGGGTGGCGTCACGCACGCGCGGGGGATTCAGGCAAACGTCGCAGTTGCCGCACGGCGCCGCGAGCGTCTCCCCGAAGTACGACAGCAGCACCTGACGGCGGCAGGTGGCGGCCTCGCAGTAGGTCAGGAGGGCGTCGAGCTTGGCGGCCTCGACGCGCTTCACGTCCTCCGGCGCGAGGCTCTGCGCCAGCATCCGCTTCACGTTCACCACGTCCGCCAGGCCGTAGACCATCCAGGCGGTACTGGGCAGCCCGTCGCGCCCGGCGCGGCCCGTCTCCTGGTAGTACCCCTCCATGCTCTTGGGAAGGTCGAGGTGCGCCACGAAGCGCACGTTGGGCTTGTCGATGCCCATCCCAAAGGCCACCGTCGCCACCACCACCAACCCTTCCTCGTTCAGGAAGCGGTCCTGCGCCAGATTGCGCTCGCGTGGCGAGAGGCCCGCGTGGTACGGCAGCGCGTCGATGCCCTGCGCCTGGAGCCATTTCGCCGTCTCCTCCACCGACTTGCGCGAGAGGCAGTACACGATGCCCGCGTCGCCCTCGTGCTCACTGCGGATGAAGTCGAGGAGCTGCGTCTTGGGACCAACCTTTTGCGCCACGCGGTACTGGATGTTGGGACGGTCGAAGGAGGAGATGAACTGCGGGGCGCCGTGCAGCCCCAGCACGCGCAGGATATCGGCGCGGGTCCGTTCGTCGGCCGTGGCGGTCAGCGCGACGCGGGGCAGATGCGGAAAGCGTTCGGGCAGGACATGCAACTGCCCGTACTCGGGCCGGAAATCGTGCCCCCACTGGGAAACGCAGTGTGCCTCGTCAATCGCAAAGAGGGCGACCGGGGCGCGTTCCAGCAGGTCAAGCGTCCGGTCCAGCAGCAGCCGTTCGGGCGCGACGTAGAGCAGGTCGAGTTCCCCGGCGGTCAAGGCCGCTTCCACCTCGCGCACGCCTTCCGGGCTGAGGGTGGAGTTCAGGAAGGCGGCCTTAACGCCAACCTGCCGCAGCGCGTCCACCTGATCCTTCATCAGCGCGATCAGGGGCGACACCACGATGCCCACGCCAGGGCGCAGGAGAGAAGGCACCTGATAGCACAGGCTCTTGCCGCCGCCCGTCGGCATCAGCACCAAGGCATTGCCCCCCTCGGCCACCGTGCGGACGATGTCGGCCTGCACGCCCCGGAAGGCGTCGTAGCCCCACACGGACTTCAGGACTTCGCGGGCACGCTGATCGGTGGGCGAGAGGGCGGCGGTCATCAACGGACAGGATAGCGCGTTCTGCTGGTGGCGTAATGGAAGAATGCGGCGCGTGCAGCGAATGCCTGCCGGAGCGCCGCAGGATTTAGAAGGCGATCTGCGCCTGAAGTTCGGCCATCGTTCGCCAGGTGGTCTGCGCGCTACCCGCCGCCGAGTTGACCGCCGTACCCGCGGCGCTCACCTGCCCGAAGACGTTTGCACTGGCCTCGATGGACAGGTCCACCACGTTCCAGCCGCGCTGCGTGTTGACGGCGACGGTGACCGGCAGATCGCTGATCTGGGAGATGTTCAGCAGCTTCGCGCAGTTGACCGTGCCCCGGAGCTGGGTTGCGCCGTCCGCGTACAGCCACACGCGGGCATGGACGCTGCGGCTCAGCAGGCCGGTCTTGGCGCCCTCCACCGCGCTCACCTGCCGCGCTCCGCTCGCGTCACGTGCCGTCAGGGCCGCCACCAGGAAGCCGCGTGTCCCCACCGCGCTGCTCGTGAGCGACCCGGAACAGTTCAGGGCGGCCATCACCCCGGAAGCAGTCATGGTCTGCCCCGTCAGCGCCGCCTCCCCCGGCAGGGTCAGCGTGAAGGTACCGTCCGCGCTCACCGGCGTGCTCACGGTCGCCAGCTCGGGCACGCCGACGGTCCCCGCACCGCTCCAGGTCACGACCTTCCCGTTGATGACCGTGACCGGCGGTTGATCGGACGCCTGGGGTGGAGAGGAGCCGCCGCAGGCGGTCAGGGCGAGGGCGGCACCAGCGAACAGCAAGACACGTGGCGGATGGTTCATCTCACCCTCACTGTAGGTGATACATGCCACCTTCGCCGCGAACTGCCGCGCGGCGCCCCTCAGCGGGTCACGTCGATCACGGTCCGGCCCCGCACCTGCCCCGCCAGAATCTCCTGCGCCAGCCCGGGCACATCGCTCAGCGGGCGAACCTGCGTCACGTCGGCGAGTTTGTCGGCGGGGAGGTCGCGGGCCAGGCGTGCCCAGGCCGCGCGGCGCCGCTCCGACGGACAGTTGACCGAGTCGATCCCCAGCAGGTTCACGCCGCGCAGGATGAAGGGAAAGACGGTGGTGTCCAGGGTGCTCCCGCCCGCCAGCCCACAGGCCGCGACTGCGCCGTGGGTGCGCGTGCTGGCGAGCGCCCCCGCGAGGGTGTCCGCGCCGACGCTGTCCACCACACCGGCCCAGCGTTCCTTTTCCAGCGGGCGCTTCAGCGCGGGGAGTTCCTCACGGCCGATCACGTTCGACGCGCCGAGGGAACGGAGGTAAGCCTCCTCCTCGGGGCGGCCCGTGCTGGCGGTCACGGTATGGCCTGCCGCCGCGAGCAGGGCGACGGCGGTGCTGCCCACGCCGCCCGCCGCGCCCGTGACCAGCACCTCACCGCTGCCGGGGGTGACGCCGTGCTCCTCCAGCGCCATCACCGCCAGCATGGCCGTGAAGCCCGCCGTGCCGACACTCATGGCCCATTGGGGAGTGGTGCCTTCGGGCAGAGGGACCAGCCAGCCCGCCTTGACCCGCGCATACTCGGCATACCCCCCGTCCTGACGCTCACCGATGCCCCAGCCGGTCAGCAGGACGGCGTCACCGGGCTGATACGTTCCCGTCTGGTCCTGCACCACCGTGCCCGCCAAGTCAATGCCCGGCGTCATCGGATAGGACTTCAGCACGCCGGGCCTGCCCGCGACCGCGAGGCCGTCCTTGTAGTTCAGGCTGGAGTGCGTGACGCGGACCAGGGTGTCCCCTTCCGGCAGATCGGTGAGGGTGAGGGTCTGGAACTCGGGCCGCACGCCCGTCTCGTCCTTGACGGCGCGCAGGGCACGGAACTGTTCGGGCAGATGGGGTTCGGGCAGGCTGGGGGTGGGCTGGGTCATGGGCAGAACCTCCTGGGAAAGCTGGGGTGCCGCTCAAGCCTACCCCGGGGGCGCCCGGTCTTCACCGTCACCGCCCCGGCACGTGACTACCGCACGTCCTCGAACTCGGTGACCGCGTGGGCGAGGGCGTCGGTGGTGGTGGCCTGATACCCGGCCCAGATCAGCCAGAGCGTGTGCAGGGCGCGCTGGGCCTCCAGAAGTGCCGCCCGCACGCCGGGCGTGGCCTCGTCCCCGGCGGCGGCGAGCGTGACCGTCAGGTGCAGCTTGGCATTCAGGTAGCGGGTCTGCTCGGTCCGGCTCCCGTCGTAGACGTACACGACCTCCGCCCAGTCCGGCTGGAACCCCGCCCAGATCAGATGCGTGACGGGCAGGTGGCTGCCGAGGCAGAGGGCCTGGGCCGGGGTGCCGTCCGGCGCGAGCAGCCCCCGCTCCTGACAGGACTGGGCGGCCAGACCGCTGACATCGCGGTCCACACTGTCCCGGAAACGGGCCTGAATGACGGCGCGGGCGGAATCGCGTGAGGCTTTAGACATAGTAGCTAGATTATATTCTGTTTTAAACGAAACACTATAGACCAGTCGGTGCCTCTCCCCTGACCGCGCCGCGCTAGCCTGCCGGACATGACGCGAGGCCCCTCCCCCACCCGGCTCCCCCCCGAAATGCAGGCCGTGACCGACCGGGCCACACGCGCCATCCGCGCCCACGCCGACGCCTGCGAGGCCGCCCAGGACGTGACGCCGGAAGCGGCGGCGGCCCTGCGGGCGAGCGGGTACACGCGCCTGACGCTGCCCCGGGAGGCGGGCGGCCTGGGGGCCAGCCTGGAGCAGTTCGCGGCGGCACAACTGGCGCTGGGAGAGGCGGACGCGGGGCTGGGCCTGGTGCTGGCGATGCACGGGCACGTGGTCGGCTCGGCCTTTCAAAGCCAGCACCTTCAGGGGCGGACCCTGCCGGAGCCGCTGCTCTCGGCCCTCGCCCGCGCGAGCGTGGAGGGCAGGCTGGTGAACTCGCTGGCGAGCGAACCGGAACTGGGCAGCCCCTCACGCGGCGGCCTGCCCCGGACCACCGCTGTGCCGGAGGGGGACGGCTGGCGGGTCAGCGGCCGCAAGACGTGGTCGACGGGTGCCCGCGCGCTGAGCTTCGCCCTGGTGACCGCCGCCGCGCCGGAGGAGGAAGTCGTCCGCGTGCTGGTCCCGCTGGACGCGCCCGGCGTGACTGTAGAGCCGACCTGGACCGGGGCGCTCGCGCTGCGGGGCAGCGGCAGCCACGACGTGATCTTTCAGGAGGTCGCGGTGCCGGGGGACCACGTGGCGCCGCCCGCGCCGGGCCACCCCGCGAGCAGCGCGTGGTTCTGGACGGCGATTGCGGCGACGTACCTGGGGGTGGGCTTCGCGGCCCTGCACGCCCTGGCCGCCTATGCCCGCGAGCGGGTGCCGACTGCCCTGGGAGCGCCCATCGCCACTCTGCCGCGCGTGCAGGAGAACGTGGGGCGGATCGCCACCGAACTGCATGCCGCCCGCGCGCTGCTGCTGGAAGCGACCCGAACCTGGGACGCCGCGCCGAACGCGGACGCCGTGCCCGGCCTCGCGGCGGCCAAAGCGTACGCCACCAACGCCGCCGTGAGCGCGACCGACCTCGCGGTGCGGACGGCGGGGGGCGCGGCCCTCACGCCCGCGCTGCCGCTGGAGCGCCTGCTGCGCGACGCCCGCGCGGGCCTGACCCATCCGCCCGCCGACGAGGTGAGTTACGCCTCGCTGGGGGCACAGGTGTTGGGGGTGGAGGCCAGACGCTGAGCGGCGCGGCTCGCCCGGCCGCATTCCCGGGACAAGTTCAGAACACAAAGTTCAGAACACAAAGGCATTTCTGGAGCCTGGTTTTCAGGGCGCACGGCCCCGCCGGACCACGGCACCCGGCCGGATATCGGTTCCCCGATTGTGCCTCATCAGCGTGGCCGTTACACTCGCCGCGTGCGCCGCGCTGTCCTTGTTCTTCTGGTCATTCTCGCGGGCCTGGTGGCCCTGTCCGCTCCCGCCTTCCCCGCGCTGACACGTTACGGCGCGCTGCCCCGCAAGGCGGACGGTCCCGTCACGCTGCTGCTGGCCGGGGTCACGCCCAATTACCCGCCGAGTCCGGTCTGGCCGTATCCGGCAGCGCCCGAGGATTACACCGGCCTGACCGACACCATCGTGCTGGCGCAGGTGCGGCCGGACGGCACGGCGAATTTGCTGAGCATTCCGCGCGACACCTGGGTGAACATCCCGGGCTGGGGCTTCGGCAAGATCAACGGGTCGAACGTCCACGGCGGGCCGGAGATGCTGGTAAACGCGGTCGAGAACCTGACGGGGGTGCCAATAGACGGCTACGCGCTCCTCTCTCTGCATGCCGTGCGCTCGCTGACCGACGCGGCGGGCGGCGTGACGCTGGACGTGCCCAAGCGCATGAAGTACGACGACACGGCCGGACACCTCCACATCGATCTCCAGCCGGGCCGTCAGCACCTGAACGGGCAGCAAGCGGAAGGCTTCCTGCGCTTCCGTCATGACGGCCTGGGCGACATCGGCCGGGTGGCGCGGCAGCAGACGTACCTGAGCGCGCTGGTGGGCCGGATGAAGAACCCGCTCAACTGGTGGCGGCTGCCCGGCATGGTCGGCGCACTGGACCAGAACACCAAGACCAATCTGACGCGGGAGGACGTGGGGGCGCTGCTGGGCGCGGCGCTGGGCGGCCTGAAGGTCAACATGCACACCGTCCCCGGCAGCTTCGGCAATGGCGGCACCTGGCTGCCCGACCGCGCCGCGCTGCACGAGCTGGTGGCCGAGCAGTTCCGCGACCCCAACGACCCGCGCCCCCTGACCGTGGCCGTCGTGAACACCGCCGCGCCCGACGGCAGCGCCCGCCGTCTCAAGACCCGCCTGGAAGGTCTGGGCTACCAGGACGTGCGGATCGTCCAGGAAACCCGCACCGACGCCCCCACCACCGTGACCGGCACCGCGGCGGCGGCCGTGCTGCGCGATGTGGGCCACGGGCAGATCACGCAGCAGGGCGGCGTGCCCGGCGCGGACGTGACCGTGCGGCTGGGGAACGACACGCCCGCCAACTGAACGCCGCCGATCCTGCCCTTTGTGACGGCACGCCCCGCCAGGCGGCAAAATTGAGTTATACTTCCTTCAGAAATCCTCGAACTGAGGTGGGTGCTCTGCCCCACCTTTTTTCGTGGAGGGGGTGGTTTCCGGCCCGCCATACGCGGCCCACAATATGAATAACAACGCAGCCAACAATTCAAATAACCTCCACACCCTCGCGGACGGCGTCCTGAGGCCCCTGGGCTTCGAGGTGCTGGACGTGCAGGTGCAGAACCCCGGCAGAAGGCCCATCGTCGTCATTCGTATGGACCGTCTGGACGAGGAGCCCGTGACCGTCGAGGACCTCGAAAGCGCCAGCCGGGCGGTCGGTACCGAATTCGACCGCGTGGACCCCATCTCGGGCGAGTACCGCCTGGAACTGGAATCGCCGGGAGCCAAACGGCCGCTGACGCGTGCCCGACACTACGAGCGGATGCTGGGCCTCAAGGCCAGGGTGCGGGGCGACGGCCACAGCTTCACCGCCCCGATCAAGGCCGTGGACGGCGAGCAGGTCACCTTCGATGTGGCGGGCGAGGACGTGACCCTGACGGTCGGGACGTTCCAGGGCAACCTGGCCGAGTTTCCGGACCGGCACCGCTAACCCCCCCCGAACGGCAGGGAACAACAGGAAGGAAGAGTGGGATGACCCAAGGTGAATTCAATTTCGCGGACGCGCTGCGTGAAGTCGCGCAGGCCCGCAACATCAACGAGATGCAGCTCATCGAGGCCTTCGAGCAGTCGCTCGCCCAGGCCTACACCCGCAACGTGGAACCCGACCGCCGGGTGGAAGTCCACCTCGACCCGGTCAGCGGCGAACTCGAAGTGCTGATCGTGCGCGAGGTGGTCGAGAAGGTCGAGGACGAGAACCTCCAGATTTCGCTGGCGGACGCCCTCGAACTTGATCCCGGCGTCGAGATCGGCATGGAGATGGAGTTTCCGGTGGACCGCGAGAAGTTCTCACGGATCGCCCTCCAGGCCGCCAAGCAGACGCTGACGCAGAAGATGCGCGAAACCGAGCGCAACGTGGTCTACAACGAGTACAAGGACCGCGAGGGCCAGGTGCTGACCGCCCAGGTGGTCCGCAGCGACAACAAGGGCAACTGGTTTGTCGAACTGGGCGCGGGCGAGGCGATCCTGCCGCCGCGCGAGCAGATCCCCGGCGAGAAGCTGGTGCCCGGCAACCGCGTCAAGATCTACCTCAAGGAAGTCCGCAAGACGCCCAAGGGGCCGACCATCCTCGCCAGCCGGGCCGACGAGCGGCTGCTGGACTACCTGCTGCGGCAGGAAATCCCCGAAGTCGCCAACGGCATCGTCGAGGTCAAGGCCATCGCCCGCGAGGCGGGGCAGCGCTCCAAGGTCGCGGTGTTCAGCCACAACCCCAACGTGGACCCTATCGGCGCGTGCATCGGGCACCGCGGCAACCGCATCCAGGCCGTGACCGGCGAACTCGGGCGCGAGCGGGTGGACGTGATCCTGTGGGACGCCAACCCGCGCGACTTCATCCGCAACGCGCTCTCGCCCGCCAAGGTGGGATTGATCGACCTGCACCCCGACACCCGCGAGGCGACCGTGACGGTCACGCCCGACCAGCTCTCGCTCGCCATCGGCAAGGGCGGGCAGAACGTGAGACTCGCGGCCAAGCTGACCGGCTACAAGATCGACCTGCGCGAAACCGCCGCCGTCAGCGACCTCGACGCCGCGATGCAGCAGGCGATGCAGGACGAGCAGGCGGGCCGCGAGCGGAGCGGCAGCGCCCAGTCTGCCTTCGACGCCCTCTTCAAGGACAGCAAGTCGGTCGCGACCGCCAGCCCGGACGACGAGCAGGAGTAAGCCCGACCTATGGCCGCCCCCAGCACGCCCCCCAATCCTGAACGGCCCAGTCCTGAACGGCACTGTCCCGAGCGCACCTGCGTCGCCTGCCGCCGCAAGCGCCCCCAGGGCGAGTTTGTGCGCGTGACGCGGACTTCAGCGGGCTGGCGGGTGCTGCCGGGCAAACGGACGGGCCGGGGCGCCTATGTGTGCGCCGACTCGCCGGACTGCTGGCAGGAAAAGCGGCTGCGGCGGGCCTTCCGGGGAGACGCCCCGGCGGTCAGCGCGCAATTGCAGGCCCTGAACACACCTATGGATCAGCCCATGACAACCTGATCTTCTGCCCGCCCCCGGCCGGACCTCCGGCGGGCGCGCGGGCCTCACCGGAGGTGAGCATGTCGAAAGTTCGGATTTATACCCTCGCCAAAGACCTTGGCGTGGACAACGCAAAAATGCTGGAACTCCTCGATAGCCTCGGCGTTTCCTACAAGAGCGTGAGCAGCACCATCGAGGAAGACACCGTTGAACTCATCAAGCAGATTCTGGAGGAGGAAGGGCAGGCGGCCAGCGCGGACGCGGCGACCGCTCCGGCGAGTGCGCCCCAGCCCACACCCGCGCAACCCGAGGCCCAGAGCGCGCCCCAGGCGACCGCGACCGCCACCGCCGAGCGCGAGCCGCAGGCCCCCGCCCGGGAAGTCCCCCACCGCGCCCCGGTGGTCACGATCATGGGGCACGTGGACCACGGCAAGACCTCACTGCTGGACTACATCCGCAAGACGAAGGTCGCCGCCAAGGAAGCGGGCGGCATCACCCAGCACGTCGGGGCCTTCGAGGCCAAGACCAGCAAGGGCCGGGTCGTCTTCATCGACACGCCCGGCCACGAGGCCTTTACCACCATCCGCGCGCGCGGGGCGAACGTGGCCGATATCGCCATCATCGTGATCGCCGCCGACGACTCGCTGATGCCGCAGACGCGCGAGGCCATCGCGCACGCGCAGGCGGCCAAGGTGCCGATGCTGGTGGCGATCAACAAGGTGGACCTCCCGCAGGCCGACCCCGAGCGCGTCAAGACCGACCTGACGCAGCTCAACCTCGTGCCGGAGGAGTACGGCGGCGACCTGATCGTGGTGCCGGTCAGCGCCAAGACCGGCGAGGGCGTCGAGGACCTGCTGGAGTACATCTCGCTCACCGCCGAGCTGGAAGACCTGCGGGCGGACCCCCGGGGTGACTTCAGCGGCGTGATCATCGAGAGCCGGGTGGACCGGCAGGCGGGCGTGCTGGCGACGGTGATGGTGCAGCAGGGCACCCTGCACGTCGGGGACTTCCTGGTCGTGGGCGAGAACTACGGCAAGGTCAAGGCGATGACCGACTCCAACGGCGGGCGCATCAAGGAGGCGGGACCCAGCACCCCGGTGCAGGTCCTCGGTTTCTCCGAGGCGCCGTCCAGTGGGGAAAAGGTCGTCAGCGCCAAGAACGAACACGCCGCCCGCGAGATCGTGGCGCAACGTGTGGAGGGGCGCCGTGACGCCGAGAACGCCCGCATCCAGCGCAAGAAGACGCTGGAGGAGATGATGGGGCCGCTCGGGGAAACCCGCACGGTGAACCTGATTCTGCGCGCCGACACTCAGGGCAGCCTGGAAGCCATCCAGGGCATCCTCGCCAAGAAGGAAACCGAGGACGTGAAGCTGAACGTGATGCTGGCGGGCATCGGCTCCCCCACCGAGGGCGACGTGCTGCTGGCCTCCACTGCCGAGGCGACCATCCTGTGCTTCAACGTGACCGCCTCGGGCGGCGTGAAGAAGGCCGCCGAGCAGCGGGACATCGAGATCAAGAGCTTCCGCATCATCTACGAGCTGATCGACGAGGTGGACCGCCTGATCCGCGGCAACGTCGAACCGGTCTTCGAGGAACGCTACCTGGGCCGCGCCGAGGTCCGCATGGTGATCCGTCACCCCAAGAGCGGCAACATCGCCGGGTCGTACGTGACCGACGGGATGCTGCGGCGTAATGCCAGGGCGAAGGTCACGCGCGGCAGGCAGGTCGTGTACGAGGGCACCATCGTCGGCCTCAAGCGTTTCAAGGACGACGTGCGCGAGGTGCAGACCGGCTACGAGTGCGGGATCAACCTCGACTGGAACGACGTGATGGAAGGCGACATCATCGAGGCCA
The DNA here is from genome assembly GCF_004758605.1 of Deinococcus metallilatus. Classification (NCBI taxonomy): domain Bacteria; kingdom Thermotogati; phylum Deinococcota; class Deinococci; order Deinococcales; family Deinococcaceae; genus Deinococcus; species Deinococcus metallilatus. The sequence continues at coordinate 1,741,518 of NZ_CP038512.1, forward strand.
GCGAGATGGTGGAAGTGGCGCAGGCGTAAGGCGCAGTCAGCTTTCAGCCAGCAGCAGGCAGCAAAAAGAGAGGGGCGGTTCCCATGTGGGACTGCCTCTTTTCTTGTGCCAGACTGGGCCGATGCTGCCGACCGTGACCCTCCAGGCCGGGCCATTCACTCTGCGGCCCTTCTCGGTCAGGGACAGCGCGTCCATCTGCGAGGCGGCGCATGACCCGCTCATCCCCTTGATCACCACTGTGCCGAGTCCCTGCGACGAGGCAGCGGCCCTGGCCTTTATCGAGCGGCAGCACGAGCGGTTGCGAACGGAAACCGGTTGGTCGCTGGCTATCGCGGAGGGGAATGGACCCGCCCTGGGGCAGGTCGGCTTGTGGCCGCAGACGCAGGGCCGGGCCAGTGTGGGGTACTGGGTGCTGGCCCACGCACGGGGACGGGGCCTGGCGGCGCAAGCCCTACGGGCCATCTCCCACTTTGGGCTGAGCCTGCCGGAACTCTCGCGGCTCGAACTGTATGTCGAACCGTGGAACGAGGCGTCCTGGCGCACCGCAGAGAAGGTGGGCTACCGGCGGGAAGGATTGCTGCGGCAGTATCAGAACGTCGGTCCAGAGCGCAAGGATATGTTTATCTACTCGCTGCTGCCGGGAGAACTGCCCTAGCGGTTGAAAGGCGTCTCGTTGACCCAGTGGAAGCCGCGGGTAGTGAGCCTCCGGGCGTCGGGGTCGGGGGCCAGTTCGAGGGTGAAGGGGGTACCGCCCTCCTCGCCGTGCAGCAGCAGATGGCCCGACGGGTCGTGGTCATAGCGGAAGGTGGTGGAGTTGCCCCGGAGCGTCACCGTCAGGCGATCAGCAGCGGGGCCAGCCACGTAGGCCCCGCGCAGTTCATCGCCACTCACCCGGCGGATACGCACGCCGGAAAAGCTCTGGCCGGACTGAGAATAAACCCGGTCGCTCAGGGCCACCTTCTGCCAGCGGGTGTCGTATTCCA